>NZ_FPKK01000043.1:0-1919 GCF_900119645.1 Pseudomonas sp. NFACC43
GTGCAGATCACCCCGGACATGCTCACCTTGGTAGCGCTTGATCAGCCAACCATTGACCGGATCGTGGCCACGGTGCCCGGTGGCGCACGCAACGTACAGGACATCTACCCGCTGGCGCCGCTGCAGGAAGGCATCCTCTACCACCACCTGACCGCCGAGCAGGGCGACCCCTATGTACTGAAAATACTCTTCGAACTGCACAATCGTGACCGATTGACGGCTTTCGTCGATGCGCTTGAGCATGTCATCGATCGCCACGACATCCTGCGCACCAGCGTGGTCTGGGAAGGATTCGACTCACCGGTGCAGGTGGTCTGGCGTAAAGCCCGACTGGTGGTGGAAGAGGTGGCGCTGGCCGACGCGGCGGGGGATATCGCCTCGCAGTTGCAGGCCCGCTTCGACCCGCGGCATTACCGTCTCGATATCACCCGTGCCCCCATGCTGCGGCTGGCTTACGCGCAAGACGCGGCCAGGGGACGCTGGGTCGCGGTGTTGCTCTTCCACCACATGGCCCTGGACCACACGGCCATGGAAGTGGTGCAGCACGAGATGCAGGCGCATCTGTTGGGCAAGACCGCTCCGCTGGCGGCGGCAGTGCCTTATCGCAACTATGTGGCGCAGGCGGGCCTGGGCGTGAGCGAACAGGAGCACGAACACTTCTTCCGCCAGATGCTCGGCGATATCGACGAGCCGACCCTGCCGTTCGGTGTACGGGACGTGCAGGGTGACGGGCGGGATATCGAGGAAGCCCGGCGGCCTGTCGACACGGCGTTGAGCCAGCGCCTACGGGTCCTGGCGCGGCAGTTGGGTGTCAGCGCTGCCAGCCTGGTTCACCTGGCCTGGGCACAGTTGCTGGGCCGCGTGTCCGGCAAGGACGACGTGGTATTCGGCACCGTACTGATGGGGCGCATGCAAGGCGGGGACGGTGCTGACCGGGCCCTGGGCATGTTCATCAACACCTTGCCCCTGCGAGTGGAAGTGGGCATCCAAAGCGTGCGTGAAGGGGTGGAAGCCACCCACGCGCGATTGACCGGCCTGCTGGGCCATGAACACGCGTCCCTGGCCCTGGCACAGCGTTGCAGTGGCGTGGTTGCGCCCATGCCGCTGTTCAGCGCCTTGCTCAACTATCGTCACAGCGCCGGCCTCGCGGATTCCAGCCAGGCCCTGGCCGGTTGGGAAGGCATCGAGACCCTGAGCAACGAAGAACGCACCAATTACCCGCTGACCCTGTCGGTGGACGACCTGGGCGACGATTTCCACCTGACCGCGCTGGCGGTGCCACGGATCGGCGCGCAACGGGTCTGCGAGTACATGCACATTGCCCTGGAAACCCTGGTGGAGTCCCTGGAGCTGGCGCCGTCGACGCCGTTGAACCGTCTGGCGATACTGCCGGCTGCCGAGCGTCGGCAGGTGGTGGTGGGCTTCAATGCGACCATGCGTCCTTATCCGCAGGATCGGACCGTCCATGGGTTGTTCGAAGCCCAGGCCGAGGCTCGTCCACACGCCATCGCCGCTGTGCAGGATGGGCGTTGCCTGACCTATAGCGAGCTCAACGCCTGGGCCAACGGCCTGGCGCGCCATCTGGCAGGCCTGGGCGTGCAGCCCGGGGACCGCGTGGCGCTGGGGCTGGGGCGTTCGATCGAGCTGCTGGTCGGCCAGTTGGCGGTGCTCAAGTGTGCCGCCGTCTACGTGCCGCTGGATATCGGCGCGCCGCTGGAGCGCCAGCAGTTCATGGTCGACGACAGCGGAGCGCAGGTGGTCCTGGCCCGCAAAGGTCAGAAGGTTCCTGCGGGTCCTCTGCGGGTGGACCTGGGTCACATGGAGGTGGATGAAACCTGTGTCGACCTCGATCTGCCCCAGAGCGCCGAAGCGGTGGCCTACATCATGTACACCTCCGGTTCCACCGGCACTCCCAAGGG
>NZ_FPKK01000042.1:0-2138 GCF_900119645.1 Pseudomonas sp. NFACC43
CCGGACCTGACCGAAGAACGCTTCCTCGCCAGCCCGTTCGTGGCCGGCGACCGCCTGTACCGCACCGGCGACCGCTGCCGTTTCCTGGCCGATGGAAACATCGAATACCTGGGACGTCTCGACCACCAGGTCAAGCTGCGGGGCCAACGCATCGAGCTGGGGGAAATCGACGCCGGACTGCTGGCGCAAGCGGGCGTTCGCGACGCCGCGACCTTGTTGCTGGACCAGCGCCTGGTGAGCTTCTGGTGTGGTGAGGCTGACGAAGCCACCCTGCGTGCCACCCTGGGCGAACGCCTGCCTTCGCACATGCAGCCGAGTCTTTTCGTGCAGCTCGACCGCCTGCCGCTCAACAGCAACGGCAAGCTGGACCGCAAGGCCCTGGCTGCCACGCCGCTGCCGCAAAGCCAGAGCGACCAGCCGCGCACCGCGCCGCGCAATGCCACTGAAACCGTGCTCTGCGAACTGTTCAGCGAGGTGCTGGACTGCTCTGTCGTCGGTATCGAGGACCACTTTTTCCAACTCGGCGGCCACTCCTTGCTGGCCACCCGTCTGGTCGCCCGGGTCCGTGAACGCCTGGGGGTGTCCCTGCCCTTGCCGCTGGTGTTCGCCCAGCCGACGGTGGCGGCCCTGGCCAGGCACTTGCGGGCGGCTCTGCCCGATGAATCGATCAGCGTACAACCGCGCCCGGCGCAACTGCCCCTGGGCCTAGCCCAACGCCGGTTCTGGATGCTCAGCCGACTGGTGCCTGAGTCCCGCGAATACCACATGCCATTCGCTCTGACCTTGCGCGGCGAACTGCAGGTCCAGGCCCTGCGCGCGGCATTCGAGCAGGTCAGCCAGCGCCACCTGGTGCTGCGCAGCCGGATCGTCGAGGTCCAGGGGGAGCCACAGTTGCTGATCGACCCGCAGGGTCCGGCACTCGCGGTCACCTCGGTGCCGACCCAGGACTGGACTTGGGCTTGCGCCAAGGCCCAGGACGAACTGATGGCACCGTTCGACCTGGCTGCCGCCGCGCCATGGCGCGCGCACCTGTTGCAGCGCCAGGACAGCGACGAGCACCGTCTGCTGGTCTGCCTGCATCACAGCGCCACCGATGGCTGGGCCATGCAATTGCTCATCGACGAGCTGACCCAGGCCTATGCCGCCGGGCTGAACGGACAGGCCCCCGCCTGGGCACCGCTGGAGATCGATTACGTCGACTTCGCCCTTTGGCAGCAGCACCCGGACACCCAGGCACGGCGTAACAGCAGCCTGGAATACTGGAAAAACCATCTGGGCCAGGACAATTATCAACTGGACCTGCCCATCGATCATCCGCGCGGCGCCGAAGTCGACCGTCGTGCCCGGCAGGTGATCGTCAGCCTCGGTGCCGAACGGGCCGAAGCCATCCGCCGATTCGCCCGTCAACGGGGCACCACCACCTATGTGGTCCTGGCCACCGCCTTGAGTGCGCTGCTGGCGCGCTACAGCGGGCAACGCGAGATTCGCCTCGGCACGCCGGCGGACCAGCGTGACCAGGCGCAATCCCAGGCGCTGCTGGCCTGTCTGGTCAACACCCTGGTAATCCGTAGCGACGTCGAGCAGCGTGCGCCGGCCGAACGCTTGCTGACCAGCCTCGAAGCCGACCTGCGTGCGGCCCAGGCCCACGCCGACCTGCCTTTCGCCACCCTGGTCAGCACCGTTGCCCAGCATCGTGACCTGAACCGCACGCCGCTGTTCCAGGTACTGTTCTCTCTCAACTACGGTCGCGTGGACAGCCGTCAATGGCCGGGGCTGGAGGTGCAAGAGCAGACCCTGCCAGTGGTCGATGCCAAGTTCGAGCAAAGCTGGGAAGTCCAGGACGACGGCAGTGACATGACCCTGTCACTGGAGTACCAGGCGGCGTTGTTCGACGAAACGACAATGCAGCGCTGGAGCGCACAGTGGTGCGCTCTGCTCGATGCCTTGGTGGCGACGCCGCAGCGCACGTTGATCGAGCTGTTCCCGCAGCAGCAGGACCAGCCACGACTGGACCAGTGGAACGCCACCGACCGCCACTACAGTGGCCCGACCAACCTGCACACGGCCCTGAGCCAGCAGGCAGCCCTGAGCCCCAACGCCCCGGCGCTGGTGTTCGAAGGCCAACGCCTGAGCTATGC
>NZ_FPKK01000040.1:0-2961 GCF_900119645.1 Pseudomonas sp. NFACC43
GAGCCGAAGACTTCGGAGCAGACACGAGTCAGAGCAGCGGTCAGCGTGGTTTTACCGTGGTCGACGTGACCGATGGTGCCAACGTTGACGTGCGGCTTATTACGTTCGAACTTTTCCTTAGCCATCGAAATCACCCCTAGGAGAAGAAATTAGCAAGTCACACTAACCATTAAAACAAAGGCAGATATTTTCATATCTGCCTTGTTATATGGAGCTCTTGAGCGGATTTGAACCGCTGACCTCACCCTTACCAAGGGTGTGCTCTACCAACTGAGCTACAAGAGCAAAACACTTTGCACAACCTGCAAACTTGGAGCGGGTAGCGGGAATCGAACCCGCATCATCAGCTTGGAAGGCTGAGGTTCTACCACTAAACTATACCCGCGGAGCTTGCAGCTCACGCTAAACTGGTGGAGGGGGAAGGATTCGAACCTTCGAAGTCGTAGACGTCAGATTTACAGTCTGATCCCTTTGGCCGCTCGGGAACCCCTCCTAAGCGAGCCGGCATTCTACATCATGCCAGCCTTCTGTCAACCATTTTCTCATTAAAAACCTGAGGTTAGATGCGTTGACAACGCTTCGCACCCTCAACCGTTAAAGGCCTTCGCTGCGAAGCGGGCGCCATTCTATGCAAACTACCCCGTGGGTGCAACCCCCTCACAAGGCATTATTTTATGTTTTAACTCATTGAATTCTTTGGAAAGGTTTTGGAGCAACATGTCATTCAACTTTACAGTACTTTCTGGCGAAACCTGGACCCAGAATCCCCCCACCTCAGGAGAACTCGAAGAAGCAGCACGAGCCACGACCCCCAAAGCTAGCAACCTCTGCTCTAGCTGCCTGGCAGTTTCTGAACGATTGAAGCCACCCAGATAGGAGCAGCTCCTTTGCGCCTCGCCTGGCCTGGCCAAATCCCTCCTTACTAGCGCATCCGCCGTTTCACTCAGAAGATGAATATCCTGCTGCGAACCACGATACAGATTCAGCGGAGTGACATCCTTAGCGCGAAGCGGGGCCTCCTGCTGATGCCAGACGTAGTAGAACGCGTTTAAAACAAGCAAGAGCAGAAAGACCCAACGCATAGGAACCTCAAGACAAAGGGCAGGCCATCGCGAGCCCGACAAATACCAAGTCCGGGACCACCCTGGCATCCGGGACAACCCCCGCAACCAGGTTGGCATCCCCTCCCGTCAGGAACACAACGAAATCCTCTCCCCAGTACTGTCGAGCCAATTCGAGCTGAGTCAGCACAAATCCCCTAAGCATCAACATGCACCCACGCTCAACCGCCTCTACAGTTGTACGCCCCGGCTCAAGACTCTCATGAGCACGTTCGGCAGCCGTATCGTCATATCGAATTCGCCGGGTATGGGTACGCAACTGATTACGCATCAAGGGCATACCTGGACAAATAAACCCTCCCAGATGCCCCCCATCTGCCGCTACGAAATCGGCCGTAATGGCCGTACCAAAATCGAGCACCAGGCAGGCACTCGAGGCAAGATGAAACCCTCCAAGTAGCGCCAGCCATCGATCCAGCCCCAATCGCTCATAATCTTCGTAGCCGTTCCTGACACCAGCCATTTCCCGGGCAGGCACTGCTCTTACGACAGAGATCCCAAAAGCGTCAACCAACGAAGAAACCAGCGACTCCGTTTCTTCTTGAGTTCGCACGCTGACAAGGCGGCACTTCGCAAGCTGGAATCTTCCCGAGCCACTCAAACTCGCCAGCAGATCAGCATCAGAACCGACTACCCCCCCATCAACAGGCGTTACGCCATCGGAGCGAAGAACACGCCACTTAATAAAGCTGTTGCCACAATCGAGCTCAAGAATCATCACGCAACCTCAGGCTGAGCTCACCACCGCTAAAGATTCTTTCCACGCCATCCACCTTCAAACGCAGCGCACCCTGACGATCGACTCCCAGCACAACACCATCAATGCGATTGGCGCCGGCAACCAACGACACGGAACGCCCCTGCCACAAATGATATCGCTCCCACTCCGCCTGAAGTGCCGAAAACCCTGACGCCTGATGCAGGCTCAGATATTGGCGAAGGCTGCCGCCCAAACGCGCCACAAGCTCATTCCGATTGAAGTTTCTGCCCGTCTCAAGGCTCATGGAGGTCCATTGCTGATCCACCTCATCTGCAGACTGCATGTTCACATTGATACCGACCCCCAGAACAACGTGACAAACATCTGCTGGATCGCCAACCAGCTCAAGCAAGATACCTGCGATTTTTTTATCACCAACTAATAAATCGTTGGGCCATTTCAACCCAGCCTCCAGCACTCCCATATCACGCAATGCACGCAGAACAGCAAGGCCAACAGCGAGGCTTAGGCCTTCGACCTGGCGCATGCCGCCATCAATGCGCAATACCAAGCTGTAATAGAGATTATCGGCAAAGGGGCTGACCCACTTCCTACCACGACGACCGCGCCCAGCAGTTTGCCGCTCGGCCAGGATGAGGAATGGCGCGTGCATCCCACGCTCTATGGACCGCAATGCCTCAGCATTGGTGGAGTCGATAGAATCAAATATATGAACAGGCCAGTCACAAGACTCTTGCGCGCCAATCTCAGCCGCATTCAGAAGCTGCAATGGCTTGGCCAATTGATAACCCCTGCCCCGCACCTTATGAATGGACAAGCCAAGCTCCGCCTCCAGGTGCTGCAATTGTTTCCACACAGCACTACGGCTGATCCCGAGCGCAGCGCCTAATGCCTGCCCCGAATGGAAACGGCCATCTTTCAGAAGTTCTAGCAACGTGAGCATGCGAACGCGCCCTGATAATGAGGCCCGCATGATAGCCATGCACAAGACGGTTGCATAGAAACACAGAAGGCGCTTTCCTGAAGGCAAAACAAAACCCCTACCTGCGTCAGCAGATAGGGGTTTCGGAATTTAATCTTGACGATGACCTACTCTCACATGGGGAAACCCCACACTAC
>NZ_FPKK01000036.1:0-4715 GCF_900119645.1 Pseudomonas sp. NFACC43
GTGATCGCGATATTCGCTGCCACCTCCAGCACGCCGCCGAGGATGTCGGCCATCATCGAGGTATGTTCCAGTGCATCGCCCAAGCGGGCCGCCCAGAGTGCGTCAGGCATATTGAATACTCATGGGACTCGGATGTCTGGCGGATGCGTTTGCATGTACTTCGATGCTTTCCATTGCATACTTTTTCCTATGGGGTCAAGGCATGCTCATCAATGCCATTCTCAGGCGCCTGATCAGCTTCGGGCTCTTGAGGCAATCGGCCGGGCGTTTGTTACCCAAGGCCGGCACCACTTGTTCCATCCACCACAGGCCTTCCTTGAGCCCTCGTTTTCCATAGAGCACCACGGCCATGTCGAGGTTGTCGTCCATGGACTTGGCGAGCGTGCGGGCGTTGTCGTCGAGGTAGTCCTCTTCATACAGACGCGCAAAGGTTTGCCAGTCGGCGTCGCCGACGTATTCGTCTTCCAGTCCCATTTCTAAAAGCCCGCGAAGGAAATCAGATTACTGCCGGTCGGGTTGCGCGCCGACGGCGCCAGGATCCCATCATAACCGTTGGCCTTGGCCCAGGCGCCGATCTGGTGGGTCTGGGTGTATTTGTTGCCGGTGATGCTTTTCAGCGACACGCCCAATTGCTTGCGCACATCGGCGCGGGTCAGGTCCAGGACGTTGTTGAGCTGAACTTTCTTGCTCACCAGGACCCGCGTGGACAGGTCCACGCCCCAGTGATTGACCTCGCCCATGGCGGTCTTGCGCGAGTTGGCGCCGTAGACGCCACCCAGGCCGGGGGCGGTATAACGGTGTCGGGCGGCGACGTTCCATTTATGCACCGTCCAGGTCGTGCTGATCCGCCCAGGCTCTTCAAAGCGATAAACCGTCCGGTTGACCTTGCGACCTTTCGGCGGGGTCGTGCACTTCATCAGCCCCAGGGGGTCGATCCAGCTCACCGGGTTTGGCGCGTATTGGTAGAGGTTCAATCCACCTGCCAGGCCGATGGGGTCCGGGGTGGTGAACCGGCCGATGTCCGGATCGTAAAAGCGCAGGGTGTTGTAATGCAGGCCGGTTTCCCGGTCCAGGTACTGGCCCTGGAACCGCAGGTTCTGTTCTTCGATGAAATACGGCTCGCGCAACTCTTCGGCGGTGTTGCCCCAGACCTGGTAATGGGCACGCCAAAGCGTGTGGCCGTCGGCTTCGGAAAGTTGTTCGGGCAGGCCGTTGAGATCGTTGTGGTAATAACGGACTTTCTGCTGCTCACCGATGCCATCGACCCTGGCCAGGGGCTCGTGGCTGTCGTCGGCATAAATGTAGAGGCTGGTCTGGCCGTTGCGGTGCTCCTGTAACAGTTGCAGCGCATCCCAGGTAAAGCGGGTCCGGCCGAGCACGTTGGCGTGACGGTCGTATTCGGCCTTTTCGATGCGTCGACCCAACGGGTCGTAGGTCATCTTCACGACCGAGCCGTTGTCGTTGTGAACCTCCAGCAAACGCTGCTCTGCGTCGTACTTGAAGCGCTGTACGCCGCGTCGGCTGCTGCGTTTTTCCACCATGCGGCCGAAACCGTCGTAGCGGTAGCGCTTGTCCTGATAGGTCAACAGGCGGTTATGGGTGACATGCCCGGTGCCCATCAGTCCGTCGAGCAGGTTGGCCGATGGATCGTAGGCGAAGCCTTCGCGCTGGCCCTTGAGGTTGTCCTGGCTGGCAAGGATCCGACCGGTGGCATCGTAATGCAGCAGTTGGCGATGAGGGGCTTCGGGCTGGTTGTCGAAGCGCTCCACCAGTTGATCGCTGCTGTCGTAGGCAAACAGCGACTGCGCTATTGGCGGCAGCAACGTCGACTGGCCCTGCTGCCGTCGCTGGCGAGCCCGCAGACGACCGCTGCGGTCGTATTCGCTGCGGGTGCTGAGGCGTCCCTGGGTGCGCAGTACTTCGCGGTGCAGACGGTCGCGTTCGAAGTCGCTGATGACCTGGCCATCAAGGTTGATCTGGTGCAGATGGCCGCTGCCATAGTGCAGGCGGTTCAGCCAGCGGCCATCGGGAAGCTGTGTCTGGGTGAGGTTGCCCAGTTCGTCATAGCGATGCTCGAGGCGTCCGGCCCAGCTCTGTTCGGCAATCAACTGCCCGAGGGCATCGTAGCTGAAGCCGACGCTCTGCTGGTCACCGGTCAGGCTGGTGAAGGTTACGGCAATGACCTGGTCGAGGGCGTCATAGCGATATTCGGTGCGCCCGTCGGCGGTGACCTTGGCAACCAGCCGTCCTACCGCGTCGCGCTCCAGTTCATGGACGATGGGCGCTTGTGGCGAGAGGTCCAGGTTGGTGCTGCCGGGAGCGGCGTGGGCTTGCACGCGAGTGACGTTGTCCAGTGCGTCGTAGGTGTAGTGCTTGAGGCTGCCGTCCAGGCTCTGCTGGGTGCTCAGCCGGTCGCCCGCATCCCAGGCGAACCGATAGCTTTCGCCGTTCTCGTTGGTCAGGGCCAGCAGGCGCCCGTAGTGGTCGTAGCTCAACTCCACCCGCCGGCCATGGGCGTCGGTGCGCAGGTGCAACTGGCCGCTTGGGGTGTGCTGGAAGCACGTGGTGTGCCCGGCGGCGTCGCTGTAGCCGATCAACTGACCGCTGGCATCGCGCTGATAGTGCTCGGATCGCCCGTCGGGCAGTTGCTTGCTCAGCAATCGGCCCAGGTCGTCGTAGCTGAAACGGGTGCGTTCTCCCAGTGCATCGGTGCTGCCGAGCAACAGCCCACGCTCGTCGTAGCTCAGTCGCGTGGTGGAGCCGGAGCAGTCGGTGTGTTCGCTGAGTTGACCCAGCGGCGTCCAGCGCATCGTTTTGCTTTTACCGCTGGCGTCGATGATTTCGACGACCTGACCGTGGTTGTCGTAGCGGTAGCGGGTGACATGGCCCAGTGGGTCGGTTTCACGGATACGGTTGCCACGCGCGTCATAGCGGTACTGCCAGGTGTTGCCCGCGGCATCGGTTTCAGCCAGGGGCAGGGCCCAGTGTTCGAGCCACAGCGTCGACTCGCTGCGCCCGAGCGGGTCGAGGGTCTGGCACAGATTGCCCGTTTCGTCATAGCTGAACCGATGCTGCCCGCCGTTGGGATCGGTGGCCCCCAGCAACTGGCTTTCGTCGTTCCACTGGAAGGTCCAGGTGCGATCCAGTGCATCGGTGGCTTCGGTGATCCGGTAGCGCTCGTCCCAGCGCCGGGTGCTGATGCGGTTCAAGCCGTCGGTGATGCGGGTGATGCCGCCGGCCAGATCATAGGTGAACGTGTAGGTATCGCCAGCGTCGGTCCAATGGCGCACCACGCGCCATTCCCGGTCTTCAAGCAGGGCCCATTCGTAGAAACAGCGCAGGCCGGTGGGCAGTTGGTGCTCCACCATGCGCCGCCCCGAGTCGTAGGCATAACGCCGTTTGACCTGGTTGTTGGAGTGGCGCACTTGCGCCAGATCCCCTTGGGCGTCGTAGCCGTAGTGCATCAGCACTTCGCGGCGCTGGTCGGGGTAGAGGCGTTCGATCCGACTGACGCGTTGTGGACGGCGCTGGTCGTAGACCAGTTCGACCTGTACCTGATCGAAGCTGTCGCGCAGCCGCACCAGGCGCCCGGTTTCGTCGTAGTCGAGATGGATGCGGTTGTCGTTACGGTCGCCCAGTTGATCGAGGCGCAGCTGCGCAGCATGGCCCGGTGTCGGTTCGAACAGGCGATACAGCCCATCCGCGCTTTCGATCAGCAGTTTTCCATCGGAGTGCCGCCGGACCGAGAGCCCTTCACCGGGGCTGAACACGGCGCCGCCCAGGGGGATCGAGCCCATGTCGATGCGGCGGCCCTGTTCGTCGGTGTAGACCAGGGTTTCGCCGCCCTCGGGATGGGGCAGGACCTCCACGCGTATTTCGTAGGCGACGCTCCAACCGGCGCCGAACAAACTGTCGCCCCGTTCGTCGCGGCTGTTATAGAAGCGCTGCCAGTCGATGGGCAGGATCCCGGGCAAGACGAAGTCCAGCTCCTCGACATCGCCCAGCACTTTTGCGCCGGTGGCGGCATGCACCGGGTTCGACGAGCCCATGGCCGCATTGGCCGCCGCGCCCATCGCACTACTGACCGCCATCGACGCCGCCCCGCCAACCAACATGCACGGCAGCTTGCTCAAGAACTTGCCCTTGCCACCCTTGAGCATCAGCAACGCAGTCACCGCCAGGCCCACGCCCGGTGTCTTGCCGCTGCGGATCTCGCGCACCACCACCGAACCGCCGCCGATGGTCACATCCGGAGAGATCAGCCCGGACGACACCACCTTGGCATCGCAGGTGCTGCGGTCGCCGCTGCGCACGGCGGGCTGGCCGTTGATGGTGACCTTGTCCGAGCCTTCGGCCAGGAACTGCGGTGGCATCGGCGGGTGCTTGGTGCAGATGACCAGGTCTTCTGGCTTGGGCACGGCACCGGGAGCAGGCGTGGCGACGGTGGGTCGCCACATCTGCGAGAAGAAGCTCTCGGCCATGTCCAGGTAGCTGGGCTCGGCCTCGGGGGCCTCCAGCTCGGTGCCGGCCGGTGCGACATGGGACTCGATCGCTCCGGCGGCGCGGGCCGCGGGAATGTTGTTGGTGAGCGTGTCGGTGGAGCCGGTGAGGATGTTGGCCTGCACCGTGGGGGGAAAGAGGGCATTGCCGATGCCCTCGCATAAATTGCTCAGGCCCTTGTCGGCTCCGGTCTTGCTCATGGCGATGCCGACGAC
>NZ_FPKK01000037.1:0-4201 GCF_900119645.1 Pseudomonas sp. NFACC43
TTCTCCGGCACCGGCCATAGCTGGACGGGCCAGCCCGCCGCGCGGGTCGAGGTGCGGCGGGTCGGGGAGTCGACGCCTGCCGCGCCGATTGCCAATGTGGCGAACAACGCCTGGTCCAGCATCGCCACCGCAGCCTGGAACCCTGGGACCTACTTCGTCGAAGCCTGGCAACTGTTCAAGCCGGCCGGGGAGAGCAGTGACCTGCGGTCTGAGCCCACCGCCTCACGGGAATTCACCATCAGGGCCCCGGTGCCCACCGTGGAGTTTCGCCACGACGGCCTGACGCCGCATTTTTCCGGCGCCTGTCTGGACGGTGGGCAGGTGCAGCTGTGGTTCGACGGCGACCCGGATTCGCCCTATGACGCAGTGGTGAGCGGTACCACCTGGAGCTTCACCCGAGACGAACCTTTCATGCCCGGCGCGTATACCGCCAGGGTGAAACAGTCCTTCGGCGGCCAGACTTCCGACGAGGTGCTCCAGCCGTTCGATATCGTCGTGTTGAAACCGGTCATCACTTCACCCATCGATGAAGACGTGGATCACAACCCGGTCATCCGGGGCACCGGTGGCATTCCGGGGGCGACGATGCGGGTGCATGAGTTCGTCTCGGAAAGGCCCCTCGGCGAAGCCCCAGTCACGGGAAACGAATGGTCGGTGCCCATTCGGGAAGACCTTTTGTTTGACGATTACAAGGTCTACGCCATCCAGCAGTATGGCGAATTTCCTTCCGAGAAAAGCGAACCGGCCAGCTTCACGGTGATCCTGTTCCCGCCCACCATCGAGTATCCCCAGCCGGGGGATGCCATGGCCCGCGTCTCGATCATCGACGGCTATGCCCGCAAGGCGTCAGGGGTGGACACCGCGACGGTCGAGTTGTGGCTCGACGGCGCGGATGAGCCGCTGGCCACGGTGCGGGCCAGAGGTGTCGATGGCTACTGGTCCTATGAAACCCATTTGCCGGTGGGCACTTACACGCTGCGGGCCAAACAGTTTTTTCAGGGCAAACCCTCCGATTTCGGTCCTGAACATGAATTCACCGCCGTGCCGGCCATCCCGCTCATCGAGTCCCCGGCGCTGCAACAGCACCTCGGCGCGACAGCGACGATTTCCGGCCATGGCTATGTCGGCGATTGGGTGGAAGTGGCCTGGAGCGACGCGCCCGACACGCTGTTGGGCAGGGCGCAGGTGCAGGCGAACCGCACCTGGTCGATTCCCATCGCTATCACGCGTGCGGCCGGCACTCATTCATTGATGGTGCAGCAGGAATGCGAAGGTTATCGCTCCGGCTGGAGCGCGGCGCACGAGGTACTGCTGTTATCCCCGGCCCCGACGTTCACCTCGCCCGAGGCCGGTCACTGGTTTGCCGGGCAGGTGTTTTTCGAAGGCACCGGCGCGGCCGGCAAGGACGTCGATGTGTCGTACTGGTTCGATGCCCGGCAGTTGATGGCCCAGGATCGCCCGGTGGCCGACGGTGCCTGGACGGGCGCGCCCGAAGCACCGTTGGCCCCCGGCTCGCACTGGGCGAAGGCGCGGCAGAGTGGAACGGACTGGGGCGATAGCCCGCGTTTTGAAGTGGTTCAGGTCGATGGGAGCCTGGACGTTACGCTTTAGGCAATCGATGCCTGGCGCTCACAAAGGTTAAACAGGTCAAAGTTCCCTTACATACGCCAGTTTGAATCTCTGGTTGGCGGAGCCGCCATAAGGATAGATGATGATGTTGGTATTGTTCGATGTGCCGCCGCCCCGCACATCCAGAACATCGCTTGCCCATTGATTTTCTAAATAAACAAAGCCGCCGCCCGCGTCTTTCAGAAGCCAAAGTTGACTACTTCGCCAGTCGTTGCGTGAGGCGATTGCATTTTCTTCATCTTCGTAGTAAGGCGACTTTCCTAGGGCCAGGTTGTTACGTCCGTTCGTAATCAGATACATGGATAAGTCGCGTGTGACTTGTATGGAATAGAATTTCCAAGTGGATTCGGTGGCGTTGCTGTTGCTATACAGTTTGACGTTATGGGTAGAGGCGCTGCTTTCTGTCAGCGACATATCAACAATCATGGAGTTGTCCAGGTTGCTATGTATTTTATAGACGGCGTTTGGAACGCTCACGATTAAGCCGGAGGCGCTCCGTTCAGAGGCTTGCGCAGCATTTTGGGGGAAATCGTCGTCTTGCATAGCGGAATTCCTGAATTTAAGAGAGCGCGGATTCATTACCGAAGTCAAGGTTGGCGAAAAAAGGGAGTTCGTATCTAAAGTCAAACTGTGATGGTTGCTTGAATATAAGGGTGGGCGGATATTGCAGGCCGGTCTACTGTAATAAGTTACAGGCGCTTAGAGTTTTTCGGCATAGAAATTTAATATTCATGCAGATATGGCATTTTCGACAAAGGCGCCGTTCGCTCCTGTTTGACCCCGGTTTCGCGCCCAGCACCGCTTGTCGGCACTGTCATATCTAACAGGTGCGCGGGCGCGCCAGGTTGTCATTCACTTATCCCATGAACGGCGTGGCAATGTTGCCAGCCGAAATGTATTCCCAAACGGGGGGAAGCATGGGCAGTGACGACGGTATCGAAGAGAGCCTGCCCGCAGGCTCGCCAGAAACTCAAGGCGAAGTTATCAGTGCCGTCGACGATGACGGTGAACTCACTGAAACCCGTGCAAACATAACAATAAGAGCAGCTGACTCAGGTTATTGGGCAGACCTTGAGGTGGAATACACCTGGTCAAACGATGGAAGGTCGCTCAGCGTAAAGACTCTGCGATATCGGGCGAAAGATAATGGTCGTAAGAAAGGAAATATTAAGCTGAAGCTTGTTTCCAAAGGCGATACGGGATGGGATCAACTTTTGAATGATGGTGGCATTCAAGATGGTCAATGGCATTCTTTTGTTCATACCCGTTCCGTAGAGGGGAATGTAAAGGGTGCTTTTATACATTTCAATTTTATTTACGACAGGGATGATGTCAAAGACGTCAATATGACGGGAGATGTAACTACGTTATACCGCCCGTTGGCCCCCTACATCAATCAGCCTGGGGATGTTCCCCCCGATTCTTCGGTGAGCGTCACGGGAATAGGCGGAATGTACGGTCTTGGCACCCTCATTGTTTATGATGTCAGGGATTACTCGACCTTGGGCTTCGCCACGATCGAGCAAAGTGGCGACTGGAAAGCTACATTCAACATGCCGAGCGGAGCGAGCACGCTGACGTTCTTCGCTCTCCAGTGGAGAGGAGCGACGGGGGCCGATTCAAACCAGGCAACAGTCAAAGTGGTTCCTATGACACTCAGGATACCCACGGCGGATTCTGTCGTGCGCGCCGACTTGCTTGTGTTCAAAGGAGACGGCGCTTCTGGTGTGCAGGTATGGACGGTTATCCCTAACGTTGGTGACGAACTGTCCGAAACCGTCACGGTGGGAACGAGCAAAACCTGGGAGGCTCAGGGTAAGGCGTTGACCACTGGACGCCACACCGCTCAGGTTGCATATCGGGTCGGGAACGGCCCCGTCAAATACGCGCAGGAGCACCGCTCCTTCATTGTTATAAACACACTGGCTATCACCTCGCCTTCAGCCTCAACCGCTCAGGACATGAATTTCACCTTATCGGGAACAGGCGGGATGGAGGGTGCCACCGTCAGCGTGAAAGTTGATTGGGATGAGACCAGTGTCGGTGCAGGGAATGTAGGCGCAGGCGGTGCCTGGAGCGCCACCGTTCGTATGCCAGCAGCCGGCCCCACATCGCTGGTGGCCGAGCAGACCTACCGTGGCGTCACTTCACTGCGCAGCGTCGCCCGGGCTTTCAAGATCAAGCCTGCGAAACTGCCACCTGTCCAGGTGTCCTATCCCAGCCCCGGGACTGTCAGGTTTTCCGGTACGGGTTACCGGGATGCCCGGGTCGAGATCTATATCACTGGCGGTGCCCTGCAGCTGCATACCAATGTAACGAGCGAGGGGTGGTCCGTTGACTGGCCCGACCAGCCACCTTCATCCGCCCGCCAGATGGATGCCCGGCAAGGGGTTGTCGATGGGGCGGGCTGGATTTACTCCGATTGGGCCGACAGGTTCACCGTCACAGTCCCCGTTCCGGTCCCGACCCTCACGGTGAGCGTAGGCGCCGACCGCAAACCGGTGTTCTCCGGCACCGGCCATAGCTGGACGGGCCAGCCCGCCGCGCGGGTCGAGGTGCGGCGGGTCGGGGA
>NZ_FPKK01000035.1:0-5383 GCF_900119645.1 Pseudomonas sp. NFACC43
TTGCGATGCTCCACCATCACCCCCTTGGGCAGGCCGGTGGAGCCGGAGGTGTAGATCACGTAGGCCAGGTGGCTGGAATCCAGGCCCGCCACCTGGGGGTTGCCCAGGGACGCTTCCGGCCATTCAGCACGGTCCAGATCGATCACCGGAACCGCCACGTCTGCCAGGCAATGCCGCGTCGCAGCCTGGGTGAGCACCGCCACCGGCGTGCTGTCCTGCAGCATGAAGGCCAGGCGCTCGACCGGATAGGCCGGATCCAGCGGTACATAGCCGGCACCGGACTTGAGGATACCCAGCAGGCCGACAATCATCTCCAGCCCACGCTCGACGCAGATCGCCACCCGGTCATCGGGGCGAATGCCCAGGGACAACAGGTGATGGGCCACCTGGTTGGCCCGGGCGTTGAGTTCGCCATAGGTCAGCGAACGGTCCTCGAACCGCACCGCCAGCGCATCGGGCCGGGCTGCGGCGCAGGCCTCCACCTGCCCGTGGATCAACGCGTCATGGGGGTAGGTCGCCGGCGACGCATTCCAGGTCTCCAGCAGTTGGCGACGCTCGGCCTGCGGCAGGATCCGCAACCCGTTCAACGGGGCCAGCGGCGTTTGCTCCAGTGCCTCGACCAGGTTTTCCAGCACGGTCTGCACATAATTGCAGACCCGCCCTGCACCGATCGGCGCCTGGGCCATGACCGTCAGGTTGAAATCTTCGCCCAGGTCGTCCACCGACAACGTCAGCGGATAGTTGGTGCGCTCTTCGCCATCCAGCACCTGGATACCGTCCCAGGCGGCGATGGCTTCGCTGGTGGCTGTCTGCGCACCGAGATGCCGATAGTTCAGCAGTGCGCTGAACAGCGGCGCCGGTGCGGTCACGCCGCTGCAACGCTGGGCCAGGACCAGCGAGGCGTGCTCGTGCCCCAGCAATGCGGACAAGCGAGCGTGGGTCGCCTTGACCCCGGCCCTTACACCCTGGCTGCCCAGGTCCACCCGCAGCGGCAGGGTGTTGATGAACATTCCCAGCGCCCGGTCGGCGCCCTCGCCGCCCTGCATCCGGCCCAGCAACACCGTACCGAACACCACATCGTCCTTGCCCGACACACGGCCCAGCACCTGGGCCCAGGCCAGGTGATACAGGCTCGCCGCGCTCACCCCGAGCTGCCGGGCCTGGACTCGCAGGCGTTTGCACAGCGCCGCATCGACCCGCTGCCGGACCTCCTCGATCCCATGCCCGTCGCCCTGCACATCCTGCAAGCCGAACGGCAGCGTCGGTTCGCTCACATCGCCGAGCATCTCCCGGAAAAACGCTTCGTGCTCCTCGCGGCTGACGCCCAGTCGCGCCTGGGCCACGTAATTGCGGTAGGGCACCGACGCCGGCAGCGAATGCCCGCGCCCCACCACATGGGCCTCGATTTCCGCGGTGAGCATGCCCAGGGACGTCGCGTCATCCACCATGTGATGGAACAGCAACATGCCCACCCAACGAGCGTTTGCCGCGTCTTCGGCATACCCCAGGCGCATCATCGGCGCCTGGCGGATATCCAGGCGGTAATGACGGGGGTCCAGGTGAGTCCGCAGTTGCTCGGCGATATCCCCCGCCGCCGGGTCCAGCGCCACCTCTTCGAGGCCCAGCGGCGCTTCGCGCCAGACCACCTGCACCGGCTCGTCCAGGCCTTCCCACACCACCGCCGTGCGCAGGATATCGTGCCGGGACACCACGCCTTGCAGGGCATTGGCAAAATCTTCCAGCCGCGAGCGGCTGTCGAAAGCGAACAGAATGTATTGCAGATAGGGGTCGCCCTGGGCGGCGGCGAGGTGGTGATACAGGATGCCTTCCTGTAGCGGAGCCAGGGCATAGATGTCCTGTACGTTGGCCACGCCCCCCGGCACCGTTGCCAGCACACGGTCGATGCCATCCTGGTCCAGGTCGGCCAGGGGCAGCATGTCCGGGGTGATTCGCGAGCAGTCGTCGGGAATGACATTGGCCGGCACGCGGATCTCATGACGGCCGCCCACGGCCGCCGCCAGGGCCGCCAGGGTGGGTTGGCCGAACAGCACGCGCACGTCGGCCGCCAGGTCGATCTGGCGCATGCGCTCGATCAGTTTCACCGCCAGCAGGGAATGGCCCCCCAGTTCGAAGAAATGATCATGGCGACCGACCCGCTCCAGCTGCAGCAGGTCCTGCCAGATTGCGGCGATGGCGGTCTCGATTTCCCCTTGCGGCGCTTCGTATTCGCGGCTCACCACCGCCGACTGGTCGGGCACCGGCAAGGCCTTGCGGTCGAGCTTGCCGTTGGTGGTCAGTGGAAACACCGTCAGCATCACGAAGGCGCTGGGCACCATGTATTCGGCCAGGGAACCCAGCAGCTCTGCGCGCAGCTCGGCCGCCGTGGGAGGCTCGCCTTCCTCGGCGATCACGTAGGCCACCAGGCGCTGGTCGCCTGGGCTGTCCTGGCGCGCCAGCACCACCGCGTCCTGCACCCCCGGACACTGGCCGAGCCGCGCTTCGATTTCCCCCAGCTCGATACGGAAGCCACGGATCTTCACCTGGTCGTCGTTGCGGCCCAGGTATTCGATGCTGCCGTCGGCCAGCCAGCGACCCAGGTCGCCGGTGCGGTACATCCGCGCGTTCGGTTCGGCACTGAACGGGTTGTCCAGGAAACGTTCGGCGGTCAGTTCGTCGCGGTTCAGGTAACCCCGGCTGACGCCCGCGCCGCCCACGTACATCTCTCCCACCACGCCCACCGGCACCGGTTCGCGCTGGGGGTCGAGCACATACAACTGCAGGTCGGGAATGCGCTTGCCGATGGGGCTGACACCGACCCGCTGCGCGTCGTCCGCGCTCAGTGCGTGGTAAGTCACGTGCACGGTGGTTTCGGTGATGCCGTACATGTTCACCAGTTGCGTGCCGGCGTTGATCTCCCGGGCATACCACGGCTTGAGAATGCCGGTTTCCAAGGCTTCGCCGCCGAAGATCACCTGGCGCAGGCTGTGCCTGAGCTCGCTTTCGCCCTGGGCCGCGATCAGTTGGCGGAAGGCACTCGGCGTCTGGTTCAGGACCGTCACCCCCGCCTCGCACAACAGCGCATAGCAATACTGCGGCGAACGGCTCACCAGTTGCGGCACCACCAGCAGGCGGCCGCCGTGGGTCAGCGCGCCCCAGATTTCCCAGACCGAGAAGTCGAAGGCGAAGGAATGGAACAGGGCCCAGACGTCCTGGGGACCGAAATCGAACCAGGGTCGGGTGGCCGAGAACAGCCGCGCCACGTTGCGATGCTCCACCATCACCCCCTTGGGCAGGCCGGTGGAGCCGGAGGTGTAGATCACGTAGGCCAGGTGACTGGCGTCCAGCTCCGGCACATCGGGGTTGTGGGACGGTTGCTGGGCTGGCTCATCGACATCCAGCGGATCGAGCACGATGGCCGGGATGGTCATGGGCGGCAGGTTGTCGCGGCATTGTGGTTGGGTCACCAGGGCCGCCGGACGGCTGTCGTGCAGCATGTAGGCCAGGCGCTCGGCCGGGTAGGCCGGGTCCAGCGGCACATAGCCGGCGCCGGACTTGAGGATGCCCAGCAGGCAGACGATCATCTCCAGCCCACGCTCGGCGCAGATCGCCACCCGGTCATCCGGACGGATCCCCAAGGCCAACAGACGATGGGCCAATTGGTTGGCTTGCGCATTGAGCTGGGCATAGGTGAGCGCCTGGTCCTCGTGGACCACGGCCGTCGCGTCAGGTTGAGTCGCGGCCCAGGCTTCGAATTGGCGATGGATCAGGGCATCCCCGGCGTATTCGACGTCGCAGCGGTTCCAGGCATCGAGCAATTGCTGGCGCTCGGCCGCCGGCAGGATGGACAAGGCCTGCAACGGCGTCTGCGGCGCCTGCTCCAGGGCCTCGACCAGGCTGCCCAGGGCCATCTGCATATAACCGCAGATGCGCGCCGCACCGATGGACGAATCCACCAGGGCCGTGAGGGAAAAATCTTCACCCAGGTCGTCGACGTTCAGCGTCAGCGGATAGTTGGTGCGTTCGTCGCCGTTCAGTGCCTCGATCCCGTTCCAGGCCGAGCGCGCATCCTGGTCCACCACGACCGCGCTGTGCCGGTAGTTGAGCAAGGCGCTGAACAGCGGCGTCGGGGCCGCCACGCCACTGCAACGCTGGGCCAGGGCCAGGGAGGCATGCTCATGGCCCAGCAGGGCCGTCAGCCGGGCATGGGTCGCCTTGACTCCGGCCCTGACATCCTCGGCGCCTACATCCACCCGCAACGGCAAGGTGTTGATGAACATGCCCAATGCACGGTCGGCGCCCTCGCCCCCCTGCAGCCGGCCCAACAGCACCGTGCCGAAGACGACCTCGTGCCGGCCGGACACCTTGCCCAGTACCTGGGCCCAGGCCAGATGCACCAGGCTGGCGGCACTGACACCCAACTGGCGTGCCTGCACCCGCAGGCGCCGGGACAACGCCGGGTCTACGGCCTGGCGGATTTCATCGATACCGTGCCCGTCGCCCTGCACGTCCTGCAAACCGAATGGCAAGGTTGGCTCGTCGATATCGCCGAGCATCTCGCGGAAAAAGGCTTCGTGCTCCGCTTCGCTCGCGCCCAGCCGTGACTGGGCCACGTAGTTGCGATAAGGCATCGCCTCACCCAACTGCGCCCCCTGCCCCAGCAACAGCAGTTGCATTTCATGCTGCATCACGTCCAGGGCCGTATGGTCCAGGGCCATGTGGTGGAACAGCAGGATCGCCACCCAGCGATCCTGGACCTCGTCCCGGGCATGGACCAGTTGCAGCATCGGCGCCCGACGCAGATCCAGGCGGTAGTGCCGCGCATCGAAGCGGGTCGCCAGTTGCGTGGCGACGTCACCGGCGGTGGCCTCGGGCTCGAAGCGTTGCGGCTCCAGCCGCACCTGGCGCCAGACCACTTGCAGCGGCTCGTCCAGGCCTTCCCAGACCACGCTGGTGCGCAGGATGTCATGGCGATCGATCACCACCTGCAACGCCTCGACGAACGCCTCGAAACGCTCGAGCGTATCGAAGGCGAACTGCGATTGAAGCACGTAGGGGTCGCCCTGTTCGGCGGCCAGGTGGTGATAGAGGATGCCTTCCTGCAGCGGCGCCAGCGGGTAGATGTCCTGCACGTTGCGTGCGCCACCGGGCACCGTGGCCACGATCCGGTCAATGGTTGGCTGATCAAGCGCTACCAAGGTGAGCATGTCCGGGGTGATCTGCACACAGTCGGCGGCAATCAGGTTCGCCGGCACCTCGATTTCCTTGCCACTGCCAATGGCGGCCGCCAGGGCCGCCAGGGTCGGCTGGCTGAACAGCACGCGCACATCGGCGCTCAGCCCGGCCTGGCGCATGCGTTCGATCAGGGTCACCGCCAGCAGCGAAT
>NZ_FPKK01000031.1:0-12886 GCF_900119645.1 Pseudomonas sp. NFACC43
CCTGGCCGGTGACATTCCCATCGGCAAGCCGATCGGCAACACCCAGGTCTACGTGCTCGACGACCAACGTCGCCCCGTGCCCATCGGCGTCGCCGGCGAGCTGTACATCGGCGGCGATGGCCTGGCCCTGGGTTACCTGAACCAGCCGCAGTTGAGCGAACAGCGCTTCGTGCCCCATCCCTTCGACCCGACGCCGGGCGCGCGGTTGTACCGCACCGGCGACCTGGCCCGCTGGCGCGTCGACGGCGTGTTGCTGTTCCTGGGGCGCAACGACTTCCAGGTCAAGATCCGCGGTTTCCGGATCGAGCTGGGGGAGATCGAGGCGCAGCTCAAGGCCTTGCCATCCGTGACCGAAGCGGTGGTGCTGGCCGACGCCCAGCAGCGCCTGCTGGCCTACTTCACCGCCACCAGCGCCCAGGACCCCAGCGAACTGCGCGCCCGGTTGGCCGCGGTGCTCCCGGACTACATGCTGCCCGCCGCGTTCGTCCAGGTGGACGCCTTCAGCCTCACCGCCAACGGCAAGCTGGACCGCCGCACCTTGCCCGAGCCGGGAGAAGCTCACTTCGCCCTGCACCGCTACGACGCGCCGCAGGGACCGGTGGAAACCCGCCTGGCCGAACTCTGGGCCCAGATCCTGGGCGTACCGCGTGTCGGTCGCCAGGACAATTTCTTTGCCCTGGGCGGTCACTCCCTGCTGGCCGTTCAGATGGTGGAGCAACTGCGCGCCGAAGGCTGGAGCCTCGACGTCGGGACCCTGTTCAACGCGACCAACCTTCTCAACCTGGCGGCGACGCTGGAACACTCAGTCCAGGACCCGGAACCTGCGGCGACGCTCTCACTCGACCTGACCCAGGCGCAGATCGACCACATCGTCACCACGGTGGAAGGCGGTCTGGCCAACGTACAAGACATCTATCCCCTGGCACCGCTGCAGGAAGGCCTGCTGTTCCACCACCTGTTGCAGCCCAGGGACGATGCCTACCTGCTGCGCGCGACCCTGGCCTTCGACAGCCAGGCACGCCTGCAACGGTTCATCGACGCCTTCGACCAAGTCATCGCTCGTCATGACGTGTTGCGCAGCGCCGTGCTCTGGGAAGGCCTGGATACACCGGTGCAAGTGGTCTGGCGCGTCGCCCGCTTGCCCGTGGTCCTGCTCGACGAGGGCCGAGCCTTTGCTGAGGAGCACCTGGACATTCGCCGTGCCCCCCTGGCGCAAGCCTTCGTACGCTTCGACGCCGCCGACCAGCGCTGGCACCTGCAACTGGTTCACCATCACCTGTCCATCGACCACGCCACCCTGGGCCTGCTGTTCGCCGAAGTCCGGGCGCTGATGCTCGATCCCCGGCATCCGCTGCCCCCCGCCATCGCGTTTCGCCAATTCGTGGCCCAGGCGCGCCAGCCCCGACGCCAGGCGGATGCAGAGGCCTATTTCCAACGCTTGCTCGGTGATCTCGACGAGCCGACCCTGCCCTATGGGCTGAATGATATCCAGGGTTCGGGACGCGACAATCGCGAGGCCCAGTGCCAGCTCGATCCGGCATTATCCGTGCGCCTGCGGCATCTGGCCAAGGCCCAGGCAGTGGGCGTCGCCAGCCTGTTCCACCTGGCCTGGGCAATGCTGGTGGGCAAGACCAGCGGCCGCGACGACGTCGTGTTCGGCACGGTGCTGTTCGGACGCTTCAACGCCGAACAGCACGTCGGCCGCGCCTTGGGCATGTTCATCAACACCTTGCCGCTGCGTATTGACCTCGACCTACCATTGCAGACGGCATTGCGCCAAGTCCATGGGCGGCTGGTGGAACTACTGGCCCATGAACATGCGCCCCTGGCCCTGGCCCAACGCTGCAGTGCCTTGCCCGCCCATGCGCCGCTGTTCTCGGCACTGCTGAACTTTCGTCACAGTCAGGGCCAACGCTCGACGCGCCCGGAATTCGACCTGCCCGGCATCCAGGTGATGGGCAGCGAGGAGCGCAGCAACTACCCGTTCTGCCTGTCGGTGGACGACCTGGGTGATGAATTTGCCCTGAGCGCACAGATCCATCGCTCGGTCTGCGCCGAAACCGTCCTGGCCCATATGGTCCAGGCCCTTCACGTGGTGGCGCAGACCCTGGAGACAGCGCCGACCACCGGTGCCTGCACCCTGGACAGCCTGCCCGTGGCGCAACGGCAACAGTTGCTGGAAGGGTTCAACCAGACTCGACACGCACATCCGCGCGACACCCTGCTGCACCAGCCGTTCGAGCGCCAGGCCGCCTTGTGGCCCGATGCCGTGGCCGCCCATATCGAAACCGCGTCAGCCGGCACGACCACGCTCACCTATGGCCAGCTCAATCGCCAGGCCAACCGGTTGGCCCACGCCCTGCTGGCGACCGGGTTGCGACCCGACGACCGGGTGGCGATCTGCCTGGAGCGTGGTCCGCACATGCTGGTGGCGTTACTGGCCACCCTGAAGGCCGGCGCTGCCTACGTCCCCCTGGACCCGACCTATCCGCCGGCACGCCTGCGGCACATGCTGGAAGACAGCGCCCCGCGCCTGGTGCTCAGCAGTGACGCATTGCGCACGCGCCTACCGGCCACCACCGCAATCGAGCGATGGGACCTGGACACACCGCAGCTACAGGCTCGGCTGGACGCCCAGCCCATCGACAATCCCGATGCCGCGGACCTGAACGCCGCGCACCTGGCCTATGTGATCTATACGTCAGGCTCCACCGGTATGCCCAAGGGCGTGATGATCGAGCACCGCAACGCCTGCAACCTGCTGCACTGGGCGCTGCGCAGTTTCGACGTCGATGAGTTGCACCACAGCCTGTTCGCCACCTCGATCAATTTCGACCTGGCGGTGTTCGAGTGCTTCGTGCCCCTGGCCGCCGGCGCCACCTTGCATCTGGTGGACAATGCCTTGGCCCTGGTGGAGCGCCCCCATACGGTATCGCTGATCAACAGCGTGCCCTCGGCCGTGGAGGAACTGGTGAGGATCGGCGCCATCGCGCCGACCACCCGAGTCGTCAACCTGGCCGGCGAGCCCCTCAAGGCACGGCTGGTGGAGCAACTGTTTGCACAGGGCACCACGGACCGGGTCTGCAATCTCTATGGCCCGACGGAAACCACCACCTACTCCACCTGGCTGTCGATGAGCCGTGAGCAGGGCTACCTGCCCGGTATCGGTCAACCCCTGGACAACACGCGCATCTACCTGCTCGATCGGCATCGCCAACCAGTGCCTCTGGGTGTGGCCGGGGAAATCCATATCGGCGGGGCCGGCGTGGCCCGTGGCTACCTGAACCGGGCCGAACTCACCGCCGAGCGGTTCTTGCCGGACCCTTTCGTCAGCGATCCCGAAGCGCGCATGTACCGCACCGGCGATCTGGGCCGCTGGCGTGCCGACGGACACCTGGAGTACCTGGGCCGTAACGACTTCCAGGTCAAGGTGCGGGGCTTTCGCATCGAACTGGGAGAGATCGAAGCGCAACTGCTGGGCATGCCGGGCCTGCGCGAAGCGGTGGTCCTGGCCCAACCCGGGCCTGGCGGGGATCCGCGGCTGGTGGCCTACCTGGTCGCCCAGGATCCCGCCGCGCCGGTCCCGGACCTGGCGCAGGTGCGGGCCTACCTGGAAAACCGCTTGCCGGACTACATGTTGCCCAGCGCCTGCATCGCGCTACCCCAGTTGCCCCTGACGCCCAACGGCAAGCTCGACCGGCAGGCACTGCCCCTGCCCGTGACGCTGCCCGCCGACCGGGACAAGTCCCCTCCGCGCAGCGACACCGAACGTCGGCTTGCGGCGATCTGGGCCCAGGTGCTCGACCAGCCGGACATCGGTCGCGAGGATGATTTTTTCAGCCTGGGCGGACACTCCCTGCTGGCCGTGCAACTGCTCGAACAACTGCGCCGCAACGGCTGGAACCTGGATATCCGCAGTGTCTTCGAGCGATCGACCCTCGCGGCCCTGGCGCAACGCCTGGACACCCTGGGTACCGAGGCCGCGCCCGTGGAAAGCGTCAGTTGCATCCCTACCCCCTGCTCGCGGATCACCCCGCCGATGCTCGACCTCGTCGAACTGGCCCAGGCGCAGATCGACAGGATCGCGGCACAGGTTCCCGGCGGTGCCGGCAACATCCAGGATATCTATCCGCTGGGCCCTCTGCAGGAAGGCATGCTTTACCACCATCGGGCCCAGAGTGCCGGGGACAACTACCTGTTGCGCAGCCTGCTGGCGTTCACCGACGAAGCGTGCCTGCAACGTTTCTGCGCTGCGCTGGAACAGGTCATCGCCCGGCATGATGCCTTGCGCACCCTGGTGCTCTGGGAGGATTTGCAGGAGCCGCTGCAAGTGGTGCTGCGCCAGGTGGCCTTCAAGCCAGTGCGCCTGGCATTCGAGGGCGACGTCGCCGCGCAACTGCACGCCAGTGCCGACCCTCGCCATTACCGCCTCGACCTGCGCCAGGCGCCATTGATCGAAGCACGGGTAGCGTTCGACGCCGTCCACGACCGCTGGCTGCTGTTGCTTGTGCATCACCATGTGGTGGTCGATCACACTTCCCTGGAACTGATGATCGAGGAAATCGCACTGATCGAAGGCGGCCGGCAGGCGCAGCTGTCGCGCCCCGTCAGCGCTCGCGGGCTGGTGGCCCATGCGCGTCGACCGCAGGTTGTCAGTGCGGCACAGGCGTTCTTCAGCGAGCATTTGGGGGACCTGGACGAACCCACCCTGCCGTTCGCCATCGACGTGCAGGCCGATCCCCGCTGGCGCGCCCTGGAACACCAACAGCCGATGGAGCCTGGGCTGGCGCACCGCCTGCGCCAGCAAGCCAGTGCCCATGGCGTGAGTGCCGCCAGCGTCTGCCACCTGGCCTGGGCGCTGGTGTTGAGCCGCCTGAGCGGGCGCGATGACGTGGTGTTCGGCACCGTGCTGTTCGGCCGCCTGCAAGCCGGAGCCCATGCCGACCGGGCCCTGGGACTGTTCATCAACACCCTGCCTTTGCGGGTGCGCCTGGATGGCGGTGTGGGCATCGTGCTCGAAGGCGTGCAGCAGGCCTTGAACGGGTTGCTCAGCCACGAGCAGACCCCACTCGCACTGGCCCAGCGCTGCAGCGCGGTACCCGCCGGCACCGCGCTGTTCAGTGCGATGTTCAACTACCGCTACAGCCATGCCGACCAGGCGAACGTCCGCCAGGCCATGCCGGGCATGAGCCTGTTGCACAGCGAAGAACGCACTCACTATCCCTTCAACCTCGCGGTGGACGACCTGGGCGAAGGCTTTCAACTGACCGCCCAGACCCACCCGGCGTACGCGCCTGCGCGCCTGGTCGGGTTCATGCTGCAAACCCTGGACGCCCTTGTCGAGGCACTGGAACAGGCCGACGACACCCCCGTCCAGCAGTTGCGCGTGCTGCCCGACGACGAAGAAGCGCGGCTGGATCGCTTCAACCGGCCAGTGGCCCTGCCGTCGTCCGGCGCGACCTTGCAGCAGCGCTTCGCCGAACAGGCTGCGCGCACCCCCGATGCCTTGGCCGTCATCGACGAACACCAGGCATTGAGCTTCCGCCAGCTCAACGAACAGGCCAACCGGTTGGCTCATCACTTGCGCAACCTGGGTGTGCAGAGCGGCCAGCTCGTCGCCGTGTGCCTGGAGCGCGAGGTGCAGTTGGCGATTGCCCTGCTGGCGGTGTGGAAAGCCGGTTGCGCCTATGTGCCGCTGGATCCTGACTACCCGGCGCCCCGGCTGGCCTACATGCTCAACGACAGCGCACCGGCGGCCCTGCTCACCC
Organism: Pseudomonas sp. NFACC43; assembly: GCF_900119645.1. Lineage (NCBI taxonomy): Bacteria > Pseudomonadati > Pseudomonadota > Gammaproteobacteria > Pseudomonadales > Pseudomonadaceae > Pseudomonas > Pseudomonas sp. NFACC43. The sequence continues at coordinate 5,769 of NZ_FPKK01000031.1, forward strand.
AGGAACGGGTGCGTCCTCGTTTACCGACCTTTACGGGTGGACCACTGCTCAGCCTTGACGCGCCCGAATCCCTGGCCTGGACCCAGGCCAGCGCGGACGACCCGGACGCTATCGCCCTGGGCCAGCAGCCCACGGACCTGGCCTACCTGATCTACACCTCTGGCTCCACCGGACAGCCCAAGGGTGTGATGGTCGAGCACCACTCGGTGCTCAACCTCTGGGCCGGGCTGCGTCAACGCCTGGACGACCTGCCGCCGGGCACCCGTTGCTCGCTCAATGCCTCGGTCGCCTTCGATGCCTCGGTACAACAGCTTTGCCAATGGCTCAGCGGCCACTGCCTGGTGCTGATTCCCAAACGGGTGCGCCTGGATGCCAGCGCCCTGCTGGACTACCTGCACAGCCGCCAGGTCACGCTGTTCGATTGCACCCCGACCCAGTTGCAGGTCTTGCTCAAGCATCGGCAGGCGGCGCAGACACGACAACCGTTGCCACGGCGCATCCTGCTCGGCGGCGAGGCGGTGCCCAGCGAACTCTGGACGCAACTGGCCGCTGAAGCCGAGGTTCGGGTGCTCAACGTCTATGGGCCCACCGAGTGCACCGTCGACACCACCAGTGCCTGGCTCGACAGCCATTCGACGCCGAGCCTCGGCCAACCGCTGCCCAACACCCAGGTGCATGTCCTCGATCGACATGGCCGGCGCGTGCCGGTGGGAGTGGCCGGGGAAATACACATCGGTGGCCATGGGGTCGCCCGTGGTTATTGGCAGCGCGCGGCCCTGACCGACGAACGATTCCTCAGCGATCCGTTCACTGCCCAGGCCGGTGGGCGGCTCTACCGCACCGGCGACCTCGGGCGCTGGGAAGAGGATGGCAGCCTCAGCTACCTGGGGCGCACGGATTTCCAGGTCAAGATCCACGGCCACCGCATCGAGCTGGGTGAAATCGAAAGCCAGTTGCTGGCCTTGCCCGGTGTGCAGCAAGCCGTGGTGGTGGGGCGCAACGACCGCCACGGCGTGACACGGCTGGTCGCCTACCTGCAGGGCACGGCGCCACCGACGCCGAGCCAGGCCCGGGCCGCCCTGGCCGAACGCCTGCCCGACTACATGCTGCCCGGCCTGTACGTGCGCCTGGACAGCCTGCCGCTGACCGCCAACGGCAAGCTCGACCGCAACGCCCTGCCGGAACCCGACGCCCAGGCTTACGTGCAGACCCTCTACGAAGCCCCGCAAGGCGAACTGGAGATCACCCTGGCGGCGCTCTGGTGCGAGTTGCTGAATGTCGAACGGGTCAGCCGGCACGACAATTTCTTCGCCCTGGGCGGCCATTCGCTGATCGCCATGACTCTGGTGGAGCGCATGCGACAGCACAACCTGCGGGTCGACATCAGCCAACTCTTCACCACCCCGACCCTCGCCGGTCTGGCCATGGCCACCACCCCTTTGAAGGAACTGCTCCTGTGACCACGGAACAATTGCTGGCCCTGCTCAAACAACGTGGCGTAACCCTGTCCTTGCGCGGCGATCAATTATCGGTAGTGGCCGATGACCAGGTATTGGCCGACCAGGCACTGATCGCCTTGTTGCGCAGCCATAAACCGGCCCTGATCGAAGCCCTGCGCAACCCCGCCGCCCAGGCCGGCAGCAGTAGCGGCCTGCCGCCAGGCACCGACGACATCACCCCGGCGATGCTCGATCTCTGCCAGTTGGACGAAGCACAGATCGCCAGTATCGTCGCCAGCGTGCCGGGCGGCTGCGCCAATATCCAGGACATCTATCCTCTGGTGCCGTTGCAGGCGGGCATCCTCTTTCATCACCTGCTCCAGCAGCACGGCGATACCTATCTGCTGCATGTGCTGCTGGCCTTCGACGATGAGCCCTGCCTGCGACGTTTCATGGATGCCCTCAACCAGGCCATCGCCCGCCACGACATCCTGCGCACGGCACTGGCCTGGGAAGGCCTTGACGAGCCGGTGCAGGTAGTCTGGCGCCAGGCGCCCCTGGCGCTGGAAGTCCTCCATCCGAGCCAGGTCGACGTCGAGGCCGCTCTGCGTGCCCATGCCGACCCGCGTCATCAGCGCCTGGACCTGCGCCAGGCGCCCCTGATGCGCGCCGTGGCCGCCGAGGATCCGGGAACCGGACGCTGGCTGCTGCAATTGCTGCATCACCACGCGGTAATGGACCATACCTCGCTGGAACGCCTGGTGGGAGAAGTCGCCGCGATCCAGCAAGGCCGTCTGGCGGATCTGCAGCCGCCGCAGCCGTTCCGGGATTTCGTGTTGCGCGCACGCCAGGGCCTGGGCGAAGCGCAGCACGAGGCATTCTTCACCGAGCTGCTGGGGGACATCGACGAACCCACCGCGCCCTGCGGCCTTTTGGACGTACGCGGCGATGGCAACCAGGTACAGACCCTGGAGACCGCACTCACCCTCGACCTGAGCCGGCGGATCCGTGAGCGTGCGCGTGTCCTGGGGGTCAGCAGCGCCAGCCTGTTCCATCTTGCCTGGGCATTGGTCCTGGGCAAGACCAGCGGCCGCGACGACGTGGTCTTCGGCACCGTGATGTTCGGTCGCCTGCTGGGTGCCGGCGAAGCGACCAGTGCCATGGGCCTGTTCATCAATACCCTGCCCCTGCGGGTACGCCTGGCCGTCTCAGTGGAACAGGCATTGCGCGACACCCACACGCTGCTCAGCCGGCTGATCGCCCACGAGCACGCCCCCCTGGGCCTGGCCCAGCGTTGCAGCGCCTTGCCCAGCGGCACCGCGCTGTTCTCGGCGTTGCTCAACTATCGCCACAGTGCGGCCCCCGGGCATGCACCCCAGGTCGATGGCATGCAGGTGCTGGGCGGTGAGGAGCGCACCAACTACCCCTTCAACCTGTCGGTGGACGACCTGGGGGAAGGCTTTTCGCTGAGCCTGCAAATCGATCACCAGGTGGGCGCCGAACCGGTACTGGGCTGGCTGCGCACCGCGTTGGAGAACCTGCTCGACGCCCTGGAACAGCGTCCCCTGACCCTGGCTTGCCAGCTTTCGGTATTGCCCGCCGCCGAACAGGAGCGGGTCCTGCGCACGTTCAACGCCACCACCCGCCCGCATAACGGCCCGGCTCTGCTGCACCTGGCCGTGGAGCGGCAGGCCCAACGGCAACCCCAGGCCATCGCCGCCCGTTTCGACGCCGCCAACGGTGCCAGCCCCCTGACCTATGAGGCGCTCAATACCCAGGCCAATCGGCTGGCGCACCTGCTGCTGCAGGCCGGTGTCGAGCCGGACAGCCGAGTGGCGATCTGCCTGGAGCGTGGCCCCCAGCTGCTGATCGCCCTGCTCGGCATTCTCAAGGCCGGTGCCGCCTATGTGCCGCTGGACCCGGCCTACCCGCGGGAACGCCTGCTGCACATGCTCGCCGACAGCACGCCTCGTGCGCTGCTGACACTCGGCACGCTGCAATCGAGCGTCCCGGCGCCCGCCGGTTGCGAAGTGCTTTGCCTGGACGCGGCCCCTGTCAAGGCGCGCCTGGCCGAACAACCCGTCCATGACCCGGATCCCGCCAGCCTTGGCCTGACCAGCGCTCACCTGGCCTATGTCATCTATACCTCGGGATCCACCGGTACGCCCAAGGGCGTGATGATCGAGCACCGCAACGCTTGCAACCTGCTGCACTGGGCGCTGCATGCGTTCGATACCGCCAGCCTGCGGGACAGCCTCTTCGCCACCTCGATCAATTTCGACCTGGCGGTGTTCGAATATTTCGTGCCCCTGGCCGCCGGCGCCACCTTGCACGTGGCCACCAACGCCTTGGCCTTGCTCGACCGCCCCGTGCCGGTCACGCTGATCAACAGCGTGCCTTCGGCCCTTGATGCGCTGGTCAATGCCCAGGCGATCCCAGGGTCAACACAGGTGGTCAACCTGGCCGGCGAGCCCCTCAAGCAAAGCCTGGTGGAGCAGGTGTTCGCCCACAGCGCAGTGCAACGCCTGTGCAACCTGTACGGCCCTTCGGAGACCACCACCTACTCGACGTGGGTGTCGATGAGTCGTGAGCAGGGTTTCGTCCCCGGTATCGGACGACCGCTGGACAATACCCAGGTCTACATTCTCGATGCGCACCGCCAGTTGGTGCCCCAGGGCGTGGTGGGCGAACTCTATATCGGGGGTGCCGGCGTTGCCCGGGGCTACCTGAACCGACCCGAGCTGACCCAGGAGCGCTTCGTCGACGACCCGTTCGCGCTCCAGGCGGGGGCCCGGATGTACCGCACCGGCGACCTGGGTCGCTGGACTGCCGACGGTCAGCTTCTCTACCTGGGGCGCAACGATTTCCAGATCAAGGTGCGTGGCTACCGCATCGAGCTGGGAGAAATCGAAGCCGCCCTGGCCCGGGTGCCCGGTGTGTTGCATGCCGTCGTGATCGCCCGCGAAGACGCCAGCGGCGATCCGCGCCTGGTGGCGTACTGGGTGGGGCAGGCGGACAGCCCGGTATCCGAGGCCCAGTTACGCGAGGCCCTGCACGCCTGTCTGCCTGAGTACATGCAGCCTGGGGCCTACGTGGCCTTGCCGACCCTGCCCCTGACCCCCAACGGCAAGCTGGACCGCGGCGCGCTGCCGGCGCCGGAGCAGACGGAAAGCGATCATTTCGAAGCGCCCCAAGGGCCGCTGGAGACTCAACTGGCGTCGATCTGGAGTCGCCTGCTGGGACGCCCACGGGTAGGCCGTGAGGACCATTTCTTCCAATCCGGCGGCCATTCGCTGCTGGCGGTGCAACTGATTTCCCAACTGCGCCAGCAACTGCGCATCGAACTGCCCCTGGCCTGCGTGTTCGATCACCCGACCCTGGCGCGGCAGGCCCGTGCCATCGAATCCCTGGGAGCGTCCGGGTTGTCCGGGGCGGCGCCTGTTCCGGCGGCGATGCGCCCGGCGCGGCTACCGTTGTCCTTCGCCCAGCAGCGCCTGTGGTTCATCGCCCACCTCGATGCCCAGGCCAGCGCGGCCTACCACATGGCCGGCGGACTGCGCCTGCGGGGAGCGCTTGACCCAGCGGCGTTGCAGGCCGCCCTGTCGCGAATCGTCGAGCGGCATGAAGCCTTGCGCACCCGGTTCGTTTCCGAGGGCGCGCAACCGTTCCAGATCATCGACCCGCCGCAGGCCTTCGCCATGCCCGTCGACGACCTGCGCGGCCAGCCCCCGGCGGTCTTCCAGGCCCACTGCACCGCCGAGGCCCAGGCACCGTTCGACCTGGCGCGCGGTCCGCTGATCCGTGCGCGCCTGTTGCGCCTGGAGGAGCAGGAGCACGTCTTGCTGGTCACGCTGCACCACATCGTCGGCGATGCCTGGTCGTTATCGGTCATCACCCGGGAACTGACTGAACTGTACCGGGCCTTTGTCCACGGCCAGGCCGACCGCCTGCCGCCACTGGCCATCCAGTACGCCGACTATGCCCTGTGGCAGCGCTCTGCGCGCCAGGCGCAACGGATCGCCGAACAACTGGCCTACTGGCGCACCCAGCTCGAAGACGCACCGCCGCTGTTGAACCTCGCCCTGGACCGCCCTCGCCCGGCGCACCAGGATTTCACCGGTGCCAGCCTGGAGGTGGGCATCGACGCCCACCTGGTCCAGTCGCTCAAGCACGTGGCCGAACGACATGGCTGCACCCTGTTCATGACGCTCCTGGCCGCGTGGTCGGTGGTGCTGGCGCGCCTGTCGGGGCAGGACGACCTGGTCATCGGTTCGGTCCTGGCGAACCGGACCCGGGCGGAGGTCGAGCCGCTGGTCGGCTTTTTCGTCAACACCCAGGCGTTGCGGGTGCGGCTCGGTGAGGTCGATGCGTTCAGCCAACTGCTGGCCCAGGTGCGGCGTACCGCCCTGGATGCGCAGGCCCATCAGGAAGTTGCCTTCGAGCAATTGGTCGAGGCATTGAATCCCTCGCGCTCATTGGCCCACAGTCCGATCTTCCAGGTCATGTTCGCCTGGCAGAACGCCCCGCAGCCCAGCCTGGAGCTGGACTCGCTGGAGCTGACGCCGTTATCCACCCATGAAGACAGCGCCAAGTTCGACCTGACCCTGGACCTGCACGAGCGTGACGGCCGGATTGCCGGTCGGTTCATCTACGCCACCGCGCTGTTCGAGGCCGACACCGTGCAACGTCACTGGCAGGCCTTGCACACCACCCTGCAAGCATTGGTCGCCGATGACCGACAACCGCTCGAGGCCGTGTCCATTCTCGGCCCGGCCGAGCGCGAACACGTGCTGCACACCTTCAATGCCACCACCCGTGACTACCCTCGCGATGAGTCGCTGCCTCGCCTGTTCGAGGCGCAGGTCAAGCGGCGGCCCGAGGCGACGGCGATCCAGACCGGCGAGCAGTCCCTGAGCTATCGCCAGCTCGATGAGCGCGCCGGCCGACTGGCCGGTTGGCTGGCCGAACACGGCGTGGTGCCGGGCGCCCGGGTTGCCCTGTGCCTTGCCCGTGGCCCACGGTTGATCGTGGCGATCCTGGCGATCCTGAAAAACGGCGCGGCCTATGTGCCCATCGACACGGCCACGCCCTCGGAGCGGCGCCGCAATCTGCTGCACGATTGCGGCAGCGCCTGGTTGCTGGTGGACGAACCGCACTCGATCCCCGCGGACCCAGCCGTCCAATCCCTTGCCTTGGCGACCTGGGAAGACACCCTGGTCAGCGCCGCGGCGCCCGGCCCGGATGTACCGCGGCCCGCCGACGCGACGGCCTGCGTCATGTACACCTCCGGTTCGACCGGCATGCCCAAGGGGGTGCAGGTGCCCCACCGCGCCATCACCCGCCTGGTGCGCAACAACGGTTTCGCCGATTTCAACGCCCAGGATCGCATCGCCCTGGCCGCCAACCCGGCCTTCGACGCCAGCACCCTGGAAATCTGGGGCGCATTGCTCAACGGCGGCTGTCTGGTGGTCTGTCCTCGCGACACCCTGCTGGATGCGGCCCGGTTCAATGAACATCTGCTGCGCCATGAAGTCAGCGTCCTCTGGCTCACCGCCGGGCTGTTCCATCAGTTCGCCGAACCTCTGGCCCCGGCCTTCGCGGCCCTGCGCTACCTGATGGTGGGCGGCGATGTGCTCGATCCCCGGCGCATCGCCCAGGTGTTGCGCCACTCGCCGCCCC
>NZ_FPKK01000030.1:0-13271 GCF_900119645.1 Pseudomonas sp. NFACC43
CCAGGCCGTGACGTCCACGGCGGCTTCGGTGGGGCCGTACAGGTTGTGCAACGCCACCTGCGGCAGTTGCGCCTTGAAACGCCGCACCAGATGCCCCGGCAAGGCTTCGCCGCTGCACATCACCTGCCGCAGCCCGTCGCAGCCGTGGGCGGCGCCATGGGCCAAGAACACGTCCAGCATCGACGGTACGAAGTGCAGCGTGCTGATGCCCTGGGCCTGGATCACCTCGCACAGGTAGGCTGGGTCGCGATGCCCGCCAGGACGGGCCATCACCAGCCGGGCGCCGGTGAACAGCGGCCAGAAGAACTCCCACACCGATACGTCGAAGCTGAACGGGGTCTTCTGCAGCACCGCATCGGCAGCCGTCAACGGATAAGCGTCCTGCATCCACAGCAGGCGGTTGACCACCGCCCCATGTTCGTTCATCACGCCTTTGGGCAGGCCGGTGGAACCGGAGGTGTAGATGACATAGGCCAGATGGTCGCAGCGCAGCTCCTCGACCCTTGGATTAGCCGTCGACTGGGTCGAGAACGCGGCATCGTCCAGCAACAACGTCCGGGCATCGGTGGCGGGCAGGCGTGCCTGCAAGGCCCCCTGGGTCAGCACCACGCTCGGCGCGCAGTTGTCCAGCATGTAGGCCAGGCGATCGAGCGGATAATCCGGATCGAGCGGCACATAAGCAGCACCGGACTTGAGAATGCCCAGCAGGCCGGCCACCATTTCCAGGCTGCGCTCGGCGCAGATCGCCACCCGATCGTCCGGGCGGATCCCCAGGGCGATCAGGCGATGGGCAACCTGGTTGGCGCGGTGGTTCAGTTGCTGGTAGCTCCATTGCTCGTCGTCAGTCACCACGGCGATGGCGTCCGGGCTGGCCTCGGCACGGGTTTCGAACAGACCGTGCAAGGTCAGGCCTCGGGGATAATCGACCGTGGTGGCATTGAACGTTTCCAGCAGGCGCTGGCGTTCAGTCATGGGCAGAATCGCCAGCTCACCCAGGGGCGTCTCCGGCGCCCGCTCCAGTGCCGTGACCAGGCTTTCGAGGGTAGTGTGCATGTAGTCGCCGACACGCCGCGCATCGGTACCGGCCAGTGCCTGCACCACCAGGCTGAAGCCTTCGCCTTCGTCATCCACCGCCAGCGCCAGGGGGTAATTGGTACGCTCTTGGCCGCCAATCGACTCGATGCCCTGCCACGCCGACAGCGCCTGGGCAGTCACCTCGACCCCGCAATGGCGATAGTTGAGCATTGAACTGAACAACGGCGTCGGTGCAACCACACCGCTGCAGCGCTGCGCCAGGGCCAGTGAGGCATGCTCATGCCCCAGCAGGCCAGTGAGACGCCTGTGGGTGGCCTTGACCCCGGCGGCCACACCGTGCCCACCCAGGCTCACCCGCAATGGCAGGGTGTTGATGAACATGCCCAGTGCCCGATCGGCGCCCTCGCCCCCCTGCATCCGCCCCAACAGCACGGTGCCGAAGACCACTTCGTCGCGACCGCTGACACGACCCAGTACCTGGGCCCATGCCAGGTGCATCACACTCGCCGCACTGACGCCCAACTGCCGGGCCCGGGCGCGAAGACGGCGACACAAGCCCGCCTCCACCGCCAGCTTCACTTCCTCCACACCGGAGCCATCGCGCTGCACATCCTGCAGACCGAACGGCAGGGTCGGCTCCTGGATATCGCCAAGCATCTCGCGGAAAAAGGCTTCGTGTTCCTGCTGGCCGACACCCAGGCGCGCCTGGGCCACATAGTTGCGGTAAGGCACCGCATTGCCCAGTTCGTGCGCCTTGCCAAGCAACTGGGCCTGCATTTCACGCTCCAGGACTTCCAGCCCCGTATGGTCCAGCACCATGTGATGGAACAGGAGCATCGCGATCCAGCGTCCGTTGTCGACGTCCTCTGCGATAACCAGGCGCAACATCGGCGCCTGGCGCACATCCAGGCGCACATGCCGGGCGTCGAAACGCTCCTGCAGCTGCGCAACGACATCCCCGGCGCTCGGATCCGGTTCCAGCTCATCGACGATCAGCCGAGCCTGTCGCCATACCACCTGCACCGGTTCGTCGAGGCTTTCCCAGGCCATCGAGGTCCTGAAGATGTCGTGGCGCTCGATCACCCGCTGCAACGCGAGGATGAAGTCATCCAGGCGTGCGCGGCTGTCAAAGCCGAACAGCGTCTGCAGCACATAGGGATCACCTTTTTTCGCCGTCAGGTGGTGATACAGGATGCCTTCCTGCAGGGGCGCCAGGGGGTAGATGTCCTGCACGTTTTGCGTGCCTCCCGGCACGCTTGCCACGATCCGATCGATGGCCTCCTGGCTCAATGCAGCCAGTGGCAACATGTCCGGGGTGATTCGCTCGCACCCTTGGACGATGGCATTGGCCGGTACCACCACCTCGCGGTGTCCGCCCACGGCGGCTGCCAGTGCCCGCAGCGTCGGTTGGCTGAACAGGACCCGCACGTCCACGGCCATCTCGGCCTGGCGCATGCGCTCGATCAGCCTCATCGCCAGCAGCGAATGGCCGCCCAGTTCGAAGAAGTTGTCGTGACGCCCCACACGTTCGACGTTCAACAACTCGGCCCACAGGCCGGCCAGCGCTTGCTCGACCTCGCCCTGGGGGGCCTCGTAGGCCTGGCTGGCGTACGCCTCCGCCGCCGGCACGGGCAAGGCCTTGCGGTCCACCTTGCCGTTCAGTGTCAAGGGGAACGCCGGCATCAGGACAAACGCGGCAGGTACCATGTATTCGGCCAGGGTGGCGGACAACTGCTCGCGTAACGCCGCCACGGTGAGGCTGACCTCAGGCTGTGCAATGAGGTACGCCACCAGGCGTTTCTCTCCCGGCTCGTCGGCCCGCACCACGACCACCGCGTCCTTCACGCCGCCACAGGCGACGAGCCTGGCCTCGATCTCTCCCAGTTCCACACGGAACCCGCGGACCTTGACCTGATCGTCGTTTCGTCCCAGGCACTCCAGATTGCCCTCGGGCAGCCAGCGGCCCAGGTCACCGGTGCGGTAAAGCAGCGCGCCGGGCTCGGGGCTGAACGGATCGGCGATGAACTTCTCCGCGCTCAGGTCCGCTCGGTTCAAGTACCCCTTGGCCACGCCCTTGCCGCCGATGCAGATCTCGCCGACCACACCCAGGGGCGCCAGCCGCTGGCGTGCATCCAGTACGTAGACCCGGGTATTGGAGATGGGCCCGCCAATGGGCACGCTTTGCGCGTGCTCGGCCACAGCCTTGACTTCCAGGGTCGTGGCGTAGGTGGTGGTTTCGGTCGGACCGTAGCAATGCACCAGGCGCAAGCCCGGCGCCAGGCTCAACAAGCGTCGGAAGGAGGCCGCGTCGGCGCGTTCGCCACCGCACAAAAGAATGCGCAAGCCGCCGATGGCTTCGGGGATCAGTTGCACGTACTGGTTGAAAATGGCCGTGGTCACGAACAGCACCGTGACGCCCGTATCGACCAGGACCTGGGCGAACCGCGCTGGTTCGAGGAGGGTTTCATGGTCGATCACCACCACCTGCCCGCCGTTGAGCAGCGCGCCCCAGACATCCATGGTGCTGGCGTCGAACGCCGGATTGGAGGCAAAGGCGATTCGGTCGTGGGCATTGAAATCGGCGTAGCCGTTGTTGATCACCAGCCGGTTGATGGCCCGGTGGGGAACCAGGACACCTTTGGGCTGCCCTGTCGAACCCGAGGTATACATGATGTAGGCAATCGATTCACTGGATTGCGCCAGTGCCGGATTGTGGATCGGGCCTTGCAAGGTCAAGGTGTCCAGCTCGACGCGAGGGGTGCCCTCGGGGGCGACTTCGGTACTGAAGGTGAGCAAGACCTTCGCCCGGCAATCCTCCAGCATGAAGCCCTGGCGCTCCAACGAAGCGTTGCGATCCAGGGGCACATAGGCCGCCGCGCATTTGAGGACCGCCAACTGGCCGACCAGCAGGTCGATCGAGCGCGGCAGCAGGATCGCGACGCAGTCGTCCGGTTGCACGCCGAGTCCCAACAGGTAATGGGCCAGGCGATTGGCTCGCTCGTTCAGTTGCGCATAACTGACCTGTCGCTGCCCATGCACCGCCGCGACCGCCTGGGGCAGGTGTGCAACCTGGGCCTCGAACAGCGCCAGGACGGTCTGGTCCTGCGGATAAGGGCGATCGGTGGCGTTGAAATCCGCCAGCAGCAGGTCGCGTTCGGTTTGCGGCAGGATCTCCAGGCGGTCGAGGGGCATGCGCGGCGCTTGCTCGAGGGCTTGTACCAGGCCTTCGAGCGCGGTGTGCATATAGGCACAGATGCGCTGCGCACCTATTCCCTGGACGACAAGGGTGCTCAACATGAAGCCTTCGCCCAAGTCATCCACCGACAGGGTCAGCGGGTAGTTGGTACGTTCCTCGCTGCCAAGGACTTCCATGCCCTGCCAGGCATCCCGGGCCTCGACCGAGGTCGCATCGGCCGCGCTGTGCCGGTAGTTCAGCAACGCGCTGAACAGCGGGGCCGGTGAAGCCACGCCGCTGCAACGCTGGGCCAGGGCCAGGGACGCATGCTCGTGGCCGAGCAAGGCAGTCAGTCGCCCATGGGTAGCCTTGACGCCGGCCAGCACGCCCTGGGCTTGCAGATCGACCCGCAGCGGCAACGTATTGATGAACATGCCCAGGGCCCGGTCGGCGCCCTCGCCGCCCTGCATCCGCCCCATCAGCACCGTGCCGAAGACAACATCCTGGCGTCCGGACAACCGTCCCAGCACCTGGGCCCACGCCAGGTGATGCAGGCTGGCCGCACTGACACCGATTCGCCGCGCCTGTGCCCGCAGCCGGCGGCTCAAGCCGGCTTCCACCGCGAGCTTCGCCTCCTCGATGCCAAGGCCGTCACCCTGGACCTGTTGCAAGCCCAAGGGCAGCGTCGGTTCGTCGACGTCGCCCAGCATGTCGCGGAAAAATGCCTCGTGCTCCTGCTCGCTGACACCCAGGCGAGCCTGGGCCACATAGTTTCGGTACGGCATCGCCTCGCCGAGCCGATCGGCCTGGCCGAGCAGGAGCATCTGCATCTCCTGTTGCACCACTTCCAGCGCGGTATGGTCCAGCGCGATATGGTGGAACAGCAGCATCGCCACCCAGCGCTGGTTGACCGGGTCATGGGCATGGCGCAGGCATATCAGCGGAGCCTGGCGAATGTCCAGGCGATGGTGCCGGGAGTCGAAGCGCGAATGGAGCTGGGTCACGGCATCGGCGCCTCCGGTTTCCAGCGTGACGGCTTCGACACTCAACGCGGCCCTGCGCCAGACCACCTGGATCGGCTGTTCCAGGCCCTCCCACAACACCGCCGTGCGCAGGATATCGTGACGATCGATAACGCCTTGCAGCGCCTGCGCGAAGGCCTCGATACGCGCTTCGCTGTGGAAGGCGAACATCGCCTGGAGCACGTAGGGATCGCCCTGCCGCGCCGCGATATGGTGGTAGAGAATGCCTTCCTGCAGCGGCGCCAGCGGGTAGATGTCCTGTACGTTGGACACACCGCCCGGCACGCTGGCGACGATCTGGTCGATCGCCTCCTGGGTCAACGACACCAGCGGCAACAGGTCAGGCGTGATCCGTTCGCAGCCGCAGGTGATTGCGTTGGCCGGGACCTCGACCTCATTGCCGCCGCCCACCGCCGCGGCCAGGGCCGCCAGGGTTGGCTGGCCGAACAGTACGCGGACATCGGCACTCAAGCCGACCTGGCGCATCTGTTCGATCAGGTTGACCGCCAGCAACGAATGGCCGCCCAGCTCGAAGAAATGATCGTGGCGCCCCACCCGCTCCACATGCAGGACCTGCCTCCACAGGCGGGCCAGGGTGTTTTCGACCTCCCCCACGGGGGCTTCGTAGCCCCGGCTGACGATCGAAGCCTGGTCCGGCACCGGCAAGGCCCTGCGGTCCAGCTTGCCATTGGAGGTGAGGGGCAAGGCCTGGAGCTGTACATAGGCCGCCGGCACCATGTAGTCCGGCAAGCGACTTTGCAGATGAGCGCGCAGGGCTTCGATATCCACTGCCTCGTCGCTGGAGCGCGGCGTGAAATACGCCACCAGGCGTTTCTCTCCAGGCGCGTCCTCGCGAACCAGCACCACGGCTTCCTTCACGTCATGGTGTTGGGCCAACCGGGCTTCGATCTCCCCCGGCTCGATACGGAAACCACGGATCTTCACCTGGCCGTCGTTACGGCCCAGGTACTCGATGTTGCCGTCGGCCAGGAAACGTCCCAGGTCTCCGGTGCGGTACATCAGGGCCCCGGGTCGCTGGCTGAAGGGATCGGTGAGGAATTTTTCGACCGTCAGTTCCGGACGGTTCAGGTAGCCCTTGGCGACGCCCATGCCGCCGATGTACAGCTCACCCGCCACGCCCTGCGGCACAGGCCGCTGTTGGGCGTCGAGAATGTAGACCCGGGTGTTGCCCAAGGGGCGACCGATGGGAATGCTGCCCTCGCCGACCGCCTTGATCTCGTACGTGGTGGTGAAGGTAGTGGCTTCCGTGGGACCGTAGCCGTTGAGCAGGTGAACCGGGGCGCCTTCCTTCAAGACGCGCCCGATCACCGCCGGGTCGAGTACATCGCCGCCCACGATCAGGTAGCGCAAGCGGGCGAAAGCCGTCATCAGGCTGGCCGCGTATTGATGGAACAGCCCCGCAGTCATCCACAACACACTCACCGATTGCTCGATCAGCAGCGTGCGCAGGCGCTCCTGGGACAGCAGCACTTGCTGCTCGACCACCACCACGCACCCGCCGTTGAGCAAGGGGGCCCAGACGTCCAGGGTGCTGGCGTCGAAGGCGGGATTGGAGGCAAAGGCCACCCGGTCCCGCTCGTTGAAATCGGCATAGCCGTTATTGATCACCAGCCGACTGATGGCCCGGTGCGGTACCAGCACGCCCTTGGGCGTGCCCGTGGATCCGGAGGTGTACATGATGTAGGCCGGCGCTTCACTCGACTGTGGCGCCGGCTCGGCGTGGGCCGGCTGCCCGCCAAGGTCGATGGTGTCCAGGTCCACGCGGCGCACGTGCGACGGCAACGCCTCGGCGCTGAGGGTCAGCGCCAGCACCGCGCAACTGTCCTGGATCATGAACCCTTGGCGCTCGGCGGGCGCGTTGACGTCCAGCGGCACATAGACCGCCGCGCACTTGAGGACCGCCAACTGGCTGACCAACAGTTCGAGCGAACGAGGCAGCAGCAGGGCCACGCTTTCACCGGCCTGCAGGCCAAGCCCCATCAGATGGGCCGCCAGGCGGTCGGACTGGCAATCCAGTTCACCATAGGTCAGGGTTCGTCCGCCCTGCACCGCTGCCGGCGCATCCGGCCGGGCCCGGGCCTGAGCCTGGAACAAAACCTGGATCGGCTGTTCCCGGGGATAATCGCGGTCGCTGTCGTTGAAACCCAGCAACACACGTTCCCGCTCTGCCGCCGGCAGCCATGACAGGCTGTTGAGCATCGCCCCGGGGCTTGATTCCAGGGCGCCGACCAGGCTTTCAACGGCCGCCAGCATGTATTCGCCTATGCGCTGCGCACCGATGAGCGCACTGGCCTGCACCGTCAGGGCAAACGCGTCGGAGAAATCGTCCACCGAGAGAATCAGCGGGTAGTTGGTGCGTTCTTCCGCACTCAGGGCTTCGATCCCCTCCCAGGCCTGGCTCGCTTCCACAGGCAGGACTTGAGCCGCGCTGGCGCTGTGGCGGTAGTTCAACAGCGTACTGAACAGCGGCGCCGGGGCCGCCACGCCGCTGCAACGTTGCGCCAGGGCCAGGGATGCGTATTCGTGGCCCAGCAGGCTGCTCAGCCAGCCGTGGGTGCTCTTCACCCCATCGCGGACACTCTGCGCCCCTACACCGACCCGCAGCGGCAGGGTATTGATGAACATGCCCAGCGCCCGGCTCATGCTTTCGCCCGCCTGCATCCGCCCCAGCATCACCGTGCCGAACACCACGTCCTCGCGGCCCGAGACGCAGCCCAGTACCTGGGCCCAGGCGAGATGGAAAATACTCGCCGCGCTCACCCCGAGCTGTCGCGCGTGCCCGCGCAAGCGCCGACCGAGGTCCGGAGGCACTGCCAGGTGATGTTCCTCGATGGCAATGCCGTCCCCCAGTACATCCTGTTGGCCGAAGGGCAGCGTCGGCTCCTCGATGTCGCCAAGCATCTTGCGGAAGAACGCCTCGTCGGCCTGCCGCTGGCCAGCCTGACGGGTGCGGGCCACATAGTTGCGGTAAGGGATGGCAGGCTGCAACTGATCAGCCTGCCCCATCAGGCAAGCCTGCATTTCGCTCTGCACGACCGTCAGGGCCGCGTGGTCCAGGGCCATGTGATGGAACAGCAGCATGGCGGCCCAGCGCTGGTGGACGGTGTCTTCGGCGACCACCAGCAACAGCAACGGCGCCTGGCTGACGTCCAGGCGATAGTGGCGAGGATCGAAGCGCGCCTGCAATTGCGCCATCGCATCGCCCTCGCCCAGCTCGGCGCTGATGTCCTTGACACCCAGCCGGGCCTGGCGCCAGACCACCTGGACCGGCTCTTCCAGCCCTTCGCGGACGATGGCGGTGCGCAGGATGTCGTGTCGGTCGATCACGCTTTGCAAGGCATCGACAAAATCCGCCAGGCGCTCACGCCGAGCGATGCTGAACCGTGCCTGCAGGACATACGGGTCGCCCTGGGTCGCCATCAGGTGGTGATAGAGAATCCCCTCCTGCAACGGCGCCAGCGGGTAAATGTCCTGCACATTGGGCGCACCGCCCGGAACCGTGGCAACGATGCGGTCGATGGCGCTCTGGTCCAGGCTCACCAGCGGCAGCATCTGCGGCGTGATGCGCGTGCAGCCGGCGGGAATGGCGTTGGGGGCGATGTCGGGTTCGCCGCCCTGGTTGGCATCGTATTGGCCGGTCTGGATCAACGAGATCAGTGCGCTCTTGTGTTCGCGCAGCAAGGCCAGTACCGCAGGCTCGCTCAGCGATTGTTTTCGGCCCCGCACCACGAGCTGATCGCCCTTGACTGAAAGCTGTACGTCTTTCTCTCTTAGTGTCGCCAACAGTTCGATCACACTCACAGGACAATCTCCATTTTTTCTGTCGTTGCCGCGTATTCCGAGAGCGTTGGCCGCTCGAATAACGTCCGCACATCCGCTTCCATGCCTTCCTGGCGCATCCGCTCCATCAGGCTGACGGCGAGCAGGGAATGCCCGCCCAGTTCGAAGAAATGATCGTGACGACCGACACGCTCTACGTTGAGCACTTCAGCCCACAACTGGGCCAGGGTGATTTCGGTGTCGCCGACCGGCGCTTCATAGCCACGGCTGATGAACGCCCCCAGGTCCGGCGCCGGCAGCGTCTTGCGGTCGAGCTTGCCGTTGGGGGTCAGGGGCATCGCGTCCAGGCAGACGTAGGCCACCGGTACCATGAAGGCGGGCAGTTGTGCCTGCAGGTACAGGCGCAGCGCTTCGATGCCCAGTGCTTCGTCTGCCGGGTACTGGGTGAAATAGGCCACCAGGCGCTTCTCCCCCGGAACGTCTTCACGGGCCAGCACCGCCGCTTCCTTCACCGCCTCGTGCTGGGCGAGCCTGGCTTCGATTTCGCCCAGTTCGATACGGAAACCGCGGATCTTCACCTGGTCGTCGTTGCGCCCCAGGTACTGCAGGGTACCGTCGGGCAACCAGCGACCGATGTCTCCGGTCTTGTACAAGCGGGCATCGGCCTGGCCGTAGAACGGATCGGCCATGAAGCGGGTTTGGTTGAGCTCCGGCCGGTTCAGGTAGCCACGCGCCACACCGACACCGCCGATGTGAATCTCGCCCGGCACCCCCACCGGCAACAGCTGGCCGTGGTGGTCCAGCACGTGCAGCTGCATGTTGCGGATGGGCCGGCCAATCGGGATCGACTGGTCCCGGTAGGTTTCCAGATGGCTATCCACGATGTGCCAGGCAACCACGTCGCTGCACTCGGTCGGCCCGTAGCTGTTGATCACCGTTGGCCGTGGCTGCGGCAGTTTCTCCAGCAGGGCGACCTGGATCGGCTCGCCGCCCAGGACCACCCGTTTCAGGCAGGCCAGTGCCTGCTGATGGTCGGCGTCCACCAGCGCATGGAACGCGCTGGGCGACATGTTGAGGTGAGTGATCCCGGCCTCGACGACCTGGGCGACGATGGCACCTGGATTGAAGGGTTCTTCAGCCAGATGCAGCGTGGCGCCCACCATGAGCGGTGCCAGGATGTTCTTCTGGGTCAGGTCGAAGTTGTAGGAAGAGGCCAACAGCACTGCATCGCCGGCATGGAACGCCAGGTCCTCGAGGTACCAGTCCATCAGGTTGCGCAGGCCGCGACGCTCCACCATCACGCCCTTGGGCAGTCCGGTCGAACCGGAGGTGTAGATGACATAGGCCAGATGGTCAGGTGTCAGGCCTGTCACGTGCGGGTTGTGATCCGGCTCGTCCAGCCATGGGCCGGCGTCCAGGTCGATCAGGGGCACCTGGGCGTCCGACAGCAGCGCCCGGGTACCGGCCTGGGTCAGCACCGCAACCGGCGCGCTGTCCTGCAGCATGAACGCAAGGCGCTCGGCCGGATAAGCCGGATCCAGGGGGACATACCCCCCGCCGGCCTTGAGCACCGCCAGCAGTCCTACCACCATGTCGACACTGCGCTCGACGCAGATCGCCACCCGCGAATCCCCTTCCACGCCCTGCTTGCGCAGATAATGGGCCAGCCGGTTGGCTCGCTCGTTCAACTGGCGATAGGTCAGCCGCTGTGCGCCACCGTGCACGGCCAGGTCATCCGGCGTGCGCTGTGCCTGGGCCTCGAACGACGCCTGAATGGCTGGTTGCTGCCGTGGGGCGTCGGCTTGGTGGGCATTGAACTCGGCCAGCAGCCTGTGGCGCTCGCCAGGCGGCAGGATCGACAGCTGATGCAGTGGCGCCTGAGGAGACTGTTCGAGCATCTCGATCAGCCTTTCCAGGGTCTGGCGCACATAACCACACATCCGCTGGGCACCGATGCGCGCAGGCGTCATCACAGTGAAGCTGAACGCCTCGCCCTGGTCGTCCACCGCCAGCGTCAAGGGATAGTTGGTCCGCTCTTCGCCACTGAGCATCTGGATACCGTCCCAGGCCGACAACGCCTCGGTGGTGGTGATCGCACCCGTGTGCCGATAATTGAGCAAGGCACTAAACAGTGGCGTCGGCGCTTCCACGCCGCTGCAACGTTGCGCCAGTGCCAGCGAGGCGTGCTCGTGCCCCAGCAAGGCGGTCAGCCGCGCATGGGTTGTGGTCACACCGGCACGCACATCGGTTTGCAGGCTGACCCGCAGTGGCAGCGTATTGATGAACATCCCCAGCGCCCGGTCGGCCCCCTCGCCGCCTTGCATCCGGCCCATCAGGACGGTACCGAACACCACCTCTTCGCGGCCCGACACCTTGCCCAGCACCTGGGCCCAGACCAGGTGGTACAGGCTCGCCGCGCTCACACCGAGCAGACGGGCCTGGGCCCGCAATCGACGGCTCAGGTCGGCCTCGACAAGCTGTCCGGCCTCCTCGATCCCGCTGCCATCGCCTTGCACATCCTGCAAACCGAACGGCAATGTCGGCTCGTCGACGTCGCCAAGCATGTCGCGGAAAAACGCTTCGTGGGCCTCGCGGCTCACCCCCAGGCGAGCCTGGGCCACGTAGTTGCGGTACGGCACCGACGCCGGCAAGCGATCTGCCCGCCCGAGCATGTGCGCCTCGATCTCGGCGGACAGTGCCGCCAGGGACGTGGCGTCGTCCACCAGATGATGGAACAGCAGCATACCCACCCAGCGCTGGTTCGCCGGGTCCTGGGCATAGGCGACCCGTATCAGCGGTGCCTGGCGAATGTCCAGGCGGTAGTGCCTGGGGTCGAAGCGCTGGTGCAACTGCGCGGCGACATCGCCCGCCGCCGGGTCCAGCTCCACCGACTCCACCACCATCCGGGCGTCACGCCAGACCACCTGCACGGGCTCGGCCAGGTCCTCCCAGAGCACACTCGTACGCAAGATGTCATGCCGGGCGACGACCGATTGGAACGCGTGGGTAAACGCCTCCAGTCGGGCGAAGGTGTCGAACGCGAACATCATGTATTGCAGATAGGGATCGCCCTGGGCGGCGGCGAGGTGGTGATAAAGGATACCTTCCTGCAGCGGTGCCAGGGCATAGATGTCCTGTACGTTGGCCAAGCCGCCCGGCACCATCGCCACCACGCGGTCGATCTCGTCCTGGCTCAGGGTCGCCAGAGGCAACAGCTCTGGCGTGATCCGTCGACAGTCCGAGGCAATACGATTGGCCGGCACCACCACGTCCGTACGTCCGCCTACCGCAGCGGCCAGGGCCGCCAGGGTCGGTTGACCGAACAGCACCCGGACGTCGGCGCTCAGCCCGACCTGGCGCATGCGTTCGATCAGCTTCACCGCCAGCAGGGAATGGCCCCCCAGTTCGAAGAAGTTATCGTGACGACCGATCCGATCAAGATCCAGCAGGTCCTGCCAGATCGTGGCGATGACGGTTTCGGCATCGCCTTGCGGTGCTTCGTATTCGCGAGTCGCCACCGATGACTGGTCCGGCGTCGGCAACGCCTTGCGGTCGAGCTTGCCGTTGGTGGTCAACGGGAAGGCATCGAGCATCACGAAGGCGCCTGGCACCATGTAGTCCGCCAGGGAGCCCAGCAGTGCGGCACGCAACCCGGTTGCCGTGGGCGACTCGCCTTCTTCGGCGATCACATAGGCCACCAGGCGCTTGTCCCCCGGCTCGTCCTCGCGCGCGATGACCACCGCTTCGCGGACACCTTCGCACACGGCCAGCCTGGCTTCGATCTCCCCCAGTTCGATGCGGAAGCCACGAATCTTCACCTGGTCGTCGTTGCGGCCCAGGTATTCGATGCTGCCGTCGGCCAGTCGGCGTCCCAGGTCGCCGGTCCGGTACAGACGCGCCCCTTTGCATCCACTGAAGGGATCGGCGATAAAGCGTTGCCGATCGAGCTCGGGACGATTCAGGTAACCACGGGCCACACCCGCACCGCCGACGTACATTTCCCCGACTACACCCACCGGTACCGGCTCGCGCCGGGCGTCGAGCACATGCAATTGCAGGTCGGGAATGCGCGTGCCGATGGGGCTGACACCGACCCGCTGCGCGTCGTCCGCGCTCAGCGCATGGTAAGTCACGTGCACGGTGGTTTCGGTGATGCCGTACATGTTCACCAGTTGCGTGCCGGCGTTGATCTCCCGGGCATACCACGGCTTGAGAATGCCGGTTTCCAAGGCTTCGCC
>NZ_FPKK01000028.1:0-15584 GCF_900119645.1 Pseudomonas sp. NFACC43
GAGCCGAAGACTTCGGAGCAGACACGAGTCAGAGCAGCGGTCAGCGTGGTTTTACCGTGGTCGACGTGACCGATGGTGCCAACGTTGACGTGCGGTTTGTTCCGTTCAAATTTTTCTTTAGCCACGACAATTAACTCCTAGCTTAAAGGGGCTGAATCAGCCTTGCTTTTTGGTAACAGTCTCGACGATATGCGACGGAGCTGTGTTGTATTTTTTGAATTCCATAGAGTAGCTTGCGCGACCCTGAGACATGGAACGAACGTCGGTTGCGTAACCGAACATTTCACCCAACGGAACCTCAGCGCGAATCACTTTGCCGGAAACCGTATCTTCCATACCCAGAATCATGCCACGACGACGGTTAAGGTCGCCCATGACATCACCCATGTAGTCTTCAGGCGTAACGACTTCCACCGCCATGATCGGCTCAAGCAACTCACCACCACCCTTCTGGGCCAGCTGCTTGGTTGCCATGGAGGCAGCCACCTTAAACGCCATCTCGTTGGAGTCGACGTCATGGTAAGAACCATCGAACACAGTTGCCTTCAGGCCGATCAGCGGATAGCCGGCGACAACGCCGTTCTTCATCTGCTCTTCGATACCTTTCTGGATCGCCGGGATGTATTCCTTAGGAACCACACCACCTACGACTTCGTTCAGGAATTGCAGACCTTCCTGACCTTCGTCAGCCGGTGCAAAACGGATCCAGCAGTGACCGAACTGGCCACGACCGCCGGACTGGCGAACGAACTTGCCTTCGATTTCACAGCTCTTCGTGATGCGCTCACGATAGGAAACCTGAGGCTTACCGATGTTGGCTTCGACGTTGAACTCACGGCGCATCCGGTCAACCAGGATGTCCAGGTGCAACTCGCCCATGCCGGAGATGATCGTCTGACCAGTCTCTTCATCAGTCTTGACGCGGAAAGACGGGTCTTCCTGAGCAAGCTTGCCCAGAGCGATACCCATTTTTTCCTGGTCGTCCTTGGTCTTAGGCTCAACGGCAACCGAAATTACCGGCTCCGGGAAGTCCATGCGAACCAGGATGATCGGCTTCTCAGCGTTGCACAAAGTTTCACCAGTGGTGACATCCTTCATGCCAATCAAGGCCGCGATGTCGCCAGCGCGTACTTCCTTGATCTCTTCACGGGCGTTTGCGTGCATCTGCACCATACGACCCACGCGCTCTTTCTTGCCTTTTACCGAGTTGATCACGCCGTCGCCGGAGGCCAACACGCCCGAGTAGACTCGAACAAAGGTCAAGGTACCCACGAATGGGTCGGTAGCGATCTTGAACGCCAGAGCCGCGAACGGCTCGTCGTCACTTGCGTGACGCTCCATTTCCTCTTCCTCGTTATCCGGGTTGGAACCCTTGATAGCAGGAATGTCGGTTGGAGCAGGCAGGAAGTCGATAACGGCGTCAAGAACCAGGGGAACGCCCTTGTTCTTGAAGGAAGAACCGCAAACAGCCAGAACGATCTCACCAGCGATAGTACGCTGACGCAGAGCAGCCTTGATTTCCTCGTTGGTGAGCTCTTCGCCTTCGAGGTACTTGTTCATCAGCTCTTCGCTGGCTTCGGCCGCAGCCTCAACCATGTTGCTGCGCCATTGCTCGGCTTCTTCCAACAGTTCAGCAGGAATTTCCTTGCGAACAGGGACCATGCCCTTGTCGGAATCGTTCCAGTAGACCGCTTGCATGTTGATCAGATCGATCTGACCCTGGAAGTTGTCTTCGGAACCGATAGCCAGCTGGATCGGCACCGGAGTGTGACCCAAGCGCTGCTTGATCTGACCGATCACACGCAGGAAGTTGGCACCAGCACGGTCCATCTTGTTTACATAAACAAGACGCGGAACACCGTACTTGTTGGCCTGACGCCATACGGTTTCCGACTGGGGCTCAACACCCGAGGTACCACAGAACACAACTACCGCGCCGTCGAGCACACGCAGGGAACGCTCAACCTCAATGGTGAAGTCTACGTGGCCCGGGGTATCGATAACGTTGAAGCGATGCTCGTGCGGGTACTGCTTCTCAGAACCTTTCCAGAAGGCGGTGATAGCAGCAGAAGTAATGGTAATACCACGCTCCTGCTCCTGCACCATCCAGTCTGTGGTCGCGGCGCCATCATGCACCTCGCCCATTTTGTGACTTTTGCCAGTGTAAAAAAGGACGCGCTCGGTGGTGGTGGTCTTACCAGCATCCACGTGAGCAACGATACCGATGTTACGGTAGCGATTAATCGGTGTAGTACGAGCCATAAAGCCCTCGCAAATTGAGTGACGCTAAAATTAGAAGCGGTAGTGCGAGAAAGCCTTGTTGGCTTCAGCCATACGGTGCACGTCTTCACGCTTCTTAACTGCAGCACCTTTACCTTCAGCAGCGTCCAACAGTTCGCCAGCCAAGCGCAGAGCCATGGACTTCTCACCGCGCTTGCGGGCGAAGTCTACCAACCAGCGCATTGCCAGGGCGTTACGACGGGACGGACGAACTTCGACCGGAACCTGGTAAGTAGCACCGCCTACACGGCGCGACTTCACTTCGACCAGCGGAGCGATGGCGTCGAGAGCTTTTTCGAAGATTTCCAGGGGATCGCTGTTCTTGCGTTCCTTAACTTTGTCCAGTGCGCCATAAACAATACGCTCGGCAACGGCTTTCTTGCCGCTTTCCATAACGTGGTTCATGAACTTGGCGAGAATCTGGCTTCCGTATTTCGGATCGTCCAGAATCTCACGTTTGGCTGCTACGCGACGTCTTGGCATTGATAAGCCCTCAAACGGTCTTCAGGTTAGCCCGGGACAGCATGTGCGTGCCCGACCTTACTCTTATCGACTCAATAAAAATGAAAAACTGCAGAACGACCGATTACTTCGGACGCTTGGTACCGTACTTCGAACGACCCTGGTTACGACCTTTGACGCCGGAGGTATCCAAGGAGCCGCGAACGGTGTGATAACGAACACCTGGCAAGTCTTTTACACGACCGCCACGGATCAGAACCACGCTGTGTTCCTGCAGGTTGTGGCCTTCACCGCCGATGTACGAGGAAACCTCGAAACCGTTGGTCAGACGCACACGGCATACCTTACGCAGTGCCGAGTTAGGTTTTTTCGGCGTGGTGGTATACACACGGGTGCATACGCCACGACGTTGCGGGCAGTTCTGCAGCGCAGGCACGTCGGATTTCTCGACGATACGCTTACGCGGCTGACGTACCAGCTGGTTGATAGTTGCCATCTACTAGCTCCACTGTTGTCTTGCGACGCTATTGTCTTACAAGAAAAGCAAAATGGCAGGAACGTATTCCCGCCAAATTTAGGGGATCAAGAGTCTAAAGAGGATCTTGCCCCCAGTCAAGGCAAGGCCCCGACCTCCCCGCCCGCCGAATCTCGACATTTTGTCTCGATCCGCCGAACGGGATGATCAGGGCCAGGCACTCAATTACCGCAGAACTCAGTTACCACTCGAGTTCAACGCTTCGGTCAGTGCAGCTTCCACTTCACTGGCGCTTACGCGCAGTGGCTTGTCTGCATCACGGCGACGCTTACGCTCACTGTGATAGGCCAAACCTGTACCAGCCGGGATCAGACGCCCCACGACCACGTTTTCTTTCAGGCCGCGCAGGTAGTCGCGCTTGCCGGTAACCGCCGCCTCGGTCAGTACTCGAGTGGTTTCCTGGAAGGAAGCCGCCGAGATGAACGATTCGGTGGACAGCGATGCCTTGGTGATACCCAGCAGCACACGAGTGAACTTGGAGACGAACTTGTCTTCGGCCGCCAGACGCTCGTTCTCCACCAGCACGTGAGTCAGTTCCATCTGGTCGCCCTTGATGAAGCTGGAATCGCCGGACTCGGTGATCTCAACTTTACGCAGCATCTGACGCAGGATGGTCTCGATGTGCTTGTCGTTGATCTTCACGCCTTGCAGACGATAAACGTCCTGGATCTCGTTCACGATGTACTTGGCCAGCGCACTCACGCCCAGCAGACGCAGGATGTCGTGAGGATCGCTCGGACCGTCGGAGATAACTTCGCCGCGGTTTACCTGTTCGCCTTCGAAGACGTTCAGGTGACGCCACTTCGGAATCAACTCTTCGTACGGATCGCTACCGTCGTTCGGAGTAATGACCAGACGGCGCTTGCCCTTGGTCTCCTTACCGAACGCGATGGTGCCGCTGACTTCAGCCAGAATCGAAGCTTCCTTCGGACGACGGGCTTCGAACAGGTCGGCAACACGCGGCAGACCACCGGTGATGTCACGGGTTTTCGAAGTTTCCTGCGGGATACGAGCGATAACGTCACCGATCGCGATCCGCGCGCCGTCCGCAACACCGACCAGGGCGTTGGCGGGCAGGAAGTACTGGGCGATTACGTCAGTACCTGGCAGCAACAGGTCCTTGCCGTTGTCGTCGACCATCTTCACGGCAGGACGGATGTCCTTGCCGGCAGCTGGACGGTCTTTGACATCGAGCACTTCGATGTTGGTCATACCGGTCAATTCGTCGGTCTGACGCTTGATCGTGATGCCCTCTTCCATGCCCACATAGGTCACGGTACCTTTCATCTCGGTGACGATTGGGTGAGTGTGCGGATCCCACTTGGCGACGATGGCGCCAGCGTCGACCTTGTCACCTTCCTTGACCGAAATCACGGCACCGTACGGCAGCTTGTAGCGCTCACGCTCACGACCGAAGTCGTCAGCGATCGCCAGCTCGCCGGAACGCGATACGGCAACCAGATGACCGTCCACTCGCTCGACGTGCTTCAGGTTGTGCAGGCGGACAGTACCGCCATTCTTCACCTGGACACTGTCGGCCGCGGAGGTCCGGCTTGCAGCACCACCGATGTGGAACGTACGCATCGTCAGCTGGGTACCCGGCTCACCGATGGATTGGGCAGCGATAACGCCGACTGCTTCACCGATGTTCACCTGGTGACCACGAGCCAGGTCGCGACCGTAGCACTTGGCGCAGATGCCGTAGCGGGTTTCGCAGCTGATCGGCGAACGCACGATCACTTCGTCGATGCTGTTGAGCTCGATGAATTCGACCCACTTTTCGTCGACCAGAGTACCGGCAGGAACGATGACGTCCTCGGTACCTGGCTTGAACACATCACGGGCAATTACACGACCCAATACGCGCTCACCCAACGGCTCTACAACATCACCACCTTCAATGTGAGGGGTCATGAGCAGGCCATGCTCGGTGCCGCAATCGATCTCGGTCACAACCAGATCCTGCGCAACGTCTACCAGACGACGAGTCAGGTAACCGGAGTTCGCCGTTTTCAACGCGGTATCCGCAAGACCCTTACGAGCACCGTGAGTGGAGATGAAGTACTGGAGTACGCTCAAGCCCTCACGGAAGTTCGCGGTGATTGGCGTCTCGATGATGGAGCCGTCCGGCTTGGCCATCAGACCACGCATACCGGCGAGCTGACGAATCTGCGCAGCAGAACCCCGCGCGCCCGAGTCGGCCATCATGTACATCGAGTTGAAAGATTCCTGCTCGACTTCGTCGCCATGCCGATCGATGACTTTCTCTTTCGAGAGGTTGGCCATCATCGCCTTGGATACTTCATCGTTGGCCTTGGACCACAGGTCGATCACCTTGTTGTACTTCTCGCCCTGGGTTACCAGGCCGGAGGCGTACTGACTTTCGATCTCTTTCACTTCTTCGGTAGCGGTACCGATGATGCGGGCCTTTTCATCCGGGATAACGAAGTCGTTAACACCGATGGAGACACCGGAAATGGTCGAATAGGCGAAACCGGTATACATCAGCTGGTCAGCGAAGATCACGGTCTCTTTCAGACCAACCACGCGATAGCACTGGTTGATCAGCTTGGAGATCGCCTTTTTCTTCATTGGCAGGTTGACGACGTCGAAGGACAGACCTTTCGGCACAACCTGGAACAACAGCGCACGGCCGACAGTAGTGTCGACGATACGAGTGTTGGTCACGCTGTTGCCATCGCGATCGTTCACGGTTTCGTTGATGCGAACCTTGACCTTGGCGTGCAGTGCGGCTTCGCCAGCACGGAACACGCGGTCAACTTCCTGCAGGTCCGCGAACACACGACCTTCGCCCTTGGCGTTGATCGCTTCACGAGTCATGTAATAGAGACCCAATACAACGTCCTGCGAAGGAACGATGATTGGCTCACCGTTGGCGGGCGACAGGATGTTGTTGGTCGACATCATCAGCGCACGCGCTTCGAGCTGGGCTTCCAGCGTCAGCGGTACGTGAACGGCCATCTGGTCGCCGTCGAAGTCGGCGTTGTACGCAGCACAGACCAGCGGGTGCAGCTGAATAGCCTTACCTTCGATCAGTACTGGTTCGAACGCCTGGATACCCAGACGGTGAAGGGTCGGCGCACGGTTGAGCAGCACGGGGTGTTCGCGAATTACTTCGGCGAGAACGTCCCAGACCTCTGGCAACTCGCGCTCGACCATCTTCTTGGCCGCTTTGATGGTGGTAGCGAGACCACGCATCTCCAGCTTGCCGAAAATGAACGGCTTGAACAGCTCCAGAGCCATTTTCTTAGGCAGGCCGCACTGATGCAGGCGCAGGGTCGGACCAACGGTAATAACCGAACGACCGGAGTAGTCAACGCGCTTACCGAGCAAGTTCTGACGGAAACGACCCTGCTTGCCCTTGATCATGTCAGCCAGGGATTTCAGAGGACGCTTGTTGGAACCGGTGATAGCGCGGCCGCGGCGACCGTTGTCGAGCAACGCGTCGACCGCCTCCTGCAACATACGCTTTTCGTTGCGCACGATGATGTCCGGGGCGGACAGGTCAAGCAGGCGCTTCAAACGGTTGTTACGGTTGATCACTCGACGATACAGGTCGTTGAGGTCGGAAGTCGCGAAACGACCGCCATCGAGCGGAACCAGAGGACGCAGATCTGGCGGCAGCACCGGCAGAACGGTCAGCACCATCCACTCTGGCAGGTTGCCGGAACCCTGGAAGGCTTCCATCAACTTCAGACGCTTGGACAGCTTCTTGATCTTGGTTTCGGAGTTGGTTTGCGGAATCTCTTCACGCAGGCGACCAATCTCGTGCTCCAGGTCGATAGCGTGCAGCAGTTCACGGACAGCTTCGGCACCCATGCGGGCATCGAAGTCATCACCGAACTCTTCCAACGCTTCGAAGTACTGCTCGTCGTTGAGCAGCTGACCTTTTTCAAGGGTGGTCATGCCTGGATCGATAACGACATAGCTCTCGAAATAGAGAACACGCTCGATATCACGCAGGGTCATGTCCATCAGCAGGCCGATACGGGACGGCAGTGACTTCAGGAACCAGATATGGGCAACCGGCGACGCCAGCTCGATGTGCGCCATGCGCTCACGACGAACTTTTGCCAGCGCAACTTCAACGCCGCACTTCTCGCAGATCACGCCACGATGCTTCAAGCGCTTGTACTTACCGCACAGGCACTCGTAGTCCTTTACCGGGCCAAAGATCTTGGCGCAGAACAGGCCGTCACGCTCAGGCTTGAACGTACGGTAGTTGATGGTTTCCGGCTTTTTTACTTCACCGAACGACCACGAACGGATCATCTCAGGCGAGGCCAATCCGATACGGATGGCGTCGAACTCTTCGACTTGACCCTGGTTTTTCAGCAAATTCAGTAGGTCTTTCAAGGCCTTTCCTCCTGGCGGAGCAGAGAGCGGGCTAAACAGCCCCGCTCTCGATTCGCGTCACGTGTTATTCGGTTTCCAGATCGATATCGATGCCGAGGGAACGAATTTCCTTGATCAACACGTTGAAAGACTCGGGCATGCCCGGCTCCATACGGTGATCGCCGTCCACGATGTTCTTGTACATCTTGGTCCGGCCGTTCACATCGTCCGACTTCACTGTGAGCATTTCTTGCAGAGTGTATGCAGCACCGTACGCTTCCAGTGCCCAGACCTCCATCTCCCCGAAACGCTGACCACCGAACTGCGCCTTACCACCCAGCGGTTGCTGAGTAACCAGGCTGTAAGAACCGGTAGAACGAGCGTGCATCTTGTCGTCCACCAAGTGGTTCAGCTTCAGCATGTACATGTAGCCAACGGTAACCGGGCGCTCGAACTTGTTGCCGGTACGACCATCGAACAGCTGCATCTGGCCGCTTTCTGGCAGGTCAGCCAGTTTCAGCATGGCCTTGATTTCAACTTCCTTGGCACCGTCGAATACCGGAGTGGCCATTGGAACGCCGCCCTTGAGGTTCTTCGCCAGATCCAGGATCTCCTGGTCGGAGAAGCTATCAAGATCTTCGTTACGACCGCCGATCTCGTTGTAGATCTCGTGCAGGAACTTGCGCAGGTCAGCGACCTTGCGCTGCTCTTCGAGCATGCGGTTGATCTTCTCGCCCAACCCTTTGGCCGCGAGACCCAGGTGAGTTTCAAGGATCTGACCGACGTTCATACGCGAAGGTACGCCCAGCGGGTTGAGGACCACGTCGACAGGGGTGCCGTTGGCATCGTGCGGCATGTCTTCAACCGGCATGATCACGGAGACCACACCCTTGTTACCGTGACGACCGGCCATCTTGTCGCCCGGCTGGATGCGACGACGGATTGCCAGGTAAACCTTGACGATTTTCAACACGCCTGGAGCCAGGTCATCGCCCTGCTGCAGCTTGCGCTTCTTGTCTTCGAACTTGTCATCCAGCAGACGGCGACGATCAACGATATAGGCCTGGGCCTTTTCGAGTTGTTCGTTCAGCGCGTCTTCGGCCATGCGCAGTTTGAACCACTGGCCATGCTCGAGACCGTCGAGAACTTCGTCGGTGATTTCCTGACCTTTCTTCAGGCCAGCGCCACCTTCAGCCTTGTGGCCGACCAGGGCGGAGCGCAGACGTTCGAAAGTTGCACCTTCAACGATACGGAACTCTTCGTTCAGGTCCTTGCGGATCTCGTCGAGCTGGGTCTTCTCGATGGACAAGGCACGAGCATCACGCTCAACGCCGTCGCGAGTGAAGACCTGCACGTCAATGACGGTGCCCTTGGTGCCGGTTGGCACGCGCAGGGAGGTGTCCTTAACGTCGCTGGCTTTCTCACCGAAAATGGCGCGCAGCAGTTTTTCTTCCGGAGTCAGCTGGGTTTCGCCTTTCGGAGTCACCTTACCAACCAGGATGTCGCCAGCGCCTACTTCAGCACCCACATAAACGATACCGGCTTCGTCCAGCTTGTTCAGCGCAGCTTCACCCACGTTCGGGATGTCCGCGGTGATTTCTTCCGGGCCAAGCTTGGTATCACGAGCCACACAGGTCAGTTCCTGAATGTGGATCGTGGTGAAGCGGTCTTCCTGCACTACACGTTCGGACAGGCAGATGGAGTCTTCGAAGTTGAAGCCGTTCCACGCCATGAACGCGATGCGCATGTTCTGGCCCAGTGCCAATTCACCCATGTCGGTGGACGGACCGTCGGCCATGATGTCGCTGCGCTGAACCCGATCACCCTTGCTCACCAGCGGACGCTGGTTGATGCAGGTGTTCTGGTTGGAGCGGGTGTACTTGGTCAGGTTGTAGATGTCGACACCGGCTTCGCCTGGTTCGACTTCATCATCCGCAACACGAACCACGATACGGCTGGCATCGACGGAGTCGATCACACCACCACGACGAGCAACGACACAAACGCCGGAGTCACGGGCAACGTTACGCTCCATGCCGGTACCTACCAGCGGCTTGTCGGCACGCAGGGTTGGTACAGCCTGACGCTGCATGTTCGAGCCCATCAATGCACGGTTGGCGTCGTCGTGTTCCAGGAATGGAATCAAAGAGGCCGCAACCGAAACCACCTGCTTGGGCGAAACGTCCATCAAGGTGACATCTTCCGGCGCCTTGACGGTGAACTCGTTCAGGTGACGGACGGCCACCAACTCGTCGGTCAGCTGACCTTTTTCGTTCATGGTCGCCGAAGCCTGGGCGATCACGTGATCGGCCTCTTCGATGGCGGACAGGAACACGATCTCGTCGGTTACCAGACCTTCTTTCACCACGCGGTACGGGCTTTCCAGGAAGCCGTACTGGTTGGTGCGGGCATAGGCAGCCAAGGAGTTGATCAGACCGATGTTCGGACCTTCCGGCGTTTCGATCGGGCATACACGACCGTAGTGGGTCGGGTGTACGTCACGAACTTCGAAGCCCGCACGCTCACGAGTCAGACCACCTGGGCCGAGCGCGGAAACACGACGCTTGTGAGTGATCTCGGACAGCGGGTTGTTCTGGTCCATGAACTGGGACAGCTGGCTCGAGCCGAAGAACTCTTTCACCGCGGCCGCTACCGGCTTGGCGTTGATCAGGTCCTGAGGCATCAAGCCTTCGCTTTCAGCCATCGACAGGCGTTCCTTGACCGCGCGCTCTACACGCACCAGGCCTACGCGGAACTGGTTCTCGGCCATTTCGCCTACGCAGCGAACACGGCGGTTACCCAGGTGGTCGATGTCGTCGACAATGCCCTTGCCGTTACGGATGTCGACCAAGGTCTTGAGCACCGCAACGATGTCGTCCTTGTTCAGAACGCCCGAACCTTCGATTTCGGTGCGACCGATACGACGGTTGAACTTCATCCGGCCGACCGCAGACAGGTCATAGCGCTCAGGACTGAAGAACAGGTTGTTGAACAGGGTCTCGGCGGCATCCTTGGTTGGCGGCTCGCCAGGACGCATCATGCGGTAGATCTCGACCAGAGCCTCCAGTTGGTTACCGGTGGAGTCGATCTTCAACGTATCGGAAATAAACGGACCGCAATCGATATCGTTGGTGTACAGCGTCTCGATGCGAACGACCTGAGCCTTGACGATCTTCGCCAGGATTTCGGTGCTCAGCTCGGTATTGCACTCTGCCAGGATCTCGCCGGTGGCCGGGTGAACGATGGCCTTGGCCGTGGTGCGCCCAAGGACGTAGTCCATAGGCACCTGCAGCTCTTTGATTCCGGCCTTTTCCAGCTGGTTGATATGACGAGCGGTAATACGACGACCTTGCTCGACAATGACCTTGCCTTTGTCATCCTGGATATCCAGGACCGCGATTTCACCGCGCAGGCGCTGAGGCACCAGCTCCAGGCTGAGGTTTTCGCCCTGCACGTGGAAGACGTTGGTGGTGTAGAACGCGTCGAGGACTTCCTCGGTGGTATAACCGAGGGCCCGCAGCAATACCGATGCAGGCAGCTTGCGACGACGGTCGATACGCACGAATACACAGTCTTTCGGGTCGAACTCGAAGTCCAGCCAGGAGCCGCGGTAAGGAATGATACGTGCAGAGTAAAGCAGCTTGCCGGAGCTGTGCGTCTTGCCGCGGTCGTGATCGAAGAACACGCCTGGAGAACGGTGCAGCTGGGAAACGATTACACGCTCGGTACCGTTGATAACGAAGGTACCGTTTTCAGTCATCAGGGGGATTTCACCCATGTAGACTTCTTGCTCTTTGATGTCCTTGATCGCTTTGTTCGACGACTCTTTGTCGAAAATGATCAGGCGCACTTTTACCCGCAAAGGTACGGCGTAAGTCACACCGCGCAATACGCATTCTTTGACATCAAATGCCGGTTCGCCCAGGCGATAACCGACATACTCCAGCGCAGCATTGCCGGAGTAGCTGATGATCGGGAAAACGGATTTGAAGGCCGCATGCAGGCCCACGTCGCGGAACTGATCTTTAGTCGCTCCCGCTTGCAAGAATTCACGATACGAATCCAGCTGGATGGCCAGGAGGTACGGCACATCCATGACGTCCGGCAACTTGCTAAAGTCCTTGCGGATACGTTTTTTCTCAGTATATGAGTAAGCCATCAGCGTTCCCCAGCTTGGTCACCTGCTTGTTTGGCCCCTCCCGACGGGAGCAGCCAGAAAATCGTGCAAACCCCATGGTTTGCGCCACCGCCTCGGGTGGTTACAGCTCGTTATCAGCACCGACCCAGTCGGCTGCCAATAACGGAAAAAGGCCGGTGGCAAAAGCCACCAGCCATCAGCCTTTCGCTCGACGCTCGGGCTGGAGACGCAAGGTCGAAACTACTTGATTTCGACGGTAGCGCCTGCTTCTTCCAGCTTCTTCTTCGCGTCTTCAGCAGCTTCTTTGCTAACGCCTTCAGCGATAACCTGAGGAGCGGTGTCAACCTTCTCCTTGGCTTCTTTCAGACCCAGACCGGTCAGTTCGCGAACAGCCTTGATCACGTTTACTTTCTTGTCGCCAGCGGCAGCCAGAACAACGTTGAACTCAGTTTGTTCTTCAACAACAGCAGCTGGACCAGCAGCAGCAACGGTAGCAGCAGCAGCGGTAACGCCGAACTTCTCTTCCATTGCCTTGATCAGCTCAACGATTTCCATTACGGATTTTTCGCCGATTGCTTCGATGATTTGTTCGTTAGTCAGAGACATGACTCAATTCCTGAATTGGGGGATAGCCGGCACGGCCATCGAAATAAACAAAAATACGCGAGAAAGGAAACGCTCAGCCTCAGGCTGCAGCAGCTTCTTTCTGATCGCGAATTGCCGCCAGAGTACGAGCCAACTTGCTGGTAGCGCCTTGAATCACGCTCATCAGCTGAGAAATTGCTTCGTCACGGGTCGGCAGAGTTGCCAGCACGTCGATTTGGTTTGCTGCGAGGAACTTGCCCTCGAACGCAGCTGCCTTGATCTCGAACTTGTCCTGACCCTTGGCGAACTCTTTGAAGATACGAGCAGCAGCGCCCGGATGTTCCTTCGAGAATGCGATCAGGGTCGGGCCGACGAACGCGTCGTTGAGCACGTCATATTGAGTGCCTTCAACAGCGCGCTTGAGCAGGGTGTTACGTACTACACGTACGTAAACGCCAGCTTCGCGGGCCTCTTTACGGAGTCCGGTCATAGCGCCTACTGTTACGCCACGGGCATCAGCCACGACAGCGGACAGAGCGACTTTGGCAGCCTCGTTGACTTCAGCGACGATGGCCTTCTTGTCTTCGAGTTTAATTGCCACGGGTTTAACTCCTGCTTGTTACCGTTTCATCCGGTCGAAACCGAATGTCGTTTTGGTGTCTGATTCGGTAAGGAACCGGGAGCACCATCTGCGTAGGCTTGTGGTTTAAGACTTGCGTCGCCTACGGTCTTGGATAGCCCCCGCCAGGCAGGGACCCCAATTTTTCAATTGGCGCAATCGCTTGCGCCAATTCGAGTCTTACGCGTCGAGCGAGCTCTGGTCGATGACCAGACCTGGGCCCATAGTGGTGCTCAGGGTAACGCGCTTGACGTAGATACCTTTCGAGGAGGCCGGCTTGATACGCTTCAGGTCAGCGATCAGGGCTTCAACGTTTTCCTTCAGCTTGACGGCATCGAAGCCGATCTTGCCAACGGAGGTGTGGATAATGCCGTTCTTGTCGGTGCGATAACGAACCTGACCAGCCTTGGCGTTTTTAACCGCGGTAGCTACGTCTGGCGTAACGGTGCCGACCTTAGGGTTAGGCATCAGGCCACGAGGACCGAGAATCTGGCCCAGTTGACCTACAACGCGCATGGCATCCGGGGATGCGATGACAACGTCATAGTTCAGCTCGCCAGCTTTCATTTCGGCAGCCAGATCGTCCATGCCTACACGATCTGCACCGGCAGCCAGAGCAGCTTCGGCTGCTGGGCCCTGGGTGAAGACAGCGACGCGAACGGTCTTACCAGTGCCATGTGGCAACACGGTAGCGCTACGAACAACCTGGTCGGATTTACGTGGATCAACACCCAGGTTAACAGCAACGTCGAACGACTCGCTGAACTTGACAGTCGACAGCTCAGCCAGCAGTGCGGCGGCATCTACAAAGTTGTAGGCCTTGCCTGCTTCGATCTTGCTGGCGATAGCCTTTTGACGCTTGGTCAGCTTAGCCATTACACACCCTCCACGTTAAGGCCCATGCTACGAGCAGAACCGGCGATAGTACGCACGGCTGCATCCATATCAGCTGCAGTCAGATCCGCGTTTTTGGTTTTCGCGATCTCTTCCAGCTGAGCACGGGTAACAGTGCCAACCTTAACGGTGTTCGGACGAGCGGAACCGCTGGTCAAACCTGCTGCCTTCTTCAGCAGTACCGAAGCAGGTGTGCTTTTTGTTTCAAAAGTGAAGCTACGGTCGCTGTATACAGTGATGATCACTGGAGTCGGCAGACCCGGCTCAAGACCCTGAGTACGGGCGTTGAAGGCCTTGCAGAATTCCATGATGTTGACACCGTGTTGGCCCAGGGCAGGACCAACGGGTGGGCTTGGGTTAGCCTGAGCGGCCTTCACTTGCAGCTTGATGTAAGCGGTAATCTTCTTGGCCATGAGGCACTCCAATTACGGGTTCAAACGCCTCGAAAGGCTCCCCGGTTACTTGCGCGTTTATCCCAGTGACGACAAAACCCCACAGCCTTGGGCTGTGGGGTTGGGATGCTTGCCCAATCAGACCTTTTCGACCTGACTGAACTCCAGCTCTACCGGAGTAGAGCGACCGAAAATGAGCACCGCGACCTGAATCCGGCTCTTTTCGTAGTTAACTTCTTCAACCGTGCCATTAAAATCAGCGAATGGACCATCGGTGACTCGTACAACCTCACCAGGCTCAAACAACGTCTTAGGCTTAGGCTTGTCGCTACCATCAGCGACGCGACGCAGAATCGCCTCTGCTTCTTTATCTGTAATAGGTGCCGGCTTATCAGCAGTACCACCAATAAAGCCCATGACGCGAGGGGTATCCTTGACCAAGTGCCAAGTCCCTTCGTTCATATCCATCTGCACCAGCACGTAACCTGGAAAGAACTTGCGTTCACTTTTGCGCTTCTGGCCATTACGCATCTCAACCACTTCTTCAGTGGGGACCAGAATCTCGCCAAAGCCATCTTCCATGCCAGCCAGCTTTACACGCTCTATCAGAGAGCGCATGACATGCTTCTCGTAACCCGAGTAAGCATGCACAACGTACCAACGCTTAGCCACGGGACACCCTTAGCCAACAATCAAGGAAACAAGCCAACCGAGCAGGGAATCAAGCCCCCACAACAGCAACGCCATCACCAAAACAACAGCCACGACAATCAACGTGGTCTGAGTGGTTTCCTGGCGAGTTGGCCATACGACTTTACGGATCTCGGTTCGAGCTTCCTTAGCGAGTACGAAGAAAGACTTACCCTTGGCCGTCTGCAAACCCACGAAGGCAGCAACAGCAGCAATGGCAAGCAATGCCAGTACACGATACAGGATCGGCGATGCAGAGTAATACTGATTGCCAACAACGCCAACAACCACCAAAGCGACTACCACTAGCCACTTGAGCAGATCGAAGCGAGAGCTTTGAGCTTCAGCTTTAGGAGTCATCTATGAAGATCCTGTGAAAAGAAAGCCAGACACATCGAGTGAATCTGGCAGGTCAGGAGGGAATCGAACCCCCAACCTACGGTTTTGGAGACCGTCGCTCTGCCAATTGAGCTACTGACCTAAAACAAAATCAGGCCGACCATTATGCCGGCCCGAAAAAGACATTACAACCGTTTACTCGATGACTTTGGCTACGACGCCAGCGCCGACGGTACGACCGCCTTCACGGATAGCGAAACGCAGACCATCTTCCATCGCGATCGGCTTGATCAG
>NZ_FPKK01000038.1:0-3443 GCF_900119645.1 Pseudomonas sp. NFACC43
GCCACCGACCTGTTCGATGAAAGCACCATCGCCCGTTGGGGCCAGCATCTGCTGCAACTGCTCGATGCCATGCTGGAGGATGCCACCCAGCCAGTGGCGACCTTGCCGCTGCTGAGCAATCCACAACGTCGCCAGTTGCTCGGTGACTTCAACCGGACGCATGTGCCCTTTCCCGAGGGCCGCCTGGTCCACGAATGGTTCGAGCAGCATGTGCAAGCGCATCCCGATGCCATTGCCGTGCAGGCCGAAGAGGCCAGCCTCAGCTATGCCGAGCTCAATGCCCGGGCCAACCGCATCGCGCATCGGCTGATTGCCGCGGGCGTGCGTCCGGATGAGCGTGTCGCACTGCTGGTGGAACGCAGCCTGGAAATGATCGTCGGCATGCTGGGGATCCTCAAGGCGGGCGGCGCCTACGTGCCGCTGGACCCGAACTACCCGCAGGATCGCCTGCAACACATGCTCGACGACAGTGCGCCCCGGGTACTGCTCACCCAGGCTGCCCTGGTGAATGCCATGGGCGAGCAACTGCCGGCGCTGCGACTGCCCCGGCTGCTGCTGGACGACACGGCTGACGGCGACGCCGGCAATCCTCGCATCGAGGGCCTGACCTCCCGCCACCTGGCCTACGTCATGTACACCTCCGGTTCTACCGGCAAACCGAAAGGCGTGATGCTCGAGCACCGCTCGCTGTGCAACCAGATCGGCGCCTTGCAGGAACGCTACAGCCTCGATGCCCGGGACCGCATCCTGCAGTTCGCCACCATGACCTTCGACATGTCCGTGGAAGAAATCTTCGGCGCCTTGCTGTCCGGAGCCACCCTGGTGCTGCGCAGCGATGCCTGGATCGCCGGCACCGCGGCTTTCGCCACCTTGTGCGAGCAGTACGCGATCACTGTCGCCAACCTGCCCACCGTGTTCTGGCAACAGGTGAGCCGGGATGCCCATGTGGCCCTGCCCACCTGCCTGCGGCAGTTCATGATCGGTGGTGAAGCGGTGAGTAAACAGGCGGTGAGCCAGTGGTTCGCCCGCAGCGGCCATCGTCCGGCGCTGTACAACGCCTATGGCCCAACCGAGGCCACCGTGAACGCCTCGATCCGCCGCATGGAAAGTGACCGGGACGACTTCCGTTCCATCGGCAAGCCGCTGCGCAATACCCAGCTGCATGTGCTGGACGGCGCCGGCAACCTGGCCCCCCTGGGAGTCGCCGGGGAAATCCATATCGGCGGCGTCGGCGTCGCCCGTGGCTACCTCAACCGCCAGGCATTGACCGCCGAACGGTTCATCGCCGACCCGTTCACCACCGATCCCCAGGCACGCCTGTACAAGACCGGTGACCTGGGTCGCTGGTGCGCCGACGGCACCCTCCAGTACCTGGGTCGCAACGACGACCAGGTGAAGATCCGCGGTTTCCGCGTGGAACTGGGAGAGATCGAGGCCGTCCTCGCCGGTCGCCCCGGCGTGCGCGAGGCCGTGGTGGTGGCCCAGGAAAGCAGACCGGGCCAATCCGACAGCAAGCGCCTGGTCGCCTACCTGTGTGGCGAGCCAGTGCCGGTGGAGCAATTGCGCGCCGCGCTGCTGGCGGTGCTGCCCGACTACATGGTGCCCAGCGCCTTCGTGCAGCTCGAAGCCATGCCCTTGACGCCCAATGGCAAGCTCGACCGTCGCGCGCTTCCGGCCCCGGGCCAGGAAGCATTCGCCAGCCGGGCCTACGAGGCGCCGCGGGGCGAGATCGAACAACTGCTGGCCACGGTCTGGCAAGAACTGCTGGGCCTTGAACAGGTCGGACGCCATGACCGTTTCTTCGAGCTCGGCGGGCATTCGCTGATGGCGGTCAGCCTCATCGACCGCTTGCGCCAGCATGGCCTGAATGCGTCGGTACGCACCGTGTTCACCGCGCCCAGCCTGCGGGAGATGGCCCAGGCCCTGGGCCGCAGCGATGAAACCCCGTTCCTGGCGCCAGCCAACCGCATTGCGGCCGACTGCAGCGCCCTGACGCCAGACATGCTGTCGCTGGTGGAACTGACCCCGGCCCAGCTCGAACGCATCGTCGCCGGCGTGCCCGGCGGCGCCGCCAATGTCCAGGACATCTACCCCCTGGCGCCGTTGCAGCAAGGCATCCTGTTCCATCACCTGCTGGGGCACGAAGGGGATGCGTATCTGGTGCGCTCGATGATCGAGTTCGACGATCGCGCGCGTCTCGATGCCTTTATCGACGCCTTGCAGCAGGTGATCGATCGCCACGACATTCTGCGCAGCGCCGTGCACTGGGTCGGCCAGCCGCAGGCGGTGCAGGTGGTGCAACGTCAGGCAACGTTGCCGGTGCAGCTTGTCACCCTGGCTGGCGATGAAGACCCGCGCGCTCAGCTGGAGCGCTTGAGCGA
This sequence comes from Pseudomonas sp. NFACC43, assembly GCF_900119645.1. Taxonomy (NCBI): domain Bacteria; kingdom Pseudomonadati; phylum Pseudomonadota; class Gammaproteobacteria; order Pseudomonadales; family Pseudomonadaceae; genus Pseudomonas; species Pseudomonas sp. NFACC43. The sequence continues at coordinate 2,382 of NZ_FPKK01000038.1, forward strand.
CCCGCGCCACCTGCGCCTGGACTTGCAACAGGCGCCGTTGATGCGCGCCTGCATCGCCCGGGACCCGCACTCCGAACGCTGGTGGCTGAGCCTGCTGGACCACCACATGATCAGCGATCACGTGTCTTTGGGGATCGTGCTCGAAGAAGTCCAGGCCCTGGTGCAAGGCCGGGGCGCCGAGCTGCCGGCACCGATGCCCTATCGGGAGTTCGTCGCGCAGATCCTGGCGACCCCGCCCCAGGTCCATGAAGCCTATTTCAGCCAGCGCCTGGGCAGCGTCGACGAGCCCACCGCCCCCTTCGGCGTCCTGGATGTCCAGGGCGACGGCAGCCAGGTGACGGAAACCAGCGTGCGCCTGGATCCAGCCCTGAGCCAGCGCATCCGCGCCTGCTCGCGCAGCGCCGGCGTGACGCCGGCGGTGCTGTTTCACATCGCCTGGGCCCAGGTGCTCGGGCGCTGCACCGACCGCGACGATGTGGTGTTCGGCACCGTGGTCGCCGGACGCCTGCAAGGCTCCCGGGGCGCCGACCGGGCGCTGGGCGTGTTCATCAACACCTTGCCGGTGCGGGTGCGACTGGCCGGGTCGGGGGTCGGCGCGCTGGTGGACGAAACCTATCGCGACCTCAGCGAACTGCTGTCCCATGAGCAGGCGTCCCTGGCCCTGGCCCAGCGTTGCAGCGGCGTCGGCCCCGGCCTGCCGCTGTTCACCACCCTGCTCAATTACCGGCACCAGACCGATGGCGGCTCGCTGGCCAACGAAGGCCAGGTGCTGGCCTGGGACGGCGTACGCTTCCTGAGCAACGAAGCCCGTACCAACTATCCGATCGAAGTGGCGGTGGCCGATGAAGGAGACGACTTCTCGGTGACGGCCCAAGCCATCACCGGAATCGACCCGCACCGCATCGCCGCCTACCTGGGCCAGGCCGTCGCCGCCCTGGTGCAGGCCCTGGAGCAAGCCCCCGAGCGTCTCGCCAGCAGCCTGGACGTGCTGCCCGACGACGAGCGCCAGTTGCTGCTGCGCGACTTCAACCGCACCGCCACCGACTTCGGGCCGGCCCAGCC
>NZ_FPKK01000027.1:0-16456 GCF_900119645.1 Pseudomonas sp. NFACC43
TCGCGTGTGCGCTAGCAAACAAACTGGCGCGAATCGTGTGGGCGGTACTGGCCAAAGGCGGCCAGTACGACCCACATCCGAACGCTTGAATGCACAGCGTTACCACCGGCTTTTGCGACGTCACTGACTGATGACAGTAAACGGCAAACGGCCCGACTGAGAACCTGGCAATAAAATCAGCTTTAGAAGCTGAGGGTTTTTTCAGGACAGTCGGGAGCGGCTACTCATCGAGGGCCGAGCGTTGTTGCAGCAACGCTCACAACGAGCCCGGATACATTAGCGCAAGCCAGCTTTACCGAAAACAGCCCATGAGGTTGCAGGAGAAGGGCTGACCATACATTTTTATGGTGCGCAGGCCGAGATCGGCGATACTCGCCCCATCCGCAGTCTGGAGATCGGGGAACCGCATGCCGCTACACGTCCTGGACAACCTGTCCGCCATCGCGCCTCAAGAGTGGGACGCACTGGTGCCCGCCAACCAACCGTTCCTGCGCCACGCCTTCCTGGGCGCGTTGGAAGACAGCGCCAGCCTGGGCGTGCAATCCGGCTGGCGGCCGGAACATCTGCTGCATATCGAAGAGGGTCGTCTGCTGGCCGCCTTGCCCAGTTATCGCAAGTGGCATTCCTACGGCGAATATGTGTTCGATCATGGCTGGGCCGACGCCTGTGCCCGTGCCGGGATCGACTATTACCCCAAGCTGCTGACGGCGGTGCCGTTCAGCCCGGTCAGCGGTCCGCGACTGCTGGCGGCTCGGGTCGAGGACGGCCTGGAGTTGCTGGCCAGCCTGCCGGGCTACCTGGAAATCGAAGGGCTATCCAGCGCCCATATCAACTTTACCGACGCCTTCACCGACTCGGCGCTGGCCGGGCAGGAGGGCTGGCTGCAGCGAATCGGCTGCCAGTACCACTGGCAGAATCGCGGTTATCGGGATTTCCAGGATTTCCTCGACGTGCTCAGTTCCCGCAAGCGCAAGCAGATGCGCAAGGAACGCGAGCAGGTGGCAGGGCAGGGCATCGAGTTCGAATGGCTCGAGGGGCATCAACTGGATGAGGCGTCGTGGGATTTTGTCTATGCCTGTTACGCCAATACCTATGCGATACGCCGGCAGGCGCCGTACCTGACCCGGGCATTTTTCAGCCTGTTGGCCGAACGCATGCCCGAGGCCATTCGCGTGGTCCTGGCCAGGCAAGGCACCCGGCCGGTGGCGATGGCATTCAGCCTGGTGGGGGGCGACAGCTTCTACGGGCGCTATTGGGGCTGCCTGGCGGAGTTCGACCGCCTGCATTTCGAAACCTGTTTCTACCAGGGCATGGACTACGCCATTGCCCACGGCTTGCAGCGTTTCGATGCGGGTGCCCAGGGCGAGCATAAGCTGATTCGCGGTTTCGAGCCGGTGATCACCCGCTCCTGGCATTACCTGCGCCACCCCGGGTTGAAAGCGGCAGTGGCGGATTTCCTCGCCCGCGAGCATGAAGGCGTGTTGGCCTATGCCGAAGAGGCCAGGATGGCACTGCCGTATCGGCAGTGCTGATATCGGCTGACCGACACCGGCCCCTGTGGCGAGGGGATTTATTCCCGCTGGGTTGCGCAGCAACCCAAAAACCTGAGACTGCGCTCTGTCAGGCCAGCCGGGTTCAGCCTGCCAGGAGCCCGATGGGGATAAATCCCCTCGCCACAGTGAGCAAGCCGTCAGCTCCTTGTTCATGGGGCCAAGCCACACCTCTCAGCTCAGTCGATCCCCACGAACCCTCCGGTCTGATGCTGCCATAACCGCGCATACAACCCGCCGTGGGCCAGCAGTTCGGCATGGCTGCCGGTTTCGGCGATGCGGCCGTTTTCCAGTACCACCAGGCGGTCCATGCGAGCGATGGTCGAGAGGCGGTGGGCAATGGCGATCACGGTCTTGCCCTGCATCAGCGTCTCCAGGCTTTCCTGGATGGCGGCCTCCACTTCGGAGTCCAGGGCTGAGGTCGCTTCGTCCATGATCAGGATCGGCGCATCCTTGAGCAGCACCCGGGCAATGGCGATGCGCTGGCGCTGGCCGCCAGACAGTTTCACGCCGCGCTCGCCCACATGGGCATCGAAACCGGTACGGCCCTGGGCATCGGATAACAACGGGATGAACTCATCGGCCCGGGCCTTGTGTACGGCTTCCCATAGCTGCGCATCGGTGGCGTCGGGCTTGCCGTAGAGCAGGTTGTCGCGAATCGAGCGGTGCAGCAGCGAGGTGTCCTGGGTGATCATGCCAATCCGTTCGCGCAGGCTTTCCTGGCTCACTTCGGCGATGTCCTGGCCGTCGATGAGAATGCGTCCGCCCTGTACGTCATACAGGCGCAGCAACAGGTTGACCAGGGTGGATTTCCCCGCGCCGGACGGGCCGATCAGGCCGATCTTTTCCCCTGGCCTGATGGTCAGGTTCAGGTCGCTGATCACGCCGCTCTTCTTGCCATAGTGGAAATCCACATGCTCGAAGCGCACTTCACCACGGGCCACCTCCAGGGGCTTGGCGTGGTCGCGGTCGGTGACGGTAACTGGCTGGGCGATGGTCTGCAGGCCGTCCTGGACCATGCCGATGTTCTCGAAGATGCCATTGACCACCCACATGATCCAGCCGGACATGTTGACGATACGAATCACCAGCCCCGTCGCCAGGGCAATGGCGCCGACGCTGATCAGCGATTGGGTCCATAGCCACAGCGCCAAGGCAGTGGTGCCGACGATCAGCATCCCGTTCATGCTGGTGATCACCACGTCCATGCTGGTCACCACGCGTCCGGCCAGCTGGGCCTTTTCGGTCTGCTCCTCGATGGCCTCGCGTGCGTACTGCTGTTCGAAATGGGTATGGGCGAACAGCTTCAGGGTGGTGATGTTGGTGTAGCCGTCGACGATCCGGCCCATGAGCTTGGAGCGGGCATCGGAGGACACCACGGAGCGTTCCTTGACCCGTGGCACGAAGTAGTAGAGCGCGCCGATGTAGGCGCTGATCCACAGCAGCAGCGGGATCATCAGGCGCCAGTCGGCTTCGGCGAACAGCACCAGCGAACTGATGGCGTAGATCAGCACGTGCCACAGCGCGTCCACGGCCTGTACCGCCGAATCGCGCAGGGAGTTGCCGGTCTGCATGATGCGCTGGGCGATGCGTCCGGCGAAGTCGTTCTGGAAGAAATTCAGGCTCTGCTTGAGCACATAGCTGTGATTCTGCCAGCGGATCAGGCTGGTCATGCCGGGGCTCAGGGTCTGGTGCACCAACAGGTCATGCAGGGCCACGAAAATGGGCCGCAGGATCAACGCCACCACTGCCATCCACGCCAGCTCCAGGCCGTGGATCTTGAAGAAGTCGACGTTGGGCGTGCCCTGGGCCAGGTCGATGATGCGGCTCAGGTAGCTGAACAGCGCCACTTCGATCAGGGCGCCGATCAAGCCGACCACCAGCAGCACGGCGAAGCTTGGCCAGACCTGCTTCAGGTAGTAGGTGTAGAAGGGCAGGACGCGGTCAGGTGGAGCGGCGCTCGGCGCGTCGCGGAAGATGTCGATCAGTTTTTCGAAACGGCGGTAAACCATGGATAAACAGCCCGGGCGAGGGCTCTCCTTTCTGCTGTGAGCGGCGCTCGATCGGCCGCCGCTCAGGCTTGCCCTGTGCCTTTATTGGTCGACGCGCTTGGCCGACTTGATGATCACAGGATCGATCGGCACGTTTTGCATGCCTTGTTTGGTAGCGGCGGGGGAGTTGACGATGATGTCCACCACGTCCATGCCCTTGACCACTTTGCCGAAGACCGCGTAGCCGGCGTCGCGGCCTGGGTCGAGGAACGCATTGTCGGCGACGTTGATGAAAAATTGGCTGGTGGCCGAATTCGGGTTGGACGTGCGGGCCATGGCCAGGGTGCCGCGTACGTTATGCAGGCCGTTGCTGGCTTCGTTCTTGATCGGGCCCTTGGTGTCCTTCTGTCGCATCTGCGGGGTGAAGCCACCGCCCTGGGCCATGAAGCCCGGGATCACCCGGTGGAAGATCGTGCCGTTGTAGAAGCCGCTGTCCACGTACTCGAGAAAGTTCTGCGTACTGACGGGAGCCTTGACCGGGTCCAGTTCGATTTCGATCTGGCCGTTGGTGGTCTCCAGCACTACGTGGGGCGCCTTGGCCGGCTGCGCGGCCATCAGGTTGGCGGCAAACAGGACGGAGCCGACGGCGAGGGCGATGTTTTTCAGCATGGGTTCAATGATCCTGAGGGGTGGAGTCGACTGCGATCAGGAAGTCGAGCAGGGTTTGGTTGAAGTGTTCGGGTTGATCCAGCGGGGTAGCGTGCCGTGAATCGGCGATGACTACCAGCCGTGCATCGGGCAGCAGCTTTACATAGGCTTCTTTGACTGCCACCGGGGTGTAGTCGTGATCGGCGCAGATGACCAGGGTTGGACAGGCGATCCGGGAAAGTCGTTCCTGGACCCCCCAGCCCACGACGGCGTCGAAGCTGGCGAGATAAGCATGTTTGTCATTGGTTGCCCAGCGCCGGGCCATTTCCAGTCGCAGGGCGCTCTGGTGGGGCTTGGGGAAAAGCTTGGCACCGAGGGCCTTGCCGATGGTTTCCAGGCTGAGGATGCGCATCAGGCTCCAGCGCTTGAACCATTGCCAGCAATCGTCCGCGGTACGGATCTTGACCTGGGGAGCGCTGTTGACGATGCACAGGCTCCTGACCAGGCGGGGTTCGTCCACGGCCAGTTGAAAGCCGATCATGCCTCCCATGGACCAGCCCACCAAGTGCACCGGGCCCAGGGCCAGGTGCTCGATCAGGGCCACCAGGTCGGCGCTGAAGGCTTCGATGCTGTAGCGCCCGCGGGGTTTGTCGGAACGGCCGTGGCCGCGCACGTCCACGACGATCAGGCGGTAATGGGCGGATAACACCGGGATCTGCTTTTCCCAGTCCTGAGTGCTGGAGCCCAGCCCGTGGACCAGGACCAACGGGGCGCCGTGGCCATATTCCTCGTAATGCAGGTTGCAATCTTCATGAACGAAATAGGCCATCGGCGAAATCCTTGTCAGGCTTGTTCAGGGGCGGCAAAGGGCGCATCCAGCGGCGCGGTGTCGAAGGTGCGCAGCAGTTCGATGAGAATCTGCGTGGCCGGCCCCAAGGGTTTTTCCTTGTTCGAATACAGATAGAAGCTCGGGTTGCGACTGCCGCCCTGGTCCAAGGGTAGCCGCTTAAGCGTGCCTTCTCTCAATTCCCGTTCGATCATGTGCCGGGGCAGCCAGGCGAAGCCCAGGCCGCTGCTGACGAAGGTGGCGGCGGTGGCGAGGCTGCCGACGGTCCAGCGCTGCTCGGCGCCGAGCCAGCCCACGTCACGGGGCTGCTGGCGACCGGAGTCGCGGATCACCACCTGCAGCTGGCTTTCCAGGTCCTGGAAACTGAGTTCGCGATTGAGCCGATGCAGGGCGTGTTCGGGATGGGCCACCGCGACGAATTCCACGTCGCTCAATTCCGCCCCCAGATAACCGGGAATGCTGAAACCGCTGATGGCCAGGTCGGCCACGCCTTCGAGCAATACTTCTTCGACGCCGGACAGTACCTCCTCGCGCAGGCGCACCCGGCAACCGCGGCTCTGGGGCATGAATGCCGTCAGCGCCCGTACGAGACGGGCGGTGGGGTAGGCGGCGTCGACCACCAGGCGCACTTCCGCTTCCCAGCCTTGTTCCATGTGATGGGCCAGGTCCTCCAGTTGGCTGGCCTGTTTAACCAGTTGCCGGGAACGACGCAACAGCACGCCCCCGGCTTCGGTCAGCACGGCCTTGCGTCCATCGATGCGCAGCAGCGGCACGCCGAGCTGGTCCTGCATGCGGGCCACGGTGTAGCTCACCGATGACTGGGAGCGGTGCAACACTTCGGCGGCCTGGGCGAAGCCGCCGTGGTCCACTACCGCCTGCAACGTTCGCCATTGATCAAGGGTCACACGGGGCGCTTTCATATTGAGCTCCTCTTGTCCTAAGCTGGCGGTCCCCGGGTGGAGACTGCCGAATGAAAAAAACCTGTTGTGCGTTGCTGGCCCTGCTGCCGCTGACTGCCTTTGCCTACCCCATCGACGTGGAAAAACACCTCGAAGGCGTCAGCATCGACTACACCCCCTACGACACCGACGCCGATATCGGCTCCATCCAGGTCAACAACTATGGCAACACCGACGCGGCCTGTACCGTGCTGTTCCGCAATGGTCCCGAGGCACCTCGCACTCGCAAGATCGAAGTCGCCGCGGGCAAGTTCAAGAACGTGACCGCCAAGTTCAATCGCGACATCATCAAGCTGCGGATCGTGCTGACCTGCAAGCCGAAATGATCGGGTGCAAGGCGGCGCTGCAACGCGTGCCTTGCTTATAAACGAAATTATCGATGGTTTGCAGCAGTTATTTGCGCTTTTTCATCGATATGGTCACGTTTAACCTTCACTCCATCGACTGACAACATTTTCCGATGGAGGCTACATCCCATGTCCCGCGTTCTGATCATCGAAAGCAGTGCCCGCCAGCAAGACTCGGTTTCCCGTCAACTGACCCAGACCTTCATCAAGCAGTGGCAAGCCGCCCACCCCGGCGATGAAATCAGCGTGCGGGACCTGGCCGTCAACCCGGTGCCTCATCTGGACGCCAACCTGCTGGGCGGTTGGATGAAGCCTGCCGAGCAACGCAACGAAGTGGAAACTGCTTCGCTGGAGCGCTCCAACCAGCTCACCGATCAATTGCTCGCCGCCGACGTGCTGGTCATGGCCGCGCCGATGTACAACTTCGCTATCCCCAGTACCTTGAAAGCCTGGCTCGACCATGTGCTGCGCGCCGGTGTGACCTTCAAATACACCCCCACCGGCCCGCAGGGCCTGCTGGTGGGCAAGCGTGCCTTCGTGCTGACCGCCCGTGGCGGGATCCACGCCGGCGGCAGTTCGGACCATCAGGAACCCTACCTGCGCCAGGTCATGGGCTTCATCGGCATCCATGATGTGACCTTCATCCACGCCGAGGGCATGAACCTGGGCGGCGACTTCCAGGAGAAGGGCTTGAACCAGGCCAATGCCAGACTGGCCGAGGTCGCCTGATCCGTTAATCCTCGGATAATCGCCAGGTGGTCTAGTGACCTGGCGCTTCCCTTCAAACCGTTTTGCGCATCGAACCTCCCTTTGCACTTATTGCTCCTGAGTGCCGTAGCCCGATCGAACGCTTTAGCGACATCGGGCTTTTTTTTGCCTGTTCACCTGAGGTTTGAGTTCTGCAGCGATTGCGACACCGGCCGAGGAAGGGAAACGGGGCGCTCGGTCAAGTCGACACCGGCCCTTCATGATCGAGCCCAGGGAGATAAGAATTGTTTCCCGCCGGTCATCAACCTATGCTTGGGCGCGCGCAGTAGGGAGGCTGTCATAGATGTTCAAACTCAAACGAAAGACATGGGCTTTACTTCTGGCTTATGTCCTAGGTGCCAGTGGGTACATCTACTATCTCTACGTCCAGACCCAGGGCGTACTCACCGAGAACATCAATAACAAACTGTTGCATGCCGCGCTGGGCGCTTCGGCGATCCTGGGCGACCGCTACCATGACAATCTGGTCGACAAGCAGTCCAAGACCCCGGAACAGGACTGGGACGCCATCCAGCGGCTTTCCAGCTTCAACGAGTCCATGGGCACCGCCTTCGTCTATAGCGTGATCAAACGTGACGCCAAGGCCATCCTGATCAGCTCCAGCGCATCGGAAAAGGAAATCCGAGAGAAGAATTTCGTGCGGTTCTTCGATCCTTACCCGGATGCCAGCCAGGCGCTGCTCGACAGCTTCGAGCGTACGCAGCCCACCTGGATCGATTACTCGGATCACTGGGGGGACTTTCGCGCTGTCTTCGTCCCCATGAAATCAAGGGATGGAACGGTTTATGTGGCCGGGGCCGAGATTACCCTGGAGGATTACTACCAGCAGCTCAACCACGATTCGCTGTATCACATCGTCGTGGCCATCCTGGTCTTTCTCGCGCTCATTCTTCTGCGCATGCGCGGCCACCTCCAGGAACTGCACATGAACGAACGGCTGTTGAACCAGGCCAAACAGGCCGCCGAAGAGGCCGATCGTTCGAAAACCCGGTTCCTGGCGACCATGAGCCATGAAATCCGCACGCCGATGTACAGCGTCATCGGCGCGACCGAATTACTGGCTCGATCCGACCTGGATCCGGAGCAAAGCCGCCTGTTGAAAACGATTCATGCCAGCGGGCGAACCCTGCTCTCCCTGATCGATAACGTGCTCGACCTGGCGAAGATCGAAGCCGGCAAGCTGGAGCTCAAGCCTTCTATTTTCGAACTTAGGGCGCTGGTTTCGTCCTGTATCGACATCACCCGCCAGAACATCCAGGACAAGCCAGTGGTACTCGAGGCCCAGGTTTCGCCGGATGTGCCATCGTTGATCAAGACCGATAGCGATTGTCTTCGCCAGATACTGATCAACCTGCTGGGAAATGCGGTCAAGTTCACCGACAGCGGCAAGATCTCCCTCAAGGTCACGACCAGTGGTCATGGCCCCCAGGCCTGGCTGGATTTTTCCATTCGTGATACCGGCATCGGCATTCCCGAGGAGCTGCAGCACAACCTCTTCCAGCCGTTCTCCCAGCTCGCAAGGGCGAGCAACCAGCGCTTCGCCGGGAGTGGCCTGGGGCTTTCCATCTGCAAGAACCTGGTGGAGGCGCAGCGCGGAACGTTGTCGTTCACCAGTCAGCCCGGGGTGGGGTCGACGTTCAGCTTCTCGCTCCCGATGGAAATCTTTCCAGTTTCGCAAATCCCCCTCGAGGAGGAGGCGCAGGTGGGTTACGACTCATCCTTTGCCAGCCAGTACCCGCTCGATATTCTTCTGGTGGAGAATCATCCCGTGAGCCAGAAAGTCGCCATGGCGATGCTGCAGGAGCTGGGATATTCGCCGGACCTGGCATCAACCGGCCAGGAGGCGATCAACCGGTGCATGGCGGCGATCCCGGGGATCATTTTTATGGATATCAACATGCCGGTCATGGACGGTCTGGAGGCCATCCGCAGGATTCGCGAACTTCCATGTGGCGATACCTGCTATGTCGTTGCATTCACCGCAAGCGCGTTTTCCAGCGAGATCGAGCGTTTCAGAGCCGCTGGCGCCGATGACGTTCTGACCAAGCCGGCGAACTTCCAAGCGCTGACCCGAGTGCTGCAGCGCGCGACCAATGCCCATTGGCAACGCGGTGCCAGCCACTCGGCCGCAGCTCCCATCCCCGGTCCGTAATCCGCCCAGGCTCGCCCCCCTGCGTCAAAACGGCTATCTTCGCCGCCATCCGAAACGAGGGGCGTATGGGCTATCTACTTTTTGTAACCTTGATTCAGGCATTTTCCTTCAGCCTGATTGGCGAATACCTGGCCGGGCATGTCGACAGTTACTTTGCCGTGCTGGTAAGGGTCCTGCTGGCCGGGCTGGTGTTCATTCCACTGACGCGCTGGCGCCAGGTGGAACCGTCGTTCATGCGCGGCATGCTGCTGATCGGCGCCTTGCAGTTCGGCGTGACCTACGTCTGCCTGTACCTGAGCTTCCGGGTATTGACGGTGCCCGAGGTATTGCTGTTTACCATCCTCACGCCATTGCACGTGACTCTGATCGAAGACGCACTGAACCGCCGATTCAATCCCTGGGCATTGATCGCGGCGCTGGTGGCCGTGGCGGGAGCCGCAGTGATTCGCTATGACCGGGTCAGCCCGGATTTCTTCATGGGCTTCCTGCTGCTGCAACTGGCCAACTTCACCTACGCGGCCGGGCAGGTCCTGTACCGGCGCCTGGTGGCGCGTTACCCGAGTGATCTGCCGCACTATCGGCGTTTCGGCTACTTCTACCTCGGTGCGCTGGCGGTGGTGCTGCCGGCGTTCCTGCTGTTCGGCAAGGCGGATTTCTGGCCTGAAGCTGCGTTGCAATGGGGCGTGCTGGTTTTCCTTGGCCTGGTCTCCACGGCGCTGGGACTTTACTGGTGGAACAAAGGCGCCTGCCTGGTCCAGGGCGGGACGCTGGCGGTGATGAACAACCTGCATGTGCCGGTGGGGTTGTTGCTGAACCTGCTGATCTGGAATCAGCACGAGGAACTGGGGCGGCTGTTCCTGGGCGGGGGCGTGATCCTGGCGGCGGTCTGGATGAGCCGCTTGAGCTTGCGCAGACCGCTGGTTGCCAGGTGAATCATCGGCGATCTCAGCAAGCGCCCGGAGCGCCCTGCTTGATCGCCAATTGCTCCACCATAAATTCGATGAACGCCCGGGTTTTCTGCGGTAGCCGCCGTGCCGACGAGTACACGGCATTGATGCTGATCGCCGGCGCCTTCCAGTCGCACAGGACCGGCACCAGGCGTCCGGCAGCCAGGGCATCTTCAACGATGAAGTCCGGCAGCAGCGCGATGCCCATGCCGGCCTCGGCGGCCTGTGCCAGCAAGTCGCCGTTGTTGACATGCAGGGGGCCGGTGACATTGACCCGTTGCGTCTCCTTGCCGTTGCACAGTTGCAGGCTCGCGCCACTTTGCAGGTAGCCGTAGTTGAGGCATTGATGGGCGCGCAGGTCCTGAGGGTTCTGCGGCACGCCCGCCCGCTCGAGATAGGCGGGGGCGGCCACCAGGATTCGCGGGGCCGGTGCCAGTTGCCGGGCGATCATGGTCGAGTCGGGCATGCTGGCGATGCGGATGGTCACGTCGAAACCGCCGCGCACCGGATCCACCTGCTGGTCGCTGAGCACCACCTGCAGCTCGATGTTCGGATGCCGTTCATGAAACAGCGGGATCAACTTGCCCAGCCGGCGCAGGCCGAACGACATCGGCGCGTTGACCCGCAACACCCCGCGCAGTTCGCCAATCCCGTCCCGTGCCCGTTGCTCGGCTTCATCCAGGGCCGCCAACACTTCCCGCGCCGCTTCGAAATACTCGGCCCCCGCTTCGGTGAGATGCAGGCTGCGCGTGGTGCGTTGCAGCAGCTGCACGCCAATCGCTTCTTCCAGCGCCTGGATTTGCTTGCTGACCTTTGACCTCGGTACGTCCATGGCGCGGGCGGCGGCTGCAAAGCCGTTTTCTCCGACCGTGACGACGAAGGCACGCATGCAGTCGATGCGATCCATTATTGTCCCTATTTTAGAATCAATGATTCTCTATTTTAGGTAATTGTCCCTTTTATTGGTAGCCCCTAAAGTACACCCATGCCGACGACAACACCGACGAAGGCAAGCGCTACTGACCCAAACCAGTGAAATATCGACATTTAAAAGGAACACACCATGTCTATCCGCGAACTGCTGAACCCAACCAACTCCGCCCTGATCCTGATCGACCACCAGCCGCAAATGGCCTTCGGCGTGCAATCGATCGACCGCCAGACCCTGAAGAACAACACTGTGGGCCTGGCCAAGGCGGCGAAGATCTTCAACGTGCCGACCATCTACACATCGGTCGAAACCGAAAGCTTCAGCGGTTACATCTGGCCTGAGCTGTTGGCGGTCCACCCGGACCAGAAGCCTATCGAGCGCACCTCGATGAACTCCTGGGAAGACAAGGCCCTGGTGGATGCGGTGAAAGCCACCGGCCGCAAGAAACTGATCATCGCGGCGCTGTGGACCGAGGTTTGCCTGACCTTCCCGGCACTGGAAGCACTGGCTGAAGGCTACGAGGTGTACATCGTCACCGACGCCTCCGGCGGTACCAGCAAGGAAGCCCACGACATGTCGGTACAGCGGATGATCCAGGCAGGTGCGGTGCCGGTGACCTGGCAGCAAGTGCTGCTGGAATACCAACGCGACTGGGCACACAAGGACACGTACGAGGCGGTGATGGAACTGGTGCTGGAACACAGCGGCGCTTATGGCATGGGCGTGGACTACGCCTACACCATGGTGCACAAGGCACCGCAGCGCCAGGTCAAGTAACCCGGCGGGACATCACCCTGGTGGGAGTCGAGCTTGCTCGCTCCCGCCGGGGTTTTTCCTTTTTCAGCGTTATGGCGCTGTGGAAAGGGGCAGGTCTTTATCTGGCGCTACGCCAGGTCTTTTTCCTGTTCGGGCAGATGACTGGCCCCCAGCACTGCCGGCAGCAAGCCGGAACGCAGGTCCATGCCGCTGGGTTGCTGGTACAGGTTCAAGCCGAACTCCGGCATCACCGCCAGCAGATAATCGAAGATGTCCCCCTGGATCCGCTCGTAATCGGCCCACACGGTGGTGCCGGTGAAGCAGTAGATTTCCAGGGGGATGCCATGGGCCGTGGTCTGCAGTTGCCGGACCATGCAGGTCATGTTCGGCTGGATCTCGGGATGGCTCTTGAGATAGGCCAACGCATAGGCCCGGAACGTGCCCAGGTTGGTCATCCGCCGCCGGTTGGCCGACATTGCCGCCACATTGCCCTGGGCTTCGTTCCAGGCCTTGAGCTCGGCCTGTTTGCGGGTGATGTAGTCGGTCAGCAGGCGTACCTGGGTCAAGTGCCGTTCTTCATCGTCGTTGATGAAGCGCACGCCACTGGCGTCGATGAACAGGCTGCGCTTGATCCGCCGCCCGCCGGACTGCTGCATGCCGCGCCAGTTCTTGAACGATTCGGACATCAGGCGCCAGGTGGGGATCGAGACGATGGTCTTGTCGAAGTTCTGCACCTTGACCGTATGCAGCGTGATGTCCACCACATCGCCGTCGGCGCCGACCTGGGGCATCTCGATCCAGTCGCCGACCCGCAGCATATCGTTGCTGGTCAACTGCACGCTGGCGACGAAGGACAACAGTGTGTCCTTGTAGACCAACAGGATCACCGCCGACATCGCACCCAGGCCGGACAGCAGCAACAGCGGCGAACGGTCGATCAGGGTGGCGACGATGATGATCGCGCCGAACACATACAGCACCATTTTCGTCAGTTGCACATACCCCTTGATCGAGCGGGTACGCGCATGTTCGGTGCGGGCGTAGACGTCCAGCAGGGCGCTGAGCAGGGCGCTGATGGCCAGGAGCATGAACAGGATCGTGAAGGAGAGGGCGACATTGCCGAGGAACACCAGGCTGGTCTTGCTCAGCCCGGGCACCAGGTGCAGGCCGAACTGGATGATCAACGACGGCGTCGTCTGTGCCAGTCGATGGAAGACTTTGTTCTGGCGCAGGTCGTTGACCCAGTTCAGGGCCGGCTGGCGCCCGAGCAGCTTGGCACCATGCAGGATCACGTAGCGCGCCACGCGCCCCAGTACCAGGGCGATGACCAGCAGCAGCGCCAGGGCCAGGCCGCAATGCAGGAGCGGATGCTGGTCGAGGGCACCCCAGAGGTCTTGAAGATTGAGCCAGAGCTGTTTGATATCCATGGACGAAACGGTTCTTCTGTGAGCGCGACGAAGGCGAATTAGAGCATTTAAGCCCGGTGAAGTGACCGTTGATGACGGTTTCGTTGATAAAAACACACTGTTTTGTCGCGCTTTGCACAAAGAAACTCGGCCTGCGCGCTCGAAACCGTTACCCTATGCAGCTGTTTTTTTGCATTTCTTCGAGGTAGCACCCGTGTTTTCCCAATTCGCCCTGCACGAACGCCTGCTCAAAGCCGTGGCCGAGCTTAAATTTGTCGAGCCGACGCCGGTGCAGGCCGCGGCTATTCCGCTCGCGCTCCAGGGGCGTGACCTGCGGGTGACGGCGCAAACCGGCAGCGGCAAGACCGCCGCGTTCGTGCTGCCGATCCTCAACCGCCTGATCGGCCCGGCCAAGGTTCGAGTGAGCATCAAGACCCTGATCCTGCTGCCGACCCGCGAACTGGCCCAGCAGACCTTGAAGGAAGTGGAGCGCTTCTCGCAATTCACCTTCATCAAGTCCGGCCTGATCACCGGCGGCGAAGACTTCAAGGTCCAGGCCGCCATGCTGCGCAAGGTACCGGACATCCTGATCGGCACGCCGGGGCGGATGATCGAGCACCTGAACGCCGGCAACCTCGACCTCAAGGAAGTCGAAGTGCTGGTGCTGGATGAAGCCGACCGCATGCTGGACATGGGGTTTGCCGAAGACGTGCAGCGCCTGGTGGACGAGTGCAGCCAGCGTCAACAGACCATGCTGTTCTCCGCCACCACCGGCGGCTCGGGCCTGCGGGAAATGGTGGCCAAGGTGCTGAACAATCCCGAGCACCTGCAGCTCAACGCGGTCAGCCAGCTGAACTCCACCACCCGCCAGCAAATCATCACCGCCGACCACAACCAGCACAAAGAGCAGATCGTGAACTGGTTGCTGGCCAACGAAACCTACGAAAAAGCCATCGTGTTCACCAATACCCGGGCCATGGCCGACCGCATCTACGGTCGCCTGGTCGCCCAGGAATACAAGGCGTTCGTCCTGCACGGCGAGAAGGACCAGAAAGACCGCAAGCTGGCCATCGACCGCCTCAAGCAGGGCGGGGTGAAAATCCTCGTGGCCACTGACGTCGCCGCCCGTGGCCTGGATGTCGAAGGCCTGGACATGGTCATCAACTTCGACATGCCTCGCAGTGGCGACGAATACGTGCACCGCATCGGCCGTACCGGCCGCGCCGGCAATGATGGCCTGGCGATCTCGCTGATCTGCCATGGCGACTGGAACCTGATGTCGAGCATCGAGCGCTACCTCAAGCAGAGCTTCGAGCGCCGCACCATCAAGGAAGTCAAAGGCACCTACAGCGGACCGAAAAAGGTCAAGGCTTCGGGCAAGGCCGTTGGCGCGAAGAAGAAAAAAGTCGATGCCAAGGGCGACAAGAAGAAATCCGCCGCCAAGGCCCCGACCAAGCGCAAGACCGCCAACCGCCCGAAGACCGAGGCCCCGGCCCTGGTCAGCAAGGACGGCATGGCCCCGCTCAAACGCCGCAAGCCCCAGGCGCCGGCGGCTGAATGAGTGGTCAGTAGCGCTGCATAAAAAAACCGGACCTTGAGTCCGGTTTTTTTATGCATGAACTTCAGAAGTTCGACCAGAACTGTAGCGAAGGGATTTAGCGAAACGTCGCACCGCCCCGCTGGGCTGCATGACAGCCCCACTACTGTTCTGCCTGACACATCAGCCACGCTGGTTTCACAGGTGTTTCGCCCCCAGCGGGAGCAAGCTCCCTCGCCACAGAAGCGGAGGGAGGTTTGGATCGATCAGTCGGCCTTCTTCTCTGCATGCTTCAACTCTTCCAGGCGCTTATCGATCAACTGGCACTTATCCGGCAGATCCTTGCTGGCCGTCTCCAGGTCCATGGCCTGCAACTCATCATTGATTTCCTTGGCCTTGGCCGGGTTCTGCTCGGTGAGCTTGGTCACTTCCTGGGCCAGTTGCTCACGCTTGATGGTGGCTTCTTCGGGTGTGCAGGTGGCCCCGGCCGGAAGGGCGCAGGCGAGGGTGGCGGCAAAGGTGAGTTTCATCAGGGTCTTCATGGCGGGCCTCGTATTCCTTGTTGGGCTGTAAGGGGTTGAGGCTTGCGCGGGGTTGAAAGTTCAGCGACCCAAGGAAGCCGGACGATTGGATCGAATTATTTCTGGGCTTGAAGAGAAGCGTCCGGCTTCCTCACGAGACGTTTCGTACCGAAAGACAGAATCGTCTGATTTCCGACAAACGGTTCCGGCCATACCCTCAGGGTCCAGCTTTTTAATTGACGTCAAAATGATGGCTAACTAGTATCGCGCCACTATTTTGATGTCATTTTGCTCGAGGGATCGAACATGTTCTCACCCGCCCGTTGGGCGAGGTTGTGCTTGGCTTTGCTGTGCCTTTCTCCGCTGCCCCCCGCTCACGCTGCCCCCACCCCCGGTGACACTGACCTGATCCGCGAACGCCAGAACCGTTTGCTCGAAGAACAGCGCCGGCGCCTGGAGGATCTGAAGAACCTGCCCGGCCAGGAGGCGAAGCCGGCCCAGCCGACGGCGCCGGTCGATACCCGCTGCTTCCCCATCCGCACCATCGAGCTCAAGGGCGCCGACAGCCTTTCCTCCGCTGAGCGCGAGCGCCTGTTGGCGCCCTACATCGGCCAATGCCTGGGCGTGCCGCAACTCAACGAACTGCTCAAGGTCATCACCGACCGCTACATCGAGAAAGGCCTGGTCACCAGTCGTGCCTACCTGCCGCAGCAGGATTTGTCCGACGGTCACTTGCAGGTGCTGGTGGTGGAGGGGCGCCTCGAGGGCTTGAAGGGCGCCGAAAACAGCCGGCTCTCGGAAGGTGAACTGGCGATGGCGTTTCCCGGCAAGGTCGGCGACTTGGTCAACCTGCGGGAGATCGAGCAGATGGTGGACCAGCTCAACCGCCTGCCATCGAACCAGGCGCAGATGGAGCTGATGCCCGGGCAGCATGTCGGCGGCAGTGAAGTGCTGGTGCAGAACACCCCGCAAAAACCCTGGCGCGTCGGGTTGTCGCGGCACAACGACGGCCAGCGGAGCACGGGCGAACAGCAATGGGGCACGTCCCTGGATTGGGACAGCCCCTTGGGGCTGGCCGATCAATTGTCCTTGCGCG
>NZ_FPKK01000026.1:0-5783 GCF_900119645.1 Pseudomonas sp. NFACC43
CCATAGCCATTGAGCAGGTGCTGCGGCGCGCCTTCTTTCAAGACCCGGCCGATCACCGCCGGATCGAGCACATCACCGCCGACGATCAGGTAACGCAAGTGCTTGAACACCGGCATCAGGCCGGCGGCGTACTGATGGAACAGGCCGGCGGTCATCCACAGCACGCTGACCCGCTGCTCGGTCAGCAACCGGGCGAAACGCTCCCGGGACAACAGCACGTCCTGGTCGACCACCACCACGCAGCCGCCGTTGAGCAATGGCGCCCAGACGTCCAGGGTACTGGCGTCGAAGGCCGGGTTGGAGGCGAACGCCACCCGGTCCCGGGCATTGAAATCGGCGTAGCCGTTGTTGATCACCAGTCGGTTGATCGCCCGATGCGGCACCAGCACCCCCTTGGGAGTGCCGGTGGAACCGGAGGTGTACATGATGTAGGCCACCGCTTCGGCGCTCTGGGGCAGATCGAGGTCGGTGCTGGCTTCAGCCAACTCCAGGCGATCCAGGTCGACCCGCACAGCGCTCTTCGCCGAGACCAGGGAGCTCTGGGTCAGCAGGACCTTGGCCCCGCTGTCGTCGACCATGAACTGCTGGCGTTCCAACGGCGCGCTGGTGTCCAGCGGCACGTAGACGGCGGCGCACTTGAGCACCGCCAACTGGCTGACCAGCAGTTCAACCGAACGGGCCAATCCCAGCGCTACACGGTCCCCCGGCTGCACACCCAGGCCTGCCAGATGGCGAGCCAGACGATTGGCCCTGATGTTGAGTTCACCGTAGGTCAGGCATTGTTCATCGTGCACCACGGCGATGGCATCCGCACAATCCTGCGCCTGCTGTTCGAACACGGCATGGACGGTCTTGTCCCGTGGATAGGCGCGTGTGGTCGCGTTGAACGCCTCCAGTACCCGCTCGCGTTCGGCATGGGGCAGCACAGCCAGGTCGTGCAGACGTGTAGCCGGGCTGGACTCCAGTGCCGTGGCGAGGCTCTGCAGCGCGCGCTCCATATACGCGCAGACCCGCTGCGCGCCGATGCCGTTCTTCACCAGGACGGTCAGGGCGAAATCCTCGCCCAGGTCATCCACCGACAACGTCAGGGGATAGTTGGTACGTGATTCGCCGTCCAGCGTCTCGATGCCCTGCCAGGCAGCGTCAACCTCCAGCGCATCGACCTGTTCACTGGAGTTGCGGTAGTTCAGCAAGGCACTGAACAGCGGTGCCGGTGCGCTCACGCCACTGCAGCGTTGCGCCAGGGCCAGCGAGGCGTGCTCATGGCCCAACAGCGCGGTGAGACGCCCATGGACGGCCTGGACACCCGTGCGGACATCCTGGTCATCGACGCTGACGCGAAGGGGCAAGGTATTGATGAACATGCCCAATGCGCGGTCGGCACCCTGGCCGCCCTGCATCCGGCCCAGCAGCACCGTACCGAACACCACCTCGGATTTGCCCGAGACACAGGCCAGGACTTGCGCCCAGGCCAAGTGACAAAGGCTGGCCGTCCCCACGCCGGACCGGCGCGCAAGACGCCGCAGACGACGGCTCAGATCGCGCTCGAGCAATCGGCCGGCTTCTTCGATGTCGTGGCCGTCCCCCTGCACCTGTTGCAAGCCGAACGGCAGGGTCGGCTCCTCCACGTCGCCGAGCATGTCGCGGAAGAACGCCTCGTGCTCTTCCTGGCTCACGCCCAGGCGAGCCTGGGCCACATAGTTGCGATAAGGCACTGCCGCATCCAGTTGCCCGACTAGCCCCAGCAGATGCGCCTGCATTTCGCGCTGCACCACTTTAAGCGCCGTATGGTCAAGGGCGATGTGGTGGAACAGCAGCAGGGCGACCCAGCGCTGGTTGGGCTTGTCTTCGGCGAAGGCCAGGTGCATCAACGGTGCCTGGGTCATGTCCAGCCCATAGAGCCGGGCATCGAAACGTTGTTGCAACTGTTCGACGATGCCTGCGCCTTGCGGGTCCGGCTCGAACGCTTCCAGCTTCAGCGGCGCCTGGCGCCAGACCACTTGCTGAGGTTCGTCGAGGCCTTCCCACACGATCGCGGTACGCAAGATGTCGTGGCGATCGATGACGCTCTGCAACGCAAGGATGAAATCATCGAGGCGCTGCCGGTCTCGCAGGCCAAACAGCGCCTGAAGGAGATAGGGGTCGCCCTGCTCGGCCGACAGATGATGGTAGAGAATCCCCTCCTGGAGCGGTGCCAGGGGGTAGATGTCCTGCACATTGCCCGCACCACCCGGCACGCTCGCCACGATCCGGTCGATGGCCTCCTGGTCCAGCCTGGTCAACGACAGCATGTCCGGCATGATTCTCGTGCAATCCCGGGCAATGCCGTTGGCCGGCACCTCGACTTCGCAGTACCCGCCCACTGCCGCCGCCAGCGCCGATAGCGTTGGCTGGCCGAACAGCACGCGCACGTCGGCACTCAGGCCCACCTGGCGCATCCGCTCGATCAGGCTGACGGCCAGCAGGGAATGACCGCCCAGTTCGAAGAAATGGTCGTGACGACCGACCTGTTCCACGCCCAGCAGCGCTTGCCAGATCTGCGCCAGGGTGGTTTCGACGTCGCCTTGAGGGGCTTCATAGCCTCGGGTAATGACCGAGTCGAGGTCTGGCGCCGGCAAGGCCTTGCGGTCCAGCTTGCCGTTGGGGGTCAACGGCAAGGCGTCCAGGCGTACGTAGGCCACGGGCACCATGTAATCCGGCAATTGCCCTTGCAGATGGCTGCGCAGGGCCTCGATGTCCACGGCCCGGGACTCGGTGAAATAGGCCACCAGGCGTTTATCGCCGGGGACGTCCTCACGGGCCAGGATCACCGCCTCTTTTACCGCTTCATGCCCAGCGAGCCGTGCTTCGATCTCCCCCAGTTCGATGCGGAAACCACGGATCTTCACCTGATCGTCGTTACGACCCAGGTATTCGATATTGCCGTCCGGCAGGTATCTCCCCAGGTCGCCGGTCTTGTACATCCGGGCGTTGGGTTCGCTGCTGAACGGGTCCTTCAGGAAGCGTTCGGCAGTGAGGTCATCGCGATTGAGGTAACCGCGCGCCACACCGGCACCGCCGATATAGATCTCTCCCGGTACGCCCAATGGCACCGGTTGCCGCTGTTCATCCAGCAGATAGAACTGGGTGTTGGCCACCGGTTTACCGATATGCGCAGCGAAACCCTCTTCGCGGGACATCGATACCCAGCTTGAATAAGTGGTGGTTTCCGATGGGCCATACAGGTTGCACAGGCGCTTGACGGAAGTCTGCTCGAACAGCGCCTCCACCAGGCTGCGCTTGAGGGCTTCGCCCGCCACGTTGACGGTCTCGACACCCTCGCCCAAGCCACCGGATGCCAGCAGTGCCTTGAGGGCGGACGGTACGGTGTTGATCAAGGTGATGTCGTGCTCGCCCTGTTGCAGTTCCAGCACGTTGGTGACCACGTCGATGCTGCCACCGCAGGTCAACGGCGCGAAGCACTCGTAGACCGCCAGGTCGAAGTTCAAAGAAGTGGAAAACAGCGTCTTCGACAGGGTTTGCGCATCGGAGGAACGCTGCGCCCAGGTCAGGAAGTTCACCGTGTTGCGGTGCTCGATCATCACGCCCTTGGGCAGACCGGTGGAACCGGAGGTGTAGATCACATAGGCCAGGTGCGACGAGGTCAGTTCCGGAACCTGGGGATTCAGAACGGATTCGTCCTGCCAAAGTTCGCTGCCCAGATCGATGACCGGCATCGCAGCGCCGGCCAACAATCCAAGCGTCGCCGCCTGGGCCAGCACCGCCGCCGGGGCGCTGTCTTCCAGCATGTAGGCGATCCGGTCCGCCGGGTAAGCCGGATCCAGCGGTACGTAACCGCCGCCGGCCTTGAGGATCGCCAACAGGCCCACCACCATGTCGAGGCTTCGCTCGACACAGATCGCCACCCGGGAATCGGGTTTCACCCCCTGCTTGCGCAGGTAATGGGCCAGGCGGTTGGCCCGCTCGTTCAGTTCGCGATAGCTCAGGCGTTGTCCGCGATGCAGCACCGCCAGCGATTCCGGCGTGCGCTGAACTTGCGCTTCGAACAACCCGTGAATCGTCTGCGCCAGCGGGTATTCGGCCTGGGTGGCGTTGAAGCCCACCAGCAACTCTTCGCGTTCCGTCGCCGGCAAGATCGACAGGTCGGCCAATGGATTTTCCGGCGCATGCTCCAGGGCCTCCACCAGGCTCGCCAGGGCCGTTTCCATGTAGGCACCGACCCGTGCCGCGTCGATACCGGTCACCGCCTGGACGGTGAGACTGAAGCCGTCGCCCAGGTCGTCCACCGACAGCATCAGCGGATAGTTGGTGCGTTCCTCGCCACCGAGCACCTCGATACCGTTCCAGGCCGGCAGCGCCTCGCTGGACGCCGTCGGTGCGCTGTGGCGGTAGTTGAGCAAGGCGCTGAACAACGGCGTCGGCGCAGCCACACCGCTGCAGCGTTGCGCCAGCGCCAGCGAGGCGTGCTCATGGGCCAGCAACGCAGCCAGTCGTGCGTGGGTGGCTTTCACGCCGGCACGGACGCCGGTTGACCCCACGCGCACCCGCAACGGCAAGGTGTTGATGAACATGCCCAAGGCTCGATCAGCCCCCTCGCCGCCCTGCATCCGGCCCATCAGCACGGTGCCGAACACCACATCGTCCTGGCCGGTCACTCGCCCCAGCACCTGCGCCCAGGCCAGATGGACCAGGCTCGCGGCGCTCACGCCCAGGTGACGGGCTCGCGCTCTCAAGCCCTGGCCCAGATCATGGGCGAGTACCCGCGTGGCCTCCTCGATACCCTGCCCCGTGGCCTGTACATCCTGCAGGCCGAACGGCAGGGTCGGTGCGTCCACATCGCCCAGCATTTCGCGGAAGAACGCTTCGTGCGCTTCAGGGCTCACGCCCAGACGCGCCTGGGCCACATAGTTGCGATACGGCATCGCAGCGCCCAGACGATCGGCCTGGCCCAGCAGATGCAACTGCATCTCGTGGCGCACCACGTCCATCGCGGTGTGGTCCAGTGCCATATGGTGGAACAACAGCATCGCCAGCCAGCGATCCGTATCGGTGTCATGGGCATAGACCAGTTGCAGCATCGGGGCCCGGGTGATATCCAGGCGGTGATGCCTCGAGTCGAAGCGCTGGTACAGCAGCGCCGCCATGTCGCCGTCGACCGGGTCCAGTGCGACCTCTTCCTGCATCAGCGCTGCTTCGCGCCAGACGACCTGCAAGGGTTGATCGAGCCCTTCCCAGAGTACCGCGGTCCTGAGAATGTCGTGGCGGTCGATGACCTGCTGCAACGCACGGCAGAAGTCTTCCAGGCGCTCCCTGGTTGCGAAGGCGAACTGGGTCTGGAGCACGTAGGGGTCGCCCTGCCGGGCGGCGAGATGGTGATAAAGAATGCCTTCCTGCAGCGGCGCCAGGGGGTAGATGTCCTGCACGTTGCGAGCGCCACCGGGCACCGTTTCAACGACCCGGTCGAGGGTCTCCTGGTCCAGGTCGGCCAGGACCAGCATGTCAGGGGTGATCCGCGTACAGCCAGACGGGATCCGGTTGGCCGGTACCACGATTTCATTGCTGCCACCCACCGCGGCGGCCAACGCAGCCAGGGTGGGTTGACTGAACAGCACGCGCACGTCGGCACTCAGGCCCACCTGGCGCATCCGCTCGATCAGGCTGACAGCCAGCAAGGAATGACCGCCCAGTTCGAAGAAATGGTCGTGACGACCGACCTGTTCCACACCCAGCAGCGCCTGCCAGAGCTGCGCCAGGGTGGTTTCGACGTCGCCTTGAGGGGCTTC
>NZ_FPKK01000026.1:6744-35153 GCF_900119645.1 Pseudomonas sp. NFACC43
CCAGGTCAGGAAGTTCACCGTGTTGCGGTGCTCGATCATCACGCCCTTGGGCAGACCGGTGGAGCCGGAGGTGTAGATCACATAGGCCAGGTGCGACGAGGTCAGTTCCGGAACCTGCGGATTCAGGACGGACTCGTCCTGCCACAGGCCACTGTCCAGATCAATGACCGGCATCGCAGCGCCGGCCAACAATCCAAGCGTCGCCGCCTGGGCCAGCACCGCCGCCGGAGCGCTGTCTTCCAGCATGTAGGCGATCCGGTCCGCCGGGTAAGCCGGATCCAGCGGTACGTAACCGCCGCCAGCCTTGAGGATCGCCAGCAGGCCCACCACCATGTCGAGGCCGCGCTCGACACAGATCGCCACCCGAGAATCGGGTTTCACGCCCTGCTTGCGCAGGTAATGGGCCAGGCGGTTGGCCCGCTCGTTCAATTCGCGATAAATCAAGCGTTGCCCACGATGCAGCACCGCCAACGACTCCGGCGTGCGCTGAACTTGCGCTTCGAACAGCCCGTGAATCGTCTGCGCCAGCGGGTATTCGGCCTGGGTGGCGTTGAAGCCCACCAGCAACTCTTCACGTTCCGTCGCCGGCAAGATCGGCAGGTCGGCCAATGGATTTTCCGGCGCATGCTCCAGGGCCTCCACCAGGTTCGCCAGTGCCGTTTCCATATAGGCGCCGACCCGTGCCGCGCCCACACCGGCCACGGCCTGAACGGTGAGGCCGAAGCCTTCGCCGAGATCGTCCACCGACAACGTCAATGGATAGTTGGTGCGCTCTTCGCCACCCAATGCCTCGATCCCTTGCCAGGCCGATGACATGTGCAACGTAATGGACTCGGCGCTGGTATGACGATAGTTGAGCAGCGCGCTGAACAACGGTGTCGGCGCGGCTACCCCGCTGCAACGCTGGGCCAGTGCCAGGGAGGCGTGTTCATGCCCCAGCAATCCGGACAATCGAGCGTGCGTCGCCAATACACTGTCCCGCACGCGCCCACCCACCGGTACACAGATGGGCAGTGTATTGATGAACATCCCCAGCGCCCGGTCGGCGCCCTCGCCGCCCTGCATCCGGCCCATCAGTACCGTGCCGAACACCACCTTCTCACGGCCCGAGACCCGGCCCAGCACCTGGGCCCAGGCCAGGTGATGCAGGGCAGCCGCGCTCACCCCCAGGCGCCGGGCCTGGGCGCGCAGGCGTTGACTCAGATCGATCGCGACGTCCTGTCGGGTTTCCTCCATGACGGCGTTATCGCCGCGAACATCCTGCAAGCCGAAAGGCAGCGTCGGCTCGTCGACACCCCCGAGCATATCGCGGAAGAATTCTTCGTGCTCTTCAGGGCTCACGCCCAGGCGCGCCTGGGCCACATAGTTGCGATACGGCACCGCATCGCCCAACCGGCCAGCCTGCCCCAGCAGGTGGGCCTGCATCTCGTGCCGAACCACTTCCAGCGCCGCATGGTCAAGCGCCATGTGATGGAACAGCAGGCTCGCCACCCAACGCCGGTTGGGCGCATCCTCGGCAAATCGAATGCACATCAGCGGTGCCTGGCGAATATCCAGGCGATGATGACTGGCGTCAAAACGCGCCTTCAACTGGCCAGCGACGTCGCCGTCGCCAGGACTGAGGCGCATCTGCTCGACGCCCAACACTGCCTTGCGCCAGACCACCTGCACCGGCTCCTCCAGCCCTTCCCAGGCCATGGAAGTGCGCAGGATGTCATGGCGGTCGATCACACCCTGCAAGGCCAGGGAGAAGTCATCCAGGCGTTCGCGGCTGTCGACGAAGGCGAACTGCGCCTGCAATACGTAGGGATCGCCCTGTCTGGCGGCGAGATGGTGATAAAGGATGCCTTCCTGCAACGGCGCCAGGGGATAGATGTCCTGCACATTGCCCGCACCACCCGGCACGCTCGCCACGATCCG
The DNA here is from genome assembly GCF_900119645.1 of Pseudomonas sp. NFACC43. Classification (NCBI taxonomy): domain Bacteria; kingdom Pseudomonadati; phylum Pseudomonadota; class Gammaproteobacteria; order Pseudomonadales; family Pseudomonadaceae; genus Pseudomonas; species Pseudomonas sp. NFACC43. The sequence continues at coordinate 8,665 of NZ_FPKK01000026.1, forward strand.
ATCGATGGCCTCCTGGGACAAGGCCACCAGCGGCAGCAGGTCCGGTGTGATGCGTTGGCAATCGGGTGCGATCAGGTTCGCCGGAACCTGCACTTCCTGGTTGTCATGGCGGCCGACGGCCGCGGCCAGCGCGGCCAGGGTGGGTTGGCCGAACAGCACGCGCACGTCGGCACTCAGGCCCACCTGGCGCATCCGCTCGATCAGGCTGACGGCCAGCAGGGAATGACCACCCAGTTCAAAGAAGTGGTCGTGACGACCGACCTGTTCCACACCCAGCAGCGCCTGCCAGATCTGCGCCAGGGTGGTTTCGACGTCGCCTTGGGGGGCTTCGTAGCCTCGGGTGATCACTGCATCCAGATCCGGTGCCGGCAAGGCCTTGCGGTCCAGCTTGCCGTTGGGGGTCAACGGCAAGGCGTCCAGGCGCACGTAGGCCACGGGCACCATGTAATCCGGCAATTGCCCTTGCAGATGGCTGCGCAGGGCCTCGATGTCCACAGCCCGGGACTCGGTGAAATAGGCCACCAGGCGCTTGTCCCCCGGGACATCTTCGCGAGCTTGCACCACCGCTTCTTTAACCGCTTCATGCCCGGCGAGTCGTGCTTCGATCTCCCCCAGTTCGATGCGGAAACCACGGATCTTCACCTGGTCGTCGTTACGACCCAGGTATTCGATATTGCCGTCCGGCAGGTAGCGACCCAGGTCGCCAGTCCTGTACATCCGGGCATTGGTTTCGCTGCTGAACGGGTCCTTGAGGAAACGCTCGGCAGTCAGGTCATCACGATTGAGGTAACCGCGCGCCACACCGGCACCGCCGATATAGATCTCTCCCGGTACGCCCAATGGCACCGGTTGCCGGTGTTCATCCAGCAGATAGAACTGGGTGTTGGCCACCGGTTTACCGATATGCGCGGCGAAACCCTCTTCGCGGGACATCGATACCCAGCTTGAGTAAGTGGTGGTTTCCGATGGGCCATAGAGGTTGCACAAACGCTTGACCTGGGTTTGTTCGAACAGCGCTTCCACCAGGCTGCGCTTGAGGGCTTCGCCCGCCACGTTGACGGTCTCGACACCCTCGCCCAAGCCACCGGATTCCAGCAGTGCCTTGAGAGCCGACGGCACCGTGTTGATCAAGGTGATGTCGTGCTCGCCCTGTTGCAGTTCCAGCACATTGGTGACCACGTCGATGCTGCCACCGCAGGTCAACGGCGCGAAGCACTCGTAGACCGCCAGGTCGAAGTTCAGCGAAGTGGAAAACAGCGTCTTCGACAGGGTTTGCGCATCGAAGGAACGCTGTGCCCAGGTCAGGAAGTTCACCGTGTTGCGGTGCTCGATCATCACGCCCTTGGGCAAACCGGTGGAGCCGGAGGTGTAGATCACATAGGCCAGGTGCGCGGAAGTCAGTTCCGGAACCTGGGGATTCAGGACGGACTCGTCCTGCCAAAGCTCCCTACCCAGATCGATGACCGGCATCGCCGCGCCGGCCAACAATCCAGCCGTCGCCGCCTGGGCCAGCACCGCCGCCGGGGCGCTGTCTTCCAGCATGTAGGCGATCCGGTCCGTCGGATAAGCCGGATCCAGCGGTACGTAACCGCCCCCTGCCTTGAGGATCGCCAACAGGCCCACCACCATGTCGAGGCTGCGCTCGACACAGATCGCCACCCGTGAATCGGGTTTCACGCCCTGCCTGCGCAAGTAATGGGCCAGGCGGTTGGCCCGTTCGTTCAATTCGCGATAGCTCAGGCGTTGTCCGCGATGCAGCACCGCCAGCGACTCCGGCGTGCGCTGAGCTTGCGTTTCGAACAATCCGTGAATCGTCTGCGCCAGCGGGTATTCGGCCTGGGTGGCGTTGAACACCTGCAACACTTGCCGCCGCTCGGACTCGGACAGGATCTCCAGGTCATTGACGGCGGTGTCGGGGGCGAACTCCAGCGCCTCCACCAGGCTCGCCAATGCTGTCTGCATGTAGCCACCGACCTGGCGGGCATCCACCGCACCGGCGGTCTGCACGCACAGCAGGAACCCTTCGCCCTGGTCGTCCACCGACAACATGCACGGATAGTTGGTCCGCTCCATGACCTGCAGCACTTGCGTACCGGCCCAGCGGTCGACACTCTCGCCCTCCTGGGACGGGCTGTGGCGGTAGTTGAGCAAGGCGCTGAACAGCGGCAACGATGCCGGTACGCCACTGCAGCGCTGGGCCAGGGCCAGGGAGGCGTGCTCATGGCCCAACAGGGCCGTCAGCCGTGCGTGGGTCGCCTTGACCCCGGCGCGTACCGGCTGCCCTCCCACGTCGACTCGCAACGGCAGGGTATTGATGAACATGCCCAAGGCCCGATCGGCTCCTTCGCCGCTTTGCATGCGGCCCAGCAACACCGTACCGAAGACCACATCCTCGCGACCGGACACACGTCCCAGCACTCGTGCCCACGCCAGGTGATGCAAGGCTGCCGCGCTCACGCCGAGTTGGCGCGCCTGCTGCCGCAGGCGCCGGCACAGCGTGGGATCGAGGTTCAGCTTGACCTCCTCGATGCCCCGACCGTCACCCTGGACTTCCCGCAGGCCGAACGGCAGCGTCGGCTCCTCCACATCGGCGAGCATGTCGCGGAAGAAACGCTCATGCTGCTCACGGGGTCCCCCCAACAGCGTCTGGGCCACGTAGTTGCGGTAAGGCATGGCCGCCTCCAGGCGGTCAGCCTCGCCCGCGAGGAACGCCAGCATCTCCTCCTGCATCACGTCCAGGGCGGTGTGGTCCAGGGCGATGTGATGGAACAGCAGAACCGCGACCCACCGCTGGTGAACGCTGTCCCAGGCGCAGGCCAGGCGCATCAGCGGCGCCTTGTCCAGGTCCAGCCGGCAATGACGAGGATCGAACCGCGCCTGCAACTGCGCGGCGATATCGCCTTCGGCCGGGTCGAGGGCCTGCTCTTCGAGCGTCAGCCGGCTCTGGCGCAGTACCACCTGCAATGGCGCGTCGAGGCCTTCGCGAAGCAGCGCGGTCCTGAGGATATCGTGGCGATCGATCACCGCCTGCAAGGCAGCCACGAAGTCGTCGAGCCGAGGGCGGCTGTCCAGGGCGAACGTGGCTTGCAGCAGGTAGGGATCGCCTTGTTCGGCGGCGATGTGGTGATAAAGGATGCCCTCCTGCAACGGCGCCAGGGGGTAGATGTCCTGCACGTTGCCGGCACCGCCCGGCACACCGGCGACGATCCGGTCGAGGGTGTCCTGGTCCAGGCTCACCAGCGCCAGCATGGACGGCGTAATGCGCTGGCACCCGGCGGGAATGCCGTTGGCCGGCACGCTGATCTCGGCGCGACCGCCCACGGCCGCCGCCAGGGCGGCCAAGGTAGGTTGACCGAACAGCACCCGCACATCGGCGCTCAGGCCGGCCTTGCGCATCAGTTCGATCAGTTTCACCGCCAGCAGCGAATGTCCGCCCAACTCGAAGAAATGATCGTGCCGTCCCACCTGCCCGACACCGAGCACCTCGGCCCACAAGCCTGCCAGCGTGGTTTCCACCTCCCCCAGCGGCGCTTCGTACGCACGGCTGGCGAAGGCATCCGCTTCCGGGGCCGGCAACGCACGACGGTCCAGCTTGCCATTGGGTGACAGCGGCAGTTTTTCCAGGCGCACGAAGGCCGCCGGGACCATATAGTCCGGCAGCAGCGCTTGCAGGTGTGCACGCAGGTCATCGGCCTCGGCCACGGCATCGGTGGACTGGGCGGTGATGTAGGCCACCAGGCGCTTGTCGCCGGGGCTGTCCTCACGGGCGACCACGGCCGCCTCTTTCACACCGGCGTGCTGGCAGAGCCTGGCCTCGATTTCCCCCAGCTCGACACGGAAGCCGCGGATCTTGATCTGGTCGTCGTTACGACCCAGGTATTCGATATGGCCATCGGGCAGGTAGCGCCCCAGGTCGCCGGTCTTGTACAGGCGTGCCTGCCCGTCGCTGGCGAAAGGGTCGCGGATGAAACGCTGCGCAGTCAGGTCGTCGCGGTTCAGGTAGCCACGGGCGACGCAGACGCCACCGATGTGAATCTCGCCCGCCACGCCAACCGGCACCGGTTGCAGGTGTTCGTCCAGCAGATAGATGCGCGTATTGGCCACCGGCTGGCCGATCGCCGGCAACGTCGGCCAGGCCGCGACAGCGTCCGGCAAGGTCAGCGCCGTGGTGACATGGGACTCGGTCGGCCCGTAGTGGTTGTGCAGGCGGCAGCCATCCAGGCGTTCGAACAAGGCGCGGATCTGGGGCGTGATGCGCAACTGCTCGCCTGCGGTGATGACGTCCCGCAGGTTGCACTCCAGGGGCGTGTCCCGATGCTCGCCCACCACCGCCTCAGCCAGGGCCTGCAGGGCGATGCACGGCAGGTACAGGCGCTCGATGCGCTGTTGACGGATGTGCTCGAACAGGCGGTGGAAATTCAGGCGGATGTCGGCATGGATCAGGGACAGTTCGCCGCCGTCGCACAGGGTGCTGAAGATTTCCTGGAACGCCACGTCAAAGCCCAGCGCGGCGAACTGCAAGGTGCGCGCCCCACGCCTGCCATGCTGCTCCGCCTGCGCGCCCTGCCATTGCATGAGGTTGACCAGGGCTCGGTGCCCCATCGCCACGCCCTTGGGTTGCCCGGTGGAACCCGAGGTGTAGATGACATAGGCCAGGCTGTCGTCGCTCGCCGGCACATCCGGATCGCTGGTGGGTTGCGAACTGATGTCGAAGGCGTCGCGTGCCTGGGCGTCGAGCAACAGCGCGGGCACGCCTGATTGCGAGAAACGCTCCTGCAACGAGTCCTGGGTCAGCAGCACCTTGGGCGCGCTGTCCTGCAGCATGTACGCCAGGCGCTCGATGGGATACGCCGGGTCCAGCGGCACGTAGCCGGCACCGGCCTTGAGGATGGCCACCAGCCCGGCGACCATTTCCAGACCGCGTTCCATGCAGATCGCCACCCGATCGTCGACACGGATGCCCAACTCCAGCAGCCGATGGGCAATCTGGTTGGACAGACGGTTCAGTTGCGCGTAAGTCAGGTGCTGGCCTTGATAGCTCAACGCGATGGCGTCGGGCTGGGCGCGCACCTGGGCTTCGAACAATTGATGGACCCGCAACCCCGACGGGTACGCCGCATCGAAGGCATTGAACTCGTCCAGCAATTGCCGACGCTCGGCGGCGGGTACGAAGGCCAGGCTGTGCAGCGGCGTAGCCACGTCGCCGTCCAGGGCATCGGCCACCGATTCGAGCATGGTGTGCATGTAGCCGCAGATCCGTTGCGCACCGATCCCGGCCACTGCCTGGACCGTCAGCCCGAACGATTCGCCCAGGTCATCCACCGACAGCGACAGCGGGTAGTTGGTGCGCTCTTCCCCTGCGAGGATCCGCGCCCCGGCCCAGACCCGCGCCTGGCCTGCATCCTTGGGTGCCTGTGCCGCAACGGCGGTCTGGCGGTAGTTCATCAGCGCGCTGAACAACGGCGTCGGCGCGGCCACGCCACTGCAACGCTGGGCCAGGGCCAACGGCGCATGTTCATGGCCCAGCAGGGTGGCCAATCGGCCATGGGTGGTCTTGAGCGCGGCAAGCACGCCCTGGGCGCCGGCCTCGACCCGCAACGGCAGGGTGTTGACGAACATGCCCAGGGCATGGCCGGTATCCTGGCCGCTGTGCAGGCGGCCCATCAGCACGGTACCGAACACCACGTCCTGGCGAGCGGACAGACGCCCCACTACCTGGCCCCAGGCCAGGTGATGCAGGCTGGCGGTACTCACCCCCAGCCGCCGGGCCTGGGCGCGCAGGCGCCTGGCCAACCCGGTGTCCACGGCCAGCGTCGCCTCCTCGATACCGCTGCCGTCACCCTGCACATCCTGCAGGCCGAACGGCAATGTCGGCTCGTCGACATCCCCGAGCATCTCGCTGAAGAACGCCTCGTGTGGCGAGCTATCGCTGCCCAGGCGCACCTGGGCCACATAGTTGCGGTAAGGCACCGACACCGGCAACGCCGCTGCGCGCCCTTCCAGGTGTGCTTCGATTTCCTTGCCCAGCATGCCGAGGGATGTGGCGTCATCGATCAAATGATGGAACAACAGCACTGCCACCCAACTGCCGTCGGCGGGATCCTCGCTGAAGTGGATGCGCATCATCGGCGCCAAGCGCAGGTCGAAACGGGTGTGGCGTGGGTCGAAGCGGCTCTGCAATTGGCCGGCGATATCGCCGTCGACCTGGTCCAGGTGCACTTGCTGCACCGTCAGCGGCGCTTCGCGCCAGACCACTTGCACCGGCTCCTCCAGCCCTTCCCAGGCCACCGAGGTGCGCAGGATATCGTGCCGGGCGATCACGGCCTGCAGAGCCTGGGCGAAAGCGTCCAGTCGCTGGCGACTGTCGAAGCGCAACAGGGCCTGCAACAGGTATGGATCGCCTTCGGTGGTTGCCAGATGATGGTAGAGGATGCCCTCTTGCAACGGCACCAGGGCATAGATGTCCTGCACGTTGGTCACGCCCCCCGGCACGGTGGCGACGATGCGGTCGATGGCGGCCTGGTCCAGGTCGGCCAGGGGCAGCATGTCCGGGGTGATGCGCGTGGTGTCATGGGCGATCCGGTTGGCCGGTACTGCGACGCCACCGCTGTCTCCCGTGGCGGCCGCCAGGGTGGCCAGGGTCGGCTGGCCGAACAGCACCCGTACATCCGGGTCCAGATCCAGCTGGCGCATGCGTTCGATCAGCTTGACCGCCAGCAGCGAGTGACCGCCCAGTTCGAAGAAGCGGTCGTGGCGCCCCACCTGCTCGACACCGAGCAGCTCGGCCCACAGCGCGGCCAGGGTGGTTTCGACCTGGCCCACCGGTGCCTCATAGCTGCGTCGGGCATAGGCCTGGGAGTCGGGTGCGGGCAGCGCCTTGCGGTCGAGCTTGCCGTTGGTGGTCAGCGGGAAGGCGTCGAGCATCACGAAGGCGCTCGGTACCATGTAGTCCGCCAGCGAGCCCAGCAACTCGCCACGCAACTGGGCAGCGGACAAGGCGACACCGTCCCGGGACAGTACATACGCCACCAGGCGCTTGTCCCCCGGCTCGTCCTCGCGCGCGATGACCACCGCTTCGCGGACGCCTTGGCACGCGGCCAGCCTGGCCTCGATCTCCCCCAGTTCGATGCGGAAGCCACGGATCTTCACCTGTTCGTCGTTACGCCCCAGGTATTGCAGTTCACCGTTGCTCAACCAGCGACCCAGATCGCCAGTGCGGTACATCCGCGCGTTCGCATCGTCGTCGAACGGATCGGGCAGGAAGCGTGTTTCATTGAGCTCCGGGCGGTTAAGGTAGCCACGCGCCACACCCGCGCCCCCCACATACAGCTCGCCGTCCACCCCCTTGGGCACCGGCTTGCCGTACTTGTCCAGCAGGTACAGGCGCAGATCGGGGATCCGCTTGCCGATCGGGCTGACGCCCACCAGTTGCGCGTCCGCCGCGTGTAGCGCGCGGTAGGTCACGTGCACGGTGGTTTCGGTGATGCCGTACATGTTCACCAGTTGCGTGCCGGCGTTGATCTCCCGGGCATACCACGGTTTGAGAATGCCGGTCTCCAAGGCTTCGCCACCGAAGATCACCTGGCGCAGGCTGTGCCTGAGCTCGCTTTCGCCCTGGGCCGCGATCAGTTGGCGGAAGGCACTCGGCGTCTGGTTCAGTACCGTGACGCCCTCCTCACACAGCAGCGTGTAGCAATCCTGCGGCGAACGGCTCACCAGTTGCGGTACCACCAGCAGGCGGCCGCCGTGGGTCAGCGCGCCCCAGATTTCCCAGACCGAGAAGTCGAAGGCGAAGGAATGGAACAGGGCCCAGACGTCCTGGGGACCGAAATCGAACCAGGGTCGGGTGGCCGAGAACAGCCGCGCCACGTTGCGATGCTCCACCATCACCCCCTTGGGCAGGCCGGTGGAGCCGGAGGTGTAGATCACATAGGCCAGGCTGCGGGATGCCAGGGTGCCGATATTCGGATCGTGCCGGGGTTGTGCGGCGATACCTGCGGCTTCGGGCTGGTCGAGCAACAGCACCGGCACCGAGACTTCCGGCAATTGATCTTGCAACATCGCCTGGGTGAGCATCGCCACCGGTGCGCTGTCCTCCAGCATGAAGGCCAGGCGCTCCTGGGGGTATGCCGGGTCCAGCGGCACATAGCCGGCACCGGACTTGAGAATGCCCAGCAGCCCGACGATCATGTCCAGCCCACGCTCGACACAGATCGCCACCCGATCGTCTGGGAAGATTCCCAGGGCCAGCAGCCGGTGAGCGACCTGGTTGGCCCGTTCGTTCAGCTCGCGATAGGTCAGCGCCTGGCCTTCATGGACCACGGCCACCGCCTTGGGTTGCGCAGCCGCCCGTGCTTCGAACAGGCCATGGAGGGTGCGGTCATGCTCGTAGCGCTGCGTGCCATCCGCGTTCCAGGCCTTGAGCAGGCGGGCTTCGGCTGGCGTCGGCAAGACAAAATCGCGCACCGCCAGCGTATCGTCCGCCAGGCCCTGTTCCAGCACATGCTGGAAGCGCTCGGCCATGGCCTCGACTTCATCGGCCTGCAGGTACGCCTGGTTGTAGATCCAGTGCAGCCAGGCGTTGTCTTCGTTGGGGTTGGTCCGCACGTGAATGGCCAGTGGCATCTGCTCCTGGCCGTTGGAACTCTTCACCGAATAGGCCGTGGCCTCGCCGAACCGGTACAGGTAGTTCTCCTCCTCGTAGGAGAACGACACATCGAACAGCTGGGCGCGGTTATCGCGCCGCAACTCCAGGGAACGATGGATATCGCTCAGGGGAAAGCGCTGGTAGCGATAGTCCTGCTTGAGCGCGCGCGCCACCTCCCGGACCAGTTCACCGAACGGCAGGTCATCGGCGAACTGCAGGCGCATGGCGCTGACCTGGGTGAACAACCCGACGGTTTGCTTGAAGGCCGGATTGGAGCGGTTGAGGATCGGCAGCCCCACCACCAGCTCGTCGCGCTGGGTGGTGCGCACGAAATACACATACAGCGCCGCCAGCAATACCGGGAAACGCGACACCTTGTGCACGAGGGCCAGGGTATCGACGCGCTCGTTCAGGGTATGGGGAAAAGGCGTCATGGCGTGGGCGCTGGGCACCACGGTTTCGGTAAAACGGTCCCGGTAACGGGCGGTGAACAGCGGGTCCGGCACGTCCTGGTATTTGTCCAGCCAGTACGCCTGGTCCCGCAGGTAACGATCCGAACCGTGATAGCGGGCGTCGTCCTCGATGAAGCCGACATAGGACGGCGCCGACAGGTCTGGTTCGCGGTTTTCCTCCAGGGCGTTGTAGAGGTCGCTGAACGAGGCGAGCATCAGGTTGATGCCCCAGCCATCCTGGATGATGTGGTGCAGATTGACCACGAAGTAGAACGACGTGTCGTGGAGCTTGACCAGGTAGAAGCGGAACAGCGGGCCCTTGTCCAGCGCGAAGGCCACTTCCAGCCCCTGCTGCACCCAGCTCTGGGCCGCGACCTGGGGTTCGGGCCGGTTGGACACGTCGATCAGCGGGACGCGCACCTCCAGCGATTCGACCAGGGTCTGCATGGGCACGCCGTCGGCGCCGGCGTCACTGTGCAGGATCGTGCGCAGGGCGTCGTGCTTGCGCACCAGCAGACCGACCGCCTGTTCGACCCGCTGGGGATCGACGGCGCCCTGGATATGGAGGTAACCGCCGATGGTGTACAGGGGCGAATCGCCCTTGGTCATCTGGTCCAGCCAGATATCCCGCTGGGACGCCGTCAGCGGATAGGTGGCCGCAAGCTTGAGGGACTGGTTCATACCCGGCCCTCCGCAGCAGGAACGCCTGTCGGCGATGGCATCTGGGAGAACCGGCAACCGGTTGCGACAACGACGTCCACAGCAAAGAAAAATGTCATACGTTCCTTCTCAGAAATTTGTCAGTGCTGCCCGGACAAACGCAACAGGCACGCCTGGGTTGGTGCAGGTCCGCGCAAACAGCCGCGCAGTACGGGTTAACGGGCGAATCGTGGGTGCATGGCGCCGCCACCCGACAGCGGACTCGCGGCTGTCGGGCGGGCTGGATGCCAGGCGGGTTTCACGGGGTCTTGCAGGTGCTGTCGCGACAACATCGCAAGCCGGACGATGGGCTCGGGACGCTCATTCAGGCTCGCTTATCGCGAATGGCGCAGTTGATGTCCGACACGATGTGCCCATCGGCCAGCTTGATGATCCGGTCGGCCAGTTGGAAATACTGGTCGTCATGGGTGATGATCAGGACCGTCTTGCCGCGGCGCTTGAGGTCCGGCAGCAGTTCCTCGTAGAAGAACTTCTTGAACGGTGGGTCCTGGTCGGCGGCCCATTCATCGAGCACGTAGACCGGCCGGTCCTCCATGTAGGCACATACCAGGGCCAGGCGTTTCTGCTGGCCATAGGACAAGGCCTTGAGGGTCGAATAACCGAGTCCCTCGATCTTGATCTTGTCAGCCAGGCCGAGGGTCTCCAGGTACTTGCTCGCCAACTCCGGATTGCCTTCCTCCTCGTCGGGTCCGATCAGGCGGTTGAACAGATGGAAGTCGGAGAACACTGCGGAAAACAGATCCCGGTAATCGCTGCGGCTTTCATCGGTGATCGTGACACCGTCGAGCAGCACCTCGCCGCTTTGCGGGATATAGAGCCCGCACAGCACCTTGGCCAGGGTGCTCTTGCCGCAACCGTTGCCACCGACGATGTAGATCAGTTCACCCGATTGCACCGTCAGGTCGATGGGGCCAAGGGAGAAGCCGCTTCCGGCATGGGGATCCTGGTAGTGCATCCGCACGCCTTTCAACTCGATGCTGTCCCAGGTTTTCTTGTGCTCCAGCAGATGCACTTTCGGGGCCTCGACGGCCACGGGTTCGGGATGCGGATCGTTGATTGCGAAACCGAAGTCCGCGAGCCGGGTGCAGGCGACCCGGCCCGCCGCCAGCACCGGCATCGCCCCCACCAGCAGCGACAGCGGCCCCATGATGTAGAGCACCGCCAGCACACTGGCCGTCATCACCTTCGGGTCCACCGCGCTGACCAAGGGCGCGGCGAACAACAGGCAACCGATCAGCAACGACAAAGTGAACTGGCCCACGTTGTCGGCCGCGGTGTACCACACGCGCTCGACGAAGTTGTAGCGCGCCACCCGGGTCGACGATGCCTCGATGGCGGAACGGCCGAACCAGCGACGGCGAACACCGTTGAGCTTGAGTTCCTTGAGACCGAACACCAGGGCATGGGTGTATTCATTGAACGCTGTGAATTCGTCCCGGACCCGATTGGTGGAGCGCACGCCACTGGCGAAGAAGAACAGGTAAAGCCCGACCCCCAGGACCATCAGCGACACCGTCAAGGCCAGGACCACCCACGACAGGTAAGCCAGGTAACCGATGCCGAACAGGAACACCGTCATTTCCACCAGTACCGTGGGCATGACCACCAGCGTCGTGTTCAGCTGCGGGATATCGTTGGTCAACATGGTCAACACGTTGGGCGGGCCACGACGGTCCACTTCTTCCAGTGGCGTGGCGAGGATCTTGCGGCACAACGCGATGCGCAACCGGGTCATGATCCGCATGCTGGCATAGGCTGGGAACAACGCGGCGCCGTTGCGCAGGATCAGGGCCGTGGCACTGAGCCCGATGAACCAGTACAAGGCCTGCAGGCGGTTGCCGTCGTTATGGATCGCCTGGTTGATCACACTCACCACCGCAATGGACGCGACCCCACTGATGACACCGCAAATCAAGGTGAAGAACGTCAGCCAGGGATGGTTGCGCCACAGCAGACGCATGACCGAACCGGGCCTGGTCTTCTTCTCTTTCTGGTCTTTCATGGGTTGCTATCCTCGAATGGGCTCGCGAGCTGGCTCACGCCGGTTGCCAGACATCGCCCCTGGCGGTCATCTCGCCCATGGCCACGACAATCAGGCGGGGCTCCTCGTATGGGTCCCGGGCGTGGGCGGCCAGCATGTTGTCGAGCATGACCACATCGCCCTTGCGCCAGGCGAACCGGACGGCGCAAGCCTCATAGGCCTCCCCCACCAGCGCCATGACGTCGTCCTCGATGGGTGTTCCGTCGCCATAGCTGACCATGCGTGGCAGGCGATCGGCGCCGAACATGTCCAGCAGGTCCTCGCGCATTTCTTCGCCCAGGCAGAACGGATGGTGCAGTTGCACCTGGTTGAAGAACCCCGGTTCGCCGGTCAGCGGGTGGCGGATGACTGCCGGGCAAAGGGTACGTACCTGCAGGGTGTCGGCATCGAGCCACTCGAAATCGGTGCCCTGCTCGCGGCAACGCTGTTCGACGGCGGCACGGTCGGTGGTGCCGAAGAACGACTCCCAGCTGGGCTCGACGCCGGCGGTGAAGGTACGGCTGTACATCAATCCCTTCTGTTCGAAACGGGCCACCACCTGCTCGGGCAGCCGCTGCAGCACCTGCCGGATGTCGGCCAACGGCGTCGCGCCACCGACCCGAGAGGGTTGCTCGCAATAGAACCATTGCTTGCGCGGCCAGCTTTCCAGGTGCGAGCTCTCGTTGTGGTACAGGATCATTTCCCGCTCGGGATAAGGCGTGGAGCGATAGACGTTGCGTCCGCCCTCTTTCTTCGGCAGGTCGCCGTAGCTGCCATGCAGGCCGGGGGACAGGGCTTCGGCGAAGGCTTCGAAAGCCGGGACCGAGCCCAGGTCGAAGCCACGAAACAACACCGCGCCGTGGCGACACAGCAGCGCCTCGATCGCCCCTCGATGCTGGCCGGCCCACTGCGCCGGGTCCAGGCCCGGGTCGTTGGGTTCAACCACCACTGGCAGGCTCAGGCCATCGGCGAGCAGCGACAACCTGACCGCCCCGTCGTCCTGGCCGGGCCAGGCCAGCGTGTCGGCCGGCGCGTCATCGTCCAGGACGGGCGCAGCGTTAGTTTGAAGACTCATGCATCACTCCTGACTTCTGATCCGCGGATCCATGTCTTGGGGGCAAAACCAATACGCCCCACTGTCGGGCAAGGATAAAAACATTGATCGCCGGGGATGTCTGGCACCGCAAACCGGGACAGACCCGGCACACCGCGTCACGCCGGACCGACCGCCTGGGTCGGTACGCTTGCCCAGGCCACGCGGCCAGGTGCCTGGGTGGATCCGCAGGTGCCACGCCGTCCTGCGCCAGCCAGCTTGCTCACCCTCGCGGTCCGCATCGTCCTGCAGGTTCGTCGCTGTTTCCGCCCTCGGATCGGCATTGACCGATTTGTCCCCATTTCCCGCGACAGACGCAGGCACGGAGTCGGTGCTGAAATGCGCCAGCTGCGATTCGCACAGGCATATCAAACGATCCCGTGGGCCGCAGTGACGTCTCGAGTGCAACGGTTTTCGCAACTGCGCAAATACGCTGCACCTGGCAATTAACAGGAGCGTTAGTCATGCCGATTAAGAACACTGGCGGATCGGTCAACCCCGCGCCAGCCCCCCTCACGCCCGGTGCATTGCTGCATGAAATCTTCGCCGCCCGGGCCCGTGAATTCCCTGAGCGAACGGCGGTATCCGATGCCACTCGCTCGTTGAGTTACGCGCAACTGGATGCGGCTTCGTCGCAACTGGCGGCCCGTCTTCGCCAGGAAGGCGTGAAGGACGGCATGCTGGTGGGGATGTGCCTGGCGCGTAGCGTCGACCTGGTCATCAGCCTGCTGGGCATCCTCAAGGCCGGCGGCGCCTACGTCCCGGTCGACCCGCAGTACCCGGGCAAGCGCGTCGAACACATCGTGCGCGACAGTGGCATGAGCCTGTTGATCGGCGACCTCGCCGACCTGCCGCAGAGCTCTTCCCTGCGCGTGCTACCGCTCGCCGAGCTGCTGGCCGGCCCGACGCTGGAGCCGGTTGCCGAGGCCGAACGTCGTGACCCCGACAATGCGGTGGCCTACGTCATCTACACCTCCGGTTCCACCGGCGAACCCAAGGGCGTGCTGGTCGCCCATGGCAATGTCAGCCGCCTGCTGGAAAGCACGCAACGCGAATACGCCTTCACCGAACATGACGTCTGGACGATGTTCCACTCCATCGGTTTCGACTTTTCCGTCTGGGAGATCTGGGGTGCCCTGGCCCACGGTGGTCACGTTGCCGTGGTGCCTTACGATGTCTCGCGTTCGCCCGCGGCCATGCTCCAATGGCTGGCCGGCCAGGGCGTGACCGTCCTGAGCCAGACACCGTCGGCGTTCCGCGGCCTCGATGAAGCCGACCGCCAGGCCGGCGCGCCGTTGGCGCTGCGCTACGTGGTGTTCGGTGGCGAGGCACTGCCGGCCACGGTGCTGCGTCCCTGGGTGGAGCGCCATGGTGACCAGAAACCCGCGCTGATCAATATGTACGGCATTACCGAAGCCACCGTCCACACCACCTTCAAGCGCGTGCTGGCCCAGGACCTGGAGAGCAACGCGATGGTATCCATCGGTGCCCCGCTGGACGGCTGGCGCCTGAACCTGCTCGACGCCAACCAGCAACCCGTTCCCCAGGGCACGGCCGCAGAGCTGTATATCGAAGGCGCCGGCGTGGCGATGGGTTATCTCAATCGTCCGGCCCTCAACGCCGAGCGCTTCGTGCAACTGCCCGGTGGTTCCGGTCGTGCCTATCGCACCGGAGACCTGCTGGTACTGGGCGATGACGGCGAGTACCGCTATGCCGGCCGTTGCGACGAACAACTGAAGATCCGCGGTTTCCGCATCGAGCCGGGGGAAGTCGAAGCCTGCCTGCAAAGCAGTCCGGCCGTGGCCGCCGCCCACGTGGCCGGTCACGATTTCGGCGATGGCGACTGGCGCCTGGTCACCTATGTGGTGCCGACCCAGGGGGTGCAGGCCTGGAACGAACAGACGCGCAGCGAAGTCGCCGCCCTGGTGGCCGCCAGCCTGCCGGACTACATGCGCCCCTCCGCCTACATCCCCCTGGCGGAACTGCCGGTGACCGCCCACGGCAAGATCGACAGGCAACGCCTGCCCGCACCCGAATCCATCGCCGCCACCGTGCACCACACCAGTGAAGGCCTCACCGAGCAAGAGCAGTTCGTGCTCAAGGTCTGGTCGCAGGACATCGGCCTGAAGAACATCGGCCTGAACGACGATTTCTTCGATTTCGGCGGCACTTCCCTGGCCCTGATCCGCTCCCTGAGCACCTTGAAGGCCCATTACCAGGTCAACCTGGATCCTGGCGTGCTGGCCAACGGTGCGACCGCCAAGGTATTGGCCGATTGCATCCAGCGCTCCCTTGTCCAAGCCCATTGACCGAAAAGGAACAGCCCATGAGCAAGAAATTCGCCTTGACCCCGGAAGAACGCGCGTCCTTCGAGAAGAACGGTTTCATCGGACCATTCGACGCCTATTCGCCCGAAGAAATGAAAGAAACCTGGAAGCGCACACGCCTGCGCTTGCTCGACCGCAGCGCCGCGGCCTACCAGGACCTGGATGCGATTTCCGCCGGTACCAACATCGCCAACTATGACCGCCACCTGGACGACGATTTCCTCGCCAGCCACATCTGCCGTCCGGAAATCTGCGACCGCGTCGAAAGCATCCTCGGTCCGGATGTGCTGTGCTGGCGCACCGAGTTCTTTCCCAAGTATCCGGGCGACGAAGGCACCGACTGGCACCAGGCCGACACCTTCGCCAACGCCTCGGGCAAGCCGCAGATCCTCTGGCCGGAAAACGAGGATTTCGGTGGCACCATCACCGTCTGGACCGCATTCACCGACGCCAACATCGCCAATGGTTGCCTGCAGTTCATCCCCGGTACCCAGAACAGCATGAACTACGACGAAACCAAGCGCATGGCCTACGATCCCGACGCCAACAACAGCTCGGTGGTCAAGGACGGTGTGCGCCGCGGATTCTTCGGCTACGACTATCGCCAGCTGCAGATCGACGAGAACTGGAAGCCCGACGAGTCGGCCGCGGTGCCCATGCAGATGAAGGCCGGCCAGTTCATCATTTTCTGGTCGACCCTGATGCACGCGTCCTACCCCCACAGCGGCGAGTCCCAGGACATGCGCATGGGCTTTGCGTCGCGCTACGTGCCGTCCTTCGTGAAGATCTATCCGGACTCCGACCACATCGAGGAATACGGTGGGCGCATCAGCCTCGAGAAGTACGGCGCGGTCCAGGTGATCGGGGACAAGACCCCGGAATACAACCGCCTTGTCACCCACACCACCCGAGGCAAGAAGTTCGAAGCGGTCTGATTTTTTCTGTGCCATACGACAGTGGCATGCGCAACGTGCCTGACAGGAGTCCCCAATCCATGACTATTTCCACTGACGCAGCGACGCGCCTGTGCGAGACCGTGAGGATGCTTAGGCACCTTGCCATCCATTTGCCCGACCCCATCTGCCTGAGCTTCCTGGCCCAGGGGGACGGGTTGCCTCCCGAGCAGGCCTCGCCCAGCGTGAGGGCCACGGAACGGGCGGTCAGTGCCGCCTTCGCACGGATCGGCGTCAAGGCCGTGCAATACGTGCATGACGGCGAGGCGCAACTGTCGTCCTTCGAGATGTTCATCAGCAAGAAAATCTGCCAGGCCCTGGAATTCACCTATGACCATTTCGACGAGTTCGAAAGCGTCAAGCGTTTCGGGCGCCTGGTCAGGCACTTCGATTTCAGCGGTGCAGTGCCCGAGGTAGAGACAGTACACCTGATCACCCGGGACAACGTCGCGCTGTCGGTGCACTCCAGCGCCGACCGCCAGCGCCCGGCGATCGTCCTGGCACTGCCCTGCGGCATGCCGTTCGACCTGTGCCGCGACTGGTTCAATGCCCTCAGCGAGCGATTCTTCGTGGTCACCTGGGAAACCCGGGGGTTGTTCGGTTCCTGTACTTCGTTCGATCAACTGTCGGTGGATACCGACGCCCAGGTGGGCGACCTGATCAATGTGATGAATCACTTCGGCCTGTCCAATGCCCACCTGATGGGCATCTGCGGCGGCGCGGTGATCGCGCTGAGCGCCGCTGCCCTGCACGGCGACCGGGTGAACTCCCTGAGCCTGTGGCATGGCGACTACAACCTGGGCGACAACAGCCTGCGTACCGCCCATCAGCAGAATTTCGAATGGCTGATGGAGTCGGCCGCCGTGGACCGCAACGAGGCCAGCGACCTGCAAGCGCTGTTCCTCGACCAGGCGACACTGGCGACCATCCCGGACTCCATCGCCCATGCGGCGCTCTATCCCTACGTCAACGAAGAGCTGTTCTATCGCTATGCGCGGCTCAACGATGCCTTGAACAAGACCGAGCTGCCGCCACGCCTGGAACGCATCAGCGTGCCGACCCTGGTGGTGGCTGGCGATGCCGACGAAACCACTCACATCGGTGGTTCCCAGCGTATTGCCGAATCCATCAGCGATGCCCTGCTGCACGTGGAGCGCAACGGCAGTCACCTGGCGTTCTTCGAATCGACCCAGCGTTCGAAACAAACCGCATTCAAATTCCTCGAGTCGACGT
This sequence comes from Pseudomonas sp. NFACC43, assembly GCF_900119645.1. NCBI lineage: Bacteria > Pseudomonadati > Pseudomonadota > Gammaproteobacteria > Pseudomonadales > Pseudomonadaceae > Pseudomonas > Pseudomonas sp. NFACC43. Next base: position 26,110 of record NZ_FPKK01000026.1, read on the forward strand.
TGGAATCGATGGCCGTCTGAGGCTGGGATTCAAGACCTGGACAGAGTGCCGACTCTTGAGGTTGGCGCCCTGTGCTGACCAGGCACATCTTGCTCAAGACGGGCTGACACGCTCGATTCTTGCCATCTTCAACGATCTCGGCGAAGCACAGGTCTTTGCGAGACTTAGCCATGATGATGGCTTTAGTCAGCTCCTGGCGCAGGATGGCGGTGCTCAAGCCGCCAATATCCCCAGACAGCAATATCGTTCAATACGCCAGCCGCACAATCCAGGATTCTGAACCCCCGTTCATAACCGAAGTGCACCGCTCATGCGTTCCACCCTTTCGCCTTGCCAGGCTTTCTGGAAAGGCTCGATGGCTGTGATTCCATTGTCCCTGGCCTGCGCTCCCTGGGGCTTGCTGGTTGGATCATTGGCGATCGATGCCCGGATGACGCCTCTGGAAGGCCAAGGCTTCTCGGCCATCGTTTTCGCCGGCGCCGCCCAGCTCGTGGCCATCGGCATGATCAAGACAGGGGCCAGCCTGCCCTCGATTCTCGTGACGACCTTTCTCCTGACGTCACAGCACCTGCTCTACGGTTTGCACATGCGCGCCACCCTGTCCTCGCTTTCTTCGCGATGGAGACTAGGTCTGGGCTTTCTTTTGACCGACGAATTCTTCGCGCTGAACAGCCAGTACGATCAAAAGACATTCAGCCGCTGGTTTGCGCTGGGCGTCGGCCTCAGCTTTTACCTGGCCTGGAATGTGTTCACCCTGGCAGGGATCCTGCTGGGCAAGAGCATTGCGAACCTTGAGTCGCTCGGGTTGGAATTTTCCATCGCTGCAACCTTCATCGCGTTGATCACCCCTGTGGTGAAATCGATCCCGACGGTCGTGTGCGTGCTCGTATCCCTTGCCTGCTCGGTGCTGCTCAGTTATTGGCGTTGGGAGTCTGCGCTGGTGGTATCGGGGTTGGCTGGCATGACGGCGGGCTTCGTGTGCAAGCGGCTCCTGGAGGGACGCCCATGATCCTTGCCGTTATCGTGGGGATGGGTGCGATTGTCTTCCTGAACCACTACCTGTTTCTGGAACCGCGCTTACCGTTTAGACTCAGCCAAGGTACGCGGGATCTGCTTTCCTACGCAGTGCCGGGGATGCTGACCGCCATCTGCGGCCCCGTCATTTTCCTCCCAGGCCAAACGCTGAGCCTGAGCGTTTTGAATCCGTATCTGTTGGGTGGGTTCTGCACCATGGTTCTCATGCTCTGGACGGGACAGGTGCTGACGAGCGTGCTGGTCAGCATGGGCTGTTTCTACCTGTTCAGGTCAATGCTCTGAGGTGAACCGTGGCCGGCAAGATTGAAAACGCACGTTTCTGGCAAGCCTCAAGCCTGGGTGGCGTGGAATTGCTGCACGCTCAATATTACCAGCAACGCTTTACCCCTCACGTTCACGACAGTTTTGTCATCTCGGTCATCGAGTCGGGGGCGCAGCGGTTTCGGCATCGAGGCAGTGAACACGTCGCCCCCCTCGGTACCGTGGTCTTGATCAATCCGGACGAGGTGCATACCGGCGCTACCGCCCATGACGAAGGATGGCGCTACCGAGGTTTTTACCCCACGTTGACGCAGCTTGCCGAGGTCCTGGCTGAGCTGGAAATGCGCTTCAACGGCTCTCCTCGCTTTATCAGCAGCGTCGTGACCGATTCACAAGTGGCACGTGCGTTCAGTAACGTTCATTTGTTTGCAGAACATGAGGCTTCAGCATTGCTGCAGCAAACCGCCTGGAGGGAAGCGGCGCTGATGCTGTTCCAGCGGCATGCCAGGTTAGGCCCGGTCGCTGCGCCAGGGAACGAGCCTGTAGCGGTGCGTAGAGCCAGGGAAATACTGCTTGAGCACTTGGCGATCCCCCCTTCCCTTGAGGCGCTTGCCTCCAGCGTCGGCCTCTCCCCTTTTCACTTTGCCCGAGTGTTTCGCAAGGCAACCGGCCTGCCTCCCCATAGCTGGGTCACGCAAAAGCGCCTGGCGTGTGCGCAAGTGTTGTTGAAGCAAGGCACTACGCCATCAAGGGTCGCCGCGGAGCTCGGTTTTGCTGATCAAAGCCATCTCACCAGGCAGTTCAAACAGGCTTTCGGCATAGGGCCAGGCGCTTACCGGTCTGCGATGGTGAGGTGATGCAGCAGGCCGGTGGCACCTGCGCGTTGATGAGACGCAACAGCCTGGCGGCCCGGCGCAGGGGTCATGCGGTTCGTCGTCGATGTTCACAATGCCCATCGATCGCACGGTATACGTTTCATATGAAGCCAGGTGCGGATACGTAGATATCGTGATGCCGGGACGACGTTCTCACTTCAAGGGAAAGCCTGCTCGCGGTGACGTCGACCGACACTCATCTTCACGAGCAGACTTGCACTCGCCCAACCAGGTGGACCTCATGCCGCCATGTGCTTCTCGCGATAGAACTCAAGATAAAGCACAGTGCGGTGAGCACGAGAAGCATTGACGGCGAAGTGGTCCAGGGAGCCGTCGAAGATCACCAGGTTGCCGTTGGTGCTCTGGTTGAAGCTGCCGTTGACGTTGAGGTAGGCATAGTTCTGGGTGGTGGGCGCATCGATGGTCAATTGCATGTGCAGCAGGCCCTCTTCCCAGGTGCCCGTGTGGGAGTGGGTGCCGAGGAAGACGTTGGGCTCCATGCGCAGCAATGCACAGAGCTTGATGCCGGGGATCTTGCTCAACAGCTCGATGGTCCCGGGCATGGCCGCGCGGGCATAGGGGATCGGGGTGTCATAGGCGACCAGGCCGTATTGGGTCCATTCCGGCATGACATCCATGTCGTCTCCCCAGCCCCAGAGCCAGCCATATTCACCGCCGGCTTCCATGTGCGCGGTCACTTCATCGACGATCTCGGTGATCGATTTGCCCACGCGGTTGATGGTCAGGGTCGGCGCATCGAGGGCCAGGAATTCCTCGCGGATCACTTCCCAGTTATCGGCGAGGTTCTTGAGGTGCGGAAAACGGCTGGAATCATAAAACGACGGGCGCATAGGTGCTCCTTTCAATGAGGGTTGTCGATTCCGATGGCGGTGGCGATACAGTCCCGCACGCCCGGAAAGCGGGCACGGCAGGAGCGTCTGCAAAGGGTGACCCAGCGGGCCTGGCCTGTCTGTCACGGGAATCCGGTACAGCAGCCGGGGCGGGCATTACAGGGGCTCGACCTGGGGACCATCGGCCATCCGCGCGGTGGCCTGGGGCGTGGGTGTCTCGTCCAGGCGACGCATCGGGCCGTAGAGCAGGACGCTCAAAGGCAGGAGCGCAAACAGCGCGCCGGTCACCACGAACAACAGGCCCACGCCTCGCCCGGGGCCGACCCCGAGCCAACGGCCGATGGAATCGGCATACGGGCCGCCCGGCAGCAGCGCCGGCTGGAACCAGTGATCCACCAGCAAGCCACCGACGATGACGGCCAGGCTGGTGCTGGCAATGGTCAGCATGCTGATCAGCGCGAACACGCTGGCGCGGTTGCCAGCGGGAATCCTGCGCATCCACAACGAGTTGACGCTGGCATCGGCGATGCTTGCCATGGTGATCGCGACGAACGCCAAGGCGCAGTAGGCGACGGCTTGCGATACCACGCCCAGGGCGATGACACAGCCGGCCAGGAGCAGATCGGCCACCGCCACCAACGCCATCAGTCGTCGCGGATTGCCCATGGAAATCAGCAGCCCCGCCCCGGCCAGGCCGCCCAGGGCGGCCCAGGTATAGGCCATCCCCAGGGTCTGACTGCCCAGGGTGGACAGCAGCAACGGCGTCATCATCAACGTCGCCAGCGCCAGTACCGCGCCGCGCATCATGGTGTACACCAGCAGGCCGGCCATCAGGCGCTCCCTGGCAAAGAACCTGAGCGCCACACTGACGTTGCCCACTGCCCCTGCGAACACCGTGTCCTTGGGCGCATCGTCGGGATGGGTCGACGCGCCGCGGACGTGGGAGAACGCCTTGATCACCAGCAGCGTGCCGGAGCAGAACGTCAGCAGGTCCACCGCGAGGATCGTCACCAGCCCGGCCTTCGCCATGATCGCCCCCGCCACCAGTGGCGCCACCAGGGCCGAGGCGTTCTTGCTGATACTGATCAGCCCTGAGGCCCGGGTGAATTTTTCCGGGGCGACGATGGTGCTGACGGCGGCCTGGTACGCCGGTTTGCGAAAGGCGCTGACGATGGAAGCCAGGCAGTTGAAGATGTACAGGTGCAGAGGTTCCAGGCGTTCGAACCAGAGCAACGCCATGACGCCCAACAACAGCAATGCCAGGCTCACATCACAACAGACAATGATGACCCGGTGACTGATCCGGTCAGCCAGCCCGCCGGCCAGGGGCAGGAACAGCACCGCCGGCAATGTGGCCGCCAGCACCACGTTGGCGAACGCCACCGCCGAGCCGGTGTGGGTGTACACCCAGACGCCCAGGGCGAACTCCATCAGCGCCGTGCCCACCACCGCCAGTGACTCGCCGCACCAGAGGAAATAGAAGCCTCGGCCCAGATCGAATCCGCGGCGCTCGCCCACGCGACTCATGTGCGCACGTCACGCGGCGTGAAGACACCGATCAGCCCGTTCAGCAACCGGTAGGCCAGGGAATACGCCACCGCGCCGAACACCAGGGGCGCGAAGCGGGAAAACAGGTAGGTGCGCAACACTCGCCTGGCGATGGGCGAGCTGATGTCGCCACTGACATGCAGTGGCGTCGGGAACGTCGCCGCGACAGTAGCGCCAAAGGCGTCGTCCATCGACTGCACCGCATGCCACCAGTACACCGGGATGTACAGGGCATCGCCCGGCTCCACCACCGCGCGCAAGGCACGCAAGTCGCGGGTACCGGGGAAGCGACCGGTGTCAATGTCGTACAGGTAGCCGGCCTGTTCGATCACCGGCCGCAACGCCCGCCAACTGGTCTGGTCCGGTGGCAGCAGCAAGACCTCCTTGGCCCCGACCACCTGGGCCATGAAGGTTTCGTCGGTGACATGGAAATGCCAATCGGTATAGGAGTTGCGATACAGGAAGCTGCGATGGGGCGGATAGGCCCGGGTCTTGCCCAACTGCGGCATGAACGGCAGGCCGCCGACGTCGGCCTTCATCGACTCGATGGCCGAGCCTTCGGAGAAGCGGCAGCTGTCGGCCACCAACGGTGAGTCACCCTGGCCCAGGGCCTCGAGGAACTGGTGGAACGGCATTTCCCGGTAGACCGTATTGGCGTATGCGGTCAGCTCGGCCTTGACCTCCGGATTGGACCAACCGATGACCTCGGAAACGATCTGTGAACGGACCACCACCGGGCTGTTTCGTGAATGGGCCTTGAGATAGTCCAGGCGCTTCCATTTTTCGAATGCCGGCCAGTGGCGCACGGCATTCCTGATCAGGCAGGGACGGTTGCGATTGACATAGAGCCGGGTGAAATCGGCTTTGGAAATCGCCAGTGCATCGATCACATCGACCGTTCCTGCCTGGGGGTGATTGGGAAAACGGGACAGGCTCCAGAACTTGGAGACCGGGCGATCCGATTCGGCGACCAATGGCATTTCAGACCCTCGCAAGCGCTTTCAGGGTCGTTGGTATAACAGACTCCCTCGACCTCGCCCAAGCACCGCAAAGCCCCGTTTCCCGACGTTGTCCCTGCTTCCCATGACAGACATCACCCATCGGATCCTCTAATTTTTTCCCACCTTGTGAAGGGACACCGGGCGTGACCGGACGGCAGCCCGGCCCATCGACGAGCCACGACACCGCCCCTCGACGCCGACATCGCATCAGGTGCCTGTCCAACCGCGCCGTTGTCCCTCGCCACGTTTATCTGCATCCCGCCGATTGGCAGTCGCCCAGGCCTCCATGCACCGCCATTCGAACGGAGACAGACCTCAATTGATTCCGCCAGCAGGTGCTCCGATATGGATTCGTCGACCGAAATGTTGCCCACGCAAGACTGCGCCGCCCACGAACTGGCCTCCGTCCAGCAGGGCATCTGGCTCGACCAGATCGCGCACCCGGACCTGCCCTACTACAACATCGGCATGGCCCTGGAGATCAAGGGTGAGATCGACATTGCGCTGTTCGAGAAAGCCATCGAGCTGGTTGCCAACCGTCACGACGCCCTGCGTCTGAGCTTCAGCCATGAAGGCGGTACCGGTCGCCAGCGGGTCTTGCCCGAGGTCAAGGTCGATATGCAGGTGGTGGAGTTCACCGAAGCCGAGGCCGATGCCGGGCTGGCCATGGAGTACCTGCGCAACGCCTTTCGCCAGCCGTTCGAGTCGCTGACCGGCCAGCTCTGGGAAGCCCGCATGGTGCGTTGCGGCCCGAACCGCCATTACTGGTTGAACCGTTACCATCACCTGGTCACCGACGGCATCGGCGTGGCGTTGATCGGCCACGCCGTGGGCGCCGCCTACAACGGGTTGCTGGCGGGCAACGAGGAGGTTGCCCAAGGCCATTCCTACCTGTCGTTCCTCGAAGACGACCGGGCTTACCTGCAGTCCTCGCGCTACGAGCGCGACCGGCAGTTCTGGCAGGAAACCTACGCCCAGATGCCTCCTTCGCTGCTGCAACGCCGGGCCGACTTCAAGACCGGCCAGGCCAACGAACTGGCCCCCAGCGCCCAGGTCCAGGCGATGCTGCCACGGGCGCTGTACAACGCCCTGACGCAATTTGCCAGCGAACGCAGCCTGTCGGTGGCCCATGTCCTGATCAGCGTGGTCGCCACGTATTTCTGCCGCACCGTGGGCGTCGATGAAATCGTCATCGGCATGCCCGTGCACAACCGTACCACCGCGCGCACCAAGGAAACCGCGGGCATGTTTTCCTCGGTCAGCCCGATTCGCCTGCCGGTGGATCCCGACGCCTCGCTGCTGGACCTGATGCACACCGCTGGCGGCCAACTGCGCCGCTGCTACCGCCACCAGCGGTTCCCCATCGCCGAACTCAACCGCACGTTGCGCCTGGCCCAGACCGGCCGCCGGCAACTGTTCGACGTGTCGCTGTCGTTCGAAAGCCTGGACGGCGACGATCAGTTCGGCGGTACCTCGTCCACCGTGATCACCATGGACAATGGCTACGAGCAGACGCCCATGGCGATCTTCGTGCGCGATTACCATCCCTTCGAAGACGTCCATCTGGACTTCAACTTCAACACCGCGTACTTCAGCCTGGAGGAAGCCCGCTACCTGCAAGACCGCATGGTCTCGATGCTCGAAGCGGTGCTGGAGCAGCATGACACGCCCGTGGGCGACTTCCCGCTGATGAGCCAGGTGGAGCGGCGACACCTGCAAGTGGATTTCAACGCCACGGCCCGGGAATATCCCCGGGACGTGCTGATTCACGGGCTGTTCGAGCAACAGGCCGAGCGGCGTCCGCAGGCCTGTGCCGTGCGCGGCGACGACGGTCCGTTGCTCAGTTACGCCGAACTCAACCGCCGGGCCAACCAGCTCGCCCATCACCTGGGCGAACTCGGCGTCGGGCCGGACGCCCGCGTGGCCGTATGCCTGCGGCGCGGCGCGGACATGGTTATCGCCCTGCTGGGCATCCTCAAGGCCGGCGGCGCCTACGTGCCCATCGACCCGGACCTGCCCAGCGCGCGCCAGGCCTACATGCTCGAGGACAGCGCTCCCCACGCCGTGCTGAGCAGCCAGGCACTGCTGGAGCATTTGCCGCCGTCGGACAGGCCGCTGCTGCTTCTCGATGGCGACCAGGACCTGGCCCGCCTGGCTGCGCAGCCCACCCACGACCCGGATCCGGCGGCCCTGGGCCTGACGCCGAGGCACCTGGCCTACGTGCTCTACACCTCCGGTTCCACCGGTACCCCCAAAGGGGTGATGAACGAGCACATGGGGGTGGTCAACCGTCTGCTCTGGGCCCGGGACGAATACCGTGTCGACGCCGACGACCGGGTCCTGCAGAAGACCCCGTTCGGTTTCGATGTGTCGGTCTGGGAATTCTTCCTGCCGTTGCTGGCCGGTGCCGAACTGGTCATGGCCCGTCCCGGTGGCCATCAGGAACCGGACTACCTGGCCCAGGTGATGCGCCAGACCGGCATTACCTTGCTGCACTTCGTGCCGTCGATGCTCGACCTGTTCCTGGAGCATCGCGACAGCCAGGACTTCCCGACGCTGCGTCGGGTACTGTGCAGCGGCGAAGCCCTGCCCCGCAGCCTGCAGCGCCGCTTCGAAGAGCAGTTGCCGGGCGTCGAGCTGCATAACCTGTACGGCCCCACCGAAGCCGCCATCGACGTCACCGCCTGGCAATGCCGCCCCGGCGACCCGGGCGAAAGCGTGCCCATTGGCAAGCCGATCGCCAATATCCAGATGTACGTGCTCGACCCCCGGGGCAAGATCCAGCCGCTGGGCGTGGCCGGGGAAATCCATATCGGCGGCATCGGCGTGGCCAGGGGTTACCTGAACCGGCCGGAACTGAGCGCCGAGCGCTTCATCGCCGACCCGTTCAGCGACCAGCCGGATGCGCGCCTGTACAAGACCGGCGACCTGGGTCGCTGGCTGGCCGACGGCACGCTGGAATACCTGGGCCGCAACGACTTCCAGGTGAAGATCCGTGGCCTGCGCATCGAGATCGGTGAAGTCGAAGCGGCCCTGGCCCTGTGCCCTGGCATCCGCGAAGTGGTGGTCGTCGCCCGGGAAGATCATCCCGGGCAGCCGGACAGCAAGCGCCTGGTGGCTTATGTCTGCGGCGAACAGGTACCCGCCGACGTACTGCGCAGCACCTTGCTCAAGCACCTGCCCGAGTACATGGTTCCCACGGCCTTCGTGCACCTGGACGCCCTGCCCCTGACCGCCAACGGCAAGCTCGATCGCCGGGCCCTGCCCGCACCGGGTGCCGAGGCCCTGGCCAGCCAGGCCTACGAAGCGCCCCAGGGCGAGACCGAAATCGCCATTGCCGAGATCTGGAAAGGCTTGCTGCACCTGGATCAGGTCGGCCGCCACGACGGCTTCCTCGAACTGGGCGGCCACTCCCTGCTGACCGTGCAGCTGCAAGCCCGCCTGCACCAGGACCTGGGGGTCGAGATCGACCT
>NZ_FPKK01000025.1:0-37445 GCF_900119645.1 Pseudomonas sp. NFACC43
CCGACGCTCAGGTTCTGCACACCGTCCAGCGCTGTCACGGTGAACGTGCCGCTCTGGGTCAGGGCCGGTGCATCCGGGCTGGTGCCATCGGCCAGGTGTGGCTCCCGGACGCTCAGCTCGCCGCCTTCAGTATCCAGCCCCTGGATGATCACCGGATCGTCGTTGTTATGGACCTGCAGCACCAGGTTGGCGGTGCTGGTATCGCCGTCGGCATCGGTCAGGGTGTAGGTGAAGGTTTCCGTGCCGCTGCCGCCGCCGTGCAACGCGACGAACTGCGGATCGCTGGTGTTCAACGTATAGGTGTACGACCCGTCGGCGTTGAGCACCAGGGTGCCGTAGGTGCCGGTGAACGTGCCGCCAATGATCGGCCCGCTGTCGGGGCCGGTGGGGATACGATCGGCCCCCTGATGGTCGTTGGGCAAGACGTTGCCGGTGAGGGTGACCAACGATTCCGACGCTGTGCTGACGTGGCTGTCGTCGATCGCCTGGGGCACATCGTCGGTGATATTGACGTCCAGGGTGCCGTTCGCGCTGTCACCGTCGTTGTCCACGGCCACGACCGGGAACTGTTCAGTGAGGGTATTGGGGCCGGCACCGGCAGGATGGGTTTCGTTGTCCGTGAGGGTGTAGCTGTAGCTGACGACACCGGTGGCGGGGTTGTAGCCCGTGATGGTCAGGGTGTTGCCCAGTGCCGTGGTGATCGATTGAGGAAAACCTGCCGGTACGCCGCCAGCGATGACGCTGATGCCCCCGATGCTCAGGCTGCTCAACCCGTCGGGGGCGTTGATGGTGAAGGTACCGCTTTGCACCAGCGCCGCCGGGTTGCTGGCCGAACCGTCGGACAGGCTGGCCTCGTCTGCCGTCAGCTCGCCGCCCTCCACGGTCAGCCCGTCGAGGGTCACCGGGTTATCAGGCGTCTCGGGGGTCACTGGGGGTACGGTTCCATCGTCACCGTCATCCGCATCCCCCGCCAGGCGCAGCAGAGGAAATTCGGGAATCCCGTTGAATCCCGCCGTAGGGAATCCGATGCTCGGGTCAACCGCCCCGCCCACCTCTTCCAGCAGCACAAAACTGTGCCCGCCCCCAAGGCCGCCCGGGGCATTGCCAGCACCGGGGCCGGCCGCCGTGGCTTCGCCGGTCTGGGTCGGGTCGGCACCGGCGGCGATGGCTTGTTGCAGCTTCTGCACATCGGTCAGTTGCGCATCACTCGGTGCCGCGGCCTCAGGCGTCTCGACGCCAGGCGCCTGCCGGGCCAGCAACTGCGAGGTCAGGGTCAGGTCGCTTTCACGTCCGAGGGTCAACTCCTGGCCATTGGCAAGCTGCACGGCCACGGCCCCCTCGGCTCCGGTCACCAGATGCTCACCGGCATACAGTCGATCTCCCTCCACCAGCGGGCGTCGCAGGCCCCCGGTCGCTTGCGCGAAAACCTGCCCGATTACCTTGCTGACGGTACCGATGAGCGCTGCCATGTGCATTCCTCCGTTGCCTACCCGCGGTCGGCATGTCTGGGTGAAGAAGCGATGCCTGATGAGCCCCCGGAAAATCTGGAAAATCTGCCAGGTTTCACAGGATTCGAAGGGCTAGCTCTTTGCCATAATGACAAAAAACCGTCGCAAAACATCACCCTTCATTCCGCTCTTTCGACCACTTCCCCACGTCGTTCAAAAATTTCCATGGAACTTTTATTGACGCCTAAAAGCCGTCAGAACCCGCATTTTCAAAGGCTTTCGCTTTGAACAATGTGCCGCTTTTTTCCAAGCACATAAGTTTTTTTCGGAATAAGCGCTATGAGAAATTCTTCTTAGGTTTCTCGCAGGATGTTCTTAGCTGTGTTGTTACAAGGTTGAAACGGTTTTGATCTTAAATACGTCAAGATTTTGGCGACACAGAAGCACAACAGACCTCAGGAGATGCACCCCATGCGCGTTCTATCCCCCCTCTGCAGCGCGGTTTTGCTGGCCATGGCCTGCTCTTCTCACGCCCAGGCCATGTCATTGACCGAAGCGATCCAGAGCACTATCGCGACCCATCCGGAACTGGCCCAACGAGTGGACAGCCGTCTGTCGGCCAATGAAGACGTCAAGGTCGCCAGGGGGGGCTTTTTCCCGTCGGTGGATTTGAATGCCGGCTACGGCCGGGGCTACAGCGACAACCCCAGCACTCGGGGACAAGGCGACCACCACACCAATGTCCTGACTTACACACAGTCGGAGTTGCGCCTGCGGCAGATGCTCTTTGACGGTTTCAACACCACCAACGAAGTGGAACGCACCAAAGGCGTGGTCAACTCCCGCGCCTATTACGCCCAGGGCACCGCCCAGGATCTGGCCCTGCGCACCATCGAGGTCTATCTGGAAGTGCTCAAGCGCCGCGAACTGGTGACCCTGGCCAAGAACAACCTGCAAGCCCACCTGCGAGTCAACGACCAGATCGGCCTGCGCACCGAGCGCGGGGTGGGCAGCACCGCCGATTCCGACCAGTCCAATGCCCGCCGCGCCCTGGCGGAAAACAACTACGACACCGCCCAGGTAGACCTGGCCGACGCCGAGGCGAACTTCTACAGCGTGGTCGGACGCATGCCCGACGAGCTGGAAACGCCCCCCTCGACCCGGGGCGAGATCCCCGCAGACCTGCGCCAGGCCCAGCAAAGCATGGTGGAGAACAACCCGTACCTGAAATCGGCCCAGGCCGACATACAGTCCGCCCAGAGCCAGTACGAGTCGGCCAAGTCGCCGTTCTACCCACGTTTCGACGCCGAAGCGGCGGTGGGTGCCAATAACAACATCGGTGGCGAAGAAGGCCATGACAACAACTGGCGGGTCGGCGTGGTGATGAACTACAACCTGTTCCGCGGCGGTAGCGACAAGGCACGCCTGGCCTCCAACTCCCATCAGATCAACCAGGCCATGGACATCCGCAACAACGCCCTGCGCCAGCTCAACGAAGACACGCGCCTGGCCTGGAACGCGATGAACAATGCCCGCAAGCAGACCCCCACCGCCCGGGAATACGCCGACACCACCGCCCGCGTACGCGCCGCGTACCAGGACCAGTTCGGGCTGGGCCAGCGGACCCTGCTCGACCTGCTCGACAGCGAGAACGAGCTGTACAACGCCAATCGCCGCTACACCGAAGTCCGGTACACCGAGGAGTACTCGATGTACCGCGTGCTGGCGAACATGGGCGTGCTGTTGAGCAAGCAGCGGGTGGTACTGCCCGCCGACGCCGTCGCCCAGACCGAGGTCAAGAACGAAGCGCGACTGCCTGAACTGAAGTAGTCCCGGGGGAACGATCACCATGACCAGCATGGCACCCGCAACACCCAGCGCCGATCCGCGCCTGAATGTCGATGACCCATTGCTGGATGGTCTGCTGATCCTTTGCAAACTCCATGGCGCGGCAGTCAGTCGCGCCAGCCTCAGCGCCGGGCTTCCAATGGCGCACCAACGGCTGAGCCCGGACCTGCTGCCACGCGCGGCGGCCCGGGCCGGTTTGCAGGCGCGGGTGCTGCGCCGCAAGCTGGCCGAGATTTCCCCCCTCAACCTGCCGGTGATGCTGATCCTGGCCGGTGGCCGTTGTGCGGTGCTGCGGCGTTGGCGCGAAGATGGCCAGGCGCTGATCCTGCCCAGCGAAGCCGATGGCGGCGAACAATGGGTCAGTGGCGAGGAACTGGCCCTCGATTACAGTGGCCAGGCCCTATTCGCGCGGCCGCGACATGAACTCGAGGATTTGCGCGCGCCACTGGTGCCGAGGGTCGAGGCCTGGTTTCGCGACACCCTCAAGTTGTCCCGCTGGCTGTACAGCGACGCGATCCTGGCGAGCCTGCTCATCAACCTGCTGGGGCTGATGGTGCCGTTGTTCGTCATGCAGACCTACGATCGCGTGGTGCCGAACCAGGCGACCTCCACATTATGGGTGCTGGCCGTAGGGCTGTTGATCGGCACTGGCTTCGAACTGGTGCTGCGGGTCGTACGCGCCCACCTGCTGGACGCCGCCGGCAAGAAGACCGACGTGATTCTTTCCGCCACCCTGTTCGAACGCATCACCGGCATGGCGATGAAGGCCCGGCCGGTGACCATCGGCGGATTCGCCCAGAGCATCCACGACTTCCAGGGCCTGCGGGAATTTCTCACGGCCGTCACCTTGACCAGCCTGATCGACCTGCCCTTCGCCTTGCTGATGCTGGTGGTGATCGGCCTGCTGGGTGGATGGCTGGTGGTGATTCCGGTGGTGGCCTTTCCGATCACCATCGTCTTCGCGATGATCATCCAGGCGCGCCTGAGCGATACCGTACAGAAAAGCCTGGCCCTGGGCGCGCAGCGCCAGGCCTTGTTGATCGAAACCCTCGGCGGTTTGGAAACCCTCAAGGCCTGCAGCGCCGAAAGCGAGCGCCAGCATCAATGGGAAAGCACCCATGGCGCCCTCACCCGCCTGGACAGCCATGCGCGCAACCTCTCGGCCCTGGCCACCAACGGCACCCTGTTCCTGCAACAGCTGGCCGGCATGACCACCATCGTCGCCGGGGTCTACAGCATCATTGCCGGCAACCTCAGCGTCGGCGCGCTGGTGGCGACCTACATGCTGGGCAGCCGGGTGCTGGCGCCACTGGGACAGATCGCCGGGTTGATCACCCGCTACCAGCAGGCCCGGCTCACCATGCGCAGCACCGACGCCTTGATGGCCTTGCCCCAGGAGCGCGAAGCCGGGCAGCGACCGCTGGACCGCACCCAATTGCAGGGCGCGCTGGACGTCAACGGCGTGACGTTCCACTACAACGGTCAGGACACCCCGGCGCTGGCACACGTGAGTTTCAGCCTCAAGCCCGGTGAGCGGGTCGCAATCATCGGGCGCAGCGGCTCGGGCAAAAGCACCCTGGCACGCCTGGTGATGGGGTTCTATGCGCCCCAGGAGGGCCAGCTGTTGCTCGATGGCCTGGACCTGCGGCAGCTGGATGTCGCCGACCTGCGCCAACAGATCGGCTATGTCGCCCATGACCTGCCGTTGCTGGCCGGCAGCCTGCGGGACAACCTCACCCTCGGCGCCCGCTATGTCAGCGACGCGCGCATGCTGGAAGTGGCGGAACTGACCGGTGTCACCGAACTGGCCCGCCAGCATCCCCAAGGCTTCGACCGGCCGGTGGGCGAACGTGGCCAGTTGCTGTCCGGTGGCCAACGCCAAGCCGTGCTGCTGGCCCGGGCCTTGTTGCTCGACCCGCCGATCCTGCTGCTGGACGAACCCACCAGCGCCATGGACAACAGCAGCGAAGACGTCCTGCGGCAGAAGCTTCACACCCATGTACAGGGCAAGACGGTGCTGCTGGTCACTCACCGCACTTCGATGCTGAGCCTGGTGGACCGGTTGGTGGTCTTGGACAACGGACGGATCGTGGCGGATGGGCCGAAGGACGCAGTCATCGATGCCTTGCGCAAGGGACGGGTAGGCTCTGCGGCGGTTTAAGCGCAATACCGCTCCCACACAAGCTCGCTCTCACGGGTTCTTGGTTCGGCTTTATTTTCTCTCACTGACGGGTATCGCCCCATGTCTGCTCAAACACCGGATTCAGCCGCCCGAAGCTACTTCGGCAGTTTCAGCAAAAGCGCCGAAAGCGAGTTCATGTCGGAAACCGCAGGCGCCGCGCTGCAGGACTCGCCCCGCCGTTTGCGCATTACCGTGTGGCTGGCCGCCGGGCTGATCGTCGCCGCGCTGGTGTGGGCCAGGCTTGCGGTCCTGCAGGAAGTCACGACCGGTGAAGGCAAGGCGATTCCATCGAGCAAGGTGCAAGTGATCCAGAACCTGGAGGGCGGTATCGTCAGCGAGATCTTCGTGCGCGAAGGCCAGATGGTGAACAAGGGCGATACCCTGCTGCGCCTGGACGACACGCGTTATCTGTCGAACAAGGGCGAAAGCGAGGCCGACCGGTATGCCTTGATGGCCCAGGTCGAGCGCCTGTCGGCGGAGGCCGAGGGCCGGCCGCTGCAGATGTCCGCCGAGGTGACTGGCAAGGCCCCGCAAGTGGCCGAGGATGAGCGCTCCCTGCACGAACAACGCCAGCGGCGCCTGGCCAGTGAACAACGGACCCTGACCGAACAACTGCGCCAGAAGACCCAGGAGCTGGCGGAGTTCCGCTCCAAGCAGAGCCAGTTCAGCTCAGCCCTGAGCCTGCTGCAGGAGGAAATGAACATGTCCGCGCCGCTGGTGCGCACCGGGGCGGTTTCACCGGTGGAAATCCTGCGGCTCAAGCGCAGCGCGGTGGAGATCCGCGGCTCGCTCAACGCCACCACCCTGGCGATTCCCCGGGCGGAATCGGCGATCAACGAGATCAAGAGCAAGATCGACGAATCGGAACAGACCTTCCGTTCCGAGGCGGCCAAGGAGCTCAACGAAAAACGCACCGAGCTGTCGAAAATCACCGCGTCGAGCATCGCCATCGACGACCGCGTGACCCGAACCACCGTGGTCTCGCCGGTGCATGGGGTGATCAAGCAACTCAAGGTGAACACCATCGGCGGCGTGGTGCAGCCGGGTAGCGACATGGTGGAAATCGTGCCTCTGGAGGACAACCTGCTGATCGAAGCCAAGGTCCGCCCGCAGGACGTGGCCTTCCTGCACCCTGGGCAGAAAGCCATGGTCAAGTTCAGCGCCTACGACTACACGATCTACGGCGGGCTGAGCGCCAGGCTCGAACTGATCGGTGCCGACACCATCACCGACGACAAGGGCAACAGCTTCTACCTGATCCAGGTGCGTACCGACAAAAACCACTTGGGCGGGGATGCCAAGCCGCTGCTGATCATTCCGGGAATGGTGGCGACGGTGGATATCATTACCGGCGAGAAAAGTGTTCTGGATTACTTGCTCAAGCCGGTGCTGAAGGCCAGGACTGAGGCGATGCGGGAGCGGTAGTTTCTGGCTGGGATTTCATCGACAGGGCTACCGCTATCGCGAGCCTGCTCGCGATGAGGCCAGTAAAAACCGCCACTATTTTCGGACATGGTTACGCTGGAAAACCTCCTCCCCCATCGCCGCAATCTGCCCCTCGATCAACGCCTCGAACGGCCTGAGCAACGGCTCGAAACTGTTCGGTGCTTCAAGCACCTGCAACGCCTGGACAATCGCCTCCACCGTCGACAACGCTCCCGGCCCCGGCGCCTTGCGCAGGCGATAACGGGACACGCCGCCTTCGGCCAGGGTCACCCTCGGCAGCGCCGCCAGCAACGGATTGAGGTGCAGCAACTTGCGCGCCTTGCGCCAGGTGCCATCCGGGACGACCAGCAGGATCGGCTCATCGGACGGGGTGCAGGTCTGCAACGGTAGCGCCTCGTCGCCAGGAAACAACAGCCGCGCCTGATAACCCGGTTGATTGAGCAGCCGTGGCAAATCCTCGAACACCTCACCCACCATCAGCTCGGCATTGGTCAGCCCCAGCGCCGCCAGCCGCGCGGTGTTCAGGGCGTGGTTCACTTCGCTGGGATGCTGCAACAACAACACCCGGGTACGGCTGTCGAGACTGGGGATCAACGGGCACAGGCAATGGCTCTGCGGCCGCTGGCACCGTGGGCAATGGATTCTGGGCATCGGCACCTCAGGCCTGGTTCAACTGCGCCTTGAGCAGGTCGCGGAATGTCTGGATCAGCGGCTCGCGACTGCGGCCACGGCGCATGATCATCGAAAACGGTGCCTGGTAGCCGAACGTGGCCGGCAACAGCACCCGCAGGTCACCCTTGTCGACCCAGGCCTGGGCATAGTGTTCGGGCAGGTAACCGATGTAGGCGCCGGACAGCACCAGGATCAGTTGCGCCTCCATGCTTTCCACCGTCGCCGCACTGTGCTTGAAGCCGTGGCGGGCCAGTTCTGCCTGGCTCCAGTAACCACGCCCCACCATGCGCTGCTGGGTGATGAGTTGTTCGGGAATGCGCCGCTCGCTGAACAGCGGGTGACGGCTGCTGCAGTACAACCAGTGTTGTTCGCGGTACAGCGGCATGTAGACCAGCCCGCTCATGCGCGTGGAAAACGCACCGATGGCCAGGTCCAGGCGATTGTCCTGGACCCCGAGTTGCAGCTCGTAGGGACTCATGACCGACAGATGCAGGTGCACCGCCGGGTGTTCCTGGCTGTAGGCACCGATGGCTTCGGCGAACGGCAGGGCCTTGTCACTGACGGTGGAGTCGATCACCCCCAGGTTCAGCGTGCCGCGCAACTCGCCTTTCAGCGCGGCGGCATATTGCTCGAAACCTTCGAGCTCACCCAGCAGGCGCAGGGTTTCCTGATGGAACAGCTCCCCCTTGCTGGTCAGGCTGAACCCACCCCGGCCACGGTGACAGAGCACCAGGCCCAGGGCCGATTCGAGCTGGCTCATGTAGGTGCTGATGGCCGATGTGGACAAGTTGAGCTCATGCTGCGCGTTGGCGAACCCCTGGTGCCGGACCACGCTGACAAAAATGCGCAGCAGTTTCAGGTCGGGTAAAGCGTTGGCCATCGGATGTCTCCATACAGGCGGGTCACTGCAAACTTTGTGGCGAGGGGATTTCGCTGGGCGAGAGTCTATCGCCCTGCCCCGCATTAGTTTAGAAAAATCTGAACTAAGTATTTGCCACCAGCGATTTTTCCCCACGCACGCTTTTCGCAGAATCGGCCCCCGATAACTAAAACAAACGATGAGGCCCTAGCCGTGGACAAGATTCTTCACCAACCACTGGGCGGCAACGAAATGCCGCGCTTCGGCGGCATCGCTACCATGATGCGACTGCCCCACGTGCCCACCGCCGCCGGCCTGGACGCTGCTTTCGTCGGTGTACCGCTGGACATCGGCACCTCCCTGCGCGCCGGTACCCGTTTCGGGCCCCGGGAGATCCGCGCCGAATCCGTGATGATCCGCCCCTACAACATGGCCACCGGCGCCGCGCCGTTCGATTCGCTGTCGGTGGCCGATATCGGCGACGTGGCGATCAACACGTTCAATCTGCTGGATGCCGTGCGAATCATCGAGCAGTCCTATCACAAGATCCTCGAACACAACGTCATTCCCCTGACCCTGGGCGGCGACCACACCATCACCCTGCCGATCCTGCGGGCCATCCACAAGAAACACGGCAAGGTCGGCCTGGTCCATATCGATGCCCATGCCGATGTGAACGACCACATGTTCGGCGAGAAAATCGCCCACGGCACCACCTTCCGCCGAGCAGTGGAAGAAGGCCTGCTGGATTGCGACCGCGTGGTACAGATCGGCCTGCGGGCCCAGGGCTATACCGCCGACGATTTCAACTGGAGCCGTCGCCAGGGTTTCCGGGTGGTCCAGGCCGAAGAGTGCTGGCACCATTCCCTGGCACCGCTGATGGCCGAGGTCCGCGAAAAAGTCGGCGGCGGCCCGGTGTACCTGAGCTTCGACATCGATGGCATCGACCCGGCCTGGGCGCCGGGTACCGGTACTCCGGAAATCGGTGGCCTGACCACCATCCAGGCGATCGAGATCGTGCGCGGTTGCCAGGGCCTCGACCTGGTGGGTTGTGACCTGGTGGAGGTCTCGCCGCCCTACGACACCACCGGCAACACCTCGCTGTTGGGCGCCAACCTGCTGTACGAGATGCTCTGCGTACTGCCTGGCGTGGCTCATCGCTGAGGTTGCCATGAACGAACGGGAGCAAGTGCTCGAGGCCGCCGCGCAGCTGGTGGCGGCCTTCGCCCGCAATGACCGCGACGCTTACTTCGGCGCCTTCACAGCCGATGCGAGCTTCGTGTTCCACACCCTCGAACAGCCCCTGCTGTCGCGCGATGCCTACCAGGCATTGTGGGATCGCTGGCGGTCCGAGGATGGCTTCGAGGTGCTCTCATGCACCTCGAGCAACGCCTTCGTCAGCCTGCAAGGAGACGTGGCGGTGTTTATCCATGACGTGGCCACCGAGCTGCGCATGCAAGGGGAGCGACACTTTAGCCAGGAACGCGAAACCATCCTGTTCCGCCGACAGGACGGACACCTACAAGAACAACAGGGCCTATGGCTGGCCTGTCACGAACATTTATCCGCCATGCCGGAAGGGCTGCCACCCCCTTAGCCAAACAGGCAGCGCTCACATCCGATGAGCGCGCCTCGATGATCGGAGCAGATCATGAATAACAATAACGATAAAAGCCTTACGCAAATCGAAACCTACGGGGTCGAGCAGATCCCGGACCATGAACGCACCGCCGGTCCGGGGGATCTGTTTCGACTGATCTTCGGCGGCGCCAATACCTTCGCCACCGCTGTGCTCGGCAGCTTCCCGGTGTTGTTCGGACTTTCGTTCCAGGCCGGGGTCTGGGCCATCGTGCTGGGGGTGTTGCTGGGCGCGATCATCCTCGCACCGATGGGCCTGTTCGGCCCGCTCAACGGCACCAACAACGCCGTTTCCTCCGGCGCACATTTTGGCGTGCACGGGCGGATCGTCGGTTCGTTCCTGTCGTTGCTGACGGCCATTGCGTTTTTCTCTCTGTCGGTATGGAGCTCGGGGGATGCGTTGATCGGCGGCGCCAAGCGCCTGGTGGGCGTACCGGAAACCGACCTGAGCCTGGGACTGGCCTACGGCCTCTTCGCCCTGCTGGTGTTGACAGTGTGCATCTACGGCTTCCGCTTCATGCTGTGGGTCAACCGCATCGCGGTATGGGCGGCCAGCCTGCTGTTCCTGCTGGGCATCGTCGCCTTCGCCCCAACCTTCGACAGCCAGTACGCCGGCACGGTTGCCCTTGGCCAAGCGGGCTTCTGGGCGGCGTTCATCGGCGCGGCGCTGGTGGCCATGAGCAACCCGATCTCCTTCGGCGCGTTCCTGGGCGACTGGTCGCGCTACATTCCCCGCAATACGCCCAAGCGCCGCATCATGCTGGCAGTGATCGCCGCGCAGCTTGCCACGCTGATCCCGTTCCTGTTCGGCCTCGTCACCGCCACCATCGTGGCGGTCAAGGCGCCGGACTACATCGCGTCCAACAACTACGTGGGCGGCCTGCTGGCGGTGTCGCCGGGCTGGTTCTTCCTGCCGGTGTGCCTGATCGCGGTGATCGGCGGCATGTCCACCGGCACGACATCCCTGTATGGCACCGGGCTGGACATGTCCAGCGTGTTTCCGCGGGTGCTGTCGCGGGTCAAGGCGACGCTGCTGATCGGTGTGCTGTCGATTGCCTTCATCTTCATCGGACGCTTCGCTGCGAACCTGGTGCAGAGCGTGTCCACCTTCGCCGTGCTGATCATCACCTGCACCACCCCATGGATGGTGATCATGATCATCGGCCTGGTGGTGCGCCGCGGCTTCTACTGCCCGGATGACCTGCAAGTGTTCACCCGGGGCGAAACCGGCGGACGCTACTGGTTCACCCATGGCTGGAACTGGCGCGGCCTGGGCGCATGGATTCCCAGCGCACTGGTGGGGTTGTGCTTCGTCAACCTGCCTGGACAGTTCGTCGGGCCCCTGGGCGAGCTGGCCGGTGGTATCGACATCAGCCTGCCGGTGACCCTCGGCCTGGCCTCGGTGGTGTACCTGGCGTTGCTGGGACTGTTTCCGGAACCGGCGGCGGTGTATGGGCCGGATGATCCGCGTGGCAAGGGTTTGGAGCCCGACACCGCGGAGTCGGGCCCCGAACCTGTGGCGAGGGGATTCGTACCGGCTGGAGCGCGAAGCGGTCCCACCCCCTGATACCTCGGTGTACCAGACAGATCGAATCGACTGTTCCGGGAGGGCTGCTTCGCAGCCCAGCGGGGCGGTGCGACGTTTCGCTAAACCTCCTCGCTACCAGGGCATGACTCATCCCGACTTTCTTATAAAAAATACAACCGGAGACACGCCACCATGGCTTTGGATTTAATCGTCGTTCTCATTTACGCCGCCGGCATGATCGCCCTGGGCTGGTACGGCATGCGCCGCGCCAGGACCCGTGACGACTATCTGGTTGCCGGTCGCAACCTCGGCCCGGGCTTTTACCTGGGCACCATGGCCGCCACGGTATTGGGCGGCGCGTCCACCATCGGTACCGTGCGCCTGGGTTATGTCCATGGGATTTCCGGCTTCTGGCTGTGCGGCGCCATCGGCCTGGGCATCGTCGGCCTGAGCCTGTTCCTGGCCAAGCCGTTGCTCAAGCTGAAGATCTACACCGTCACCCAGGTGCTGGAGCGTCGCTACAATCCGGCGGCGCGGCACGCCAGCGCGGTGATCATGCTGGTGTACGCACTGATGATCGGCGCCACGTCCACCATCGCCATCGGTACCGTGATGCAGGTGCTGTTCGGCCTGCCCTTCTGGGCTTCGATCCTGGTGGGCGGCGGCGTGGTGGTGTTGTATTCCACCATCGGCGGCATGTGGTCCCTGACCCTCACCGACATCGTGCAATTTCTGATCATGACCGTTGGCCTGGTGTTCCTGTTGATGCCGATGTCCATCGTCGATGCGGGTGGCTGGGACGCCATGGTAGCCAAGCTACCGGCCAGCTACTTCGATTTCACCGCCATTGGCTGGGACACCATCGTCACCTACTTCCTGATCTATTTCTTCGGCATCTTCATCGGCCAGGATATCTGGCAGCGGGTGTTCACCGCCCGCAGCGAAGGCGTGGCGAAGGTGGCCGGTACCGCCGCCGGCCTGTACTGCGTGCTGTACGGCCTGGCCGGCGCCCTGATCGGCATGGCCGCCAAGGTGCTGCTGCCGGACCTGGAGAACGTCAACAACGCCTTTGCCAGCGTCGTCCAGACCAGCCTGCCCAACGGTATCCGCGGGCTGGTGGTGGCCGCCGCGCTGGCGGCACTGATGTCCACCGCGGCGGCGGGGTTGCTCGCAGCCTCCACCACCGTGGTCCAGGACCTGCTGCCACGCCTGCGCCAGGGACGTGAAGGCGGCAGCGCCGATGTCCACGAAAACCGCATCGCGACGCTGTTGATGGGCGTGGTCGTGCTGGGCATCGCCCTGGTGGTCAGCGACGTGATCAGCGCCCTGACCCTGGCCTATAACCTGTTGGTAGGCGGCATGCTGATCCCGTTGATCGGCGCGATCTACTGGAAACGCGCCACCACCGCCGGCGCGATCACCAGCATGTCCCTGGGCTTCGTGACAGCGCTGTTCTTCATGTTCAAGGACGGCCTGGATGCCAATACGCCGATCTATTACAGCCTGGGCGTGGCGCTGGTGAGCTTTGTGCTGGTGAGCCTGTTGTCGCCACGGCCGAAGGTAGTGGCCAAGGCGGTTTGACCGCCAACGCTCGACAATGAGATCCCTGTGGGAGCGAGCCTGCTCGCGATGACGGCAGTACATTCAACAAAAATGCCGGTCCACCGCTATCGCGAGCAAGCTCGCTCCCACAGGTTCTGTCTTCAGAAATAAAAAGATCGCAGTTCCGGGCCATCTCACTTGAATGGTCCGGAACTGCGATCTCTCCAGGCTCGGCGATGTATTTACCGACGACGCGGCTGGCGGCGGCGTTGCTCATCATCGGTGCGGATCGGAACCGGTTGCAGGGGTGGCTCGATCAAACCGAGTGCGACACCCAGGTCATGAAGCCAGTTCTGGATTTTCTCTTTCATCGTGGTGCCCCCTCAGGGTGGTGCGAGCGGCAGATTTCTGTGGCCCCTTCGCACTGATAATAGTCCGATGTGCTACGCAATGCTCGTCACATATTGCAATGATCTGTTACTGGATTGATCCAAATCCGCTGCCGGTAGTTCAAGCCGATTGAGCCTCCCTCCTGGCCACTGGCGGCCAGGCTCGCTGTTGCAGTTCGATCCAGGCGTTGAGGTTCGCCCCGACCATCCCTTTTCGCCACATCAACCAGGTCGTTGCGCTGGCAAACGGCTCGGCCAGCGGGTGCACTGCCACCTGTTCGCGCCCCGGCAGGCTGGCCAGCATCGACTCGGACATCAGCGCCACGCCGGAGCCGGCAATCACGCATGCCAGCATCCCCTGGTAAGACTCGATCTCCATCGCCCTGCCCATGGTCGCATGGTCGTGGGCAAACCAGGCCTCCAGACGCATCCGATACGAGCAACCCCGTCGGAACGTGAAGACCGAACGGCCTTGTACATCCAGCGCACTGCGCACCGGCGGGTGATCGGCCTCGCTGATCAGCACCAGCCGTTCATCGCACAACGGCACACCGTCCAGCCCCGCCAGTTCCAGCGGGCCATCCACCAGCGCAGCATCGAGGCGGCCGGTCAGCAGGCCTTCGAGCAACTCACCGCTGGGCCCCGATTGCACCTGCAGGTTCACTGCCGGATACGTCCGGTGGTAGGTGGCCAACAGGTCCGGCAGGTAAATCGCCGCAGTGCTGTACATCGTACCCAGGACAAAATCCCCGGCCGGCTGCCCCCCTTGCACGGCAGCATGGGCTTCGTCATGCAAGGCAAACAGCTTGTTCGCATAGTCCAGCAGGACTTTTCCCGCGGGTGACAGCTGCAAACGCTGCCGTTCGCGCCGGAACAGATCCACCCCCAATTGCTCTTCCAACTGCCTCAGCCGAGTCGATAGATTCGACGGCACCCGATGCATGCGCTCGGCGGCCCGGGTGATGGAGCCCTCCTCGGCCACGGCCTGGAAGATCCGCAATTGGCTGAACTCCATGACATTCTCCAAAAAAGAACAAGTTACTCACTATTATTCAATTTTATTGAAAGTCAATCGATCCTAGCCTGACGGTCATTCGCCTCGATACCGGAGAACGACCATGTCGCCCTTTATCCGCCTGCTGGCCAGCTTCATTGCCCTGATGATGGCCATGGGCATCGGCCGCTTCGCCCTTACGCCCCAGTTACCTCATTTGATCGGCGAAGGACAGGTCGACTTGACTGCCGCCGGTCTGATTGCCGCCGCCAACTACCTGGGTTATTTCGTCGGCGCCCTGGACGCGATGTTCGCTCGTCGTCCGGAGCAGGTACGGCGGCGTTTACTCGGTGGGCTGTGGCTGTGCGTGCTGCTGACCCTGGCATCCTGCTGGGCCTGGGGATTCTGGCCGCACCTGGCGCTGCGTTTTGGCACCGGTGTCGCCAGTGCCTGGGCGCTGGTGATGATCACCGCGCTGAGCCAACCCCTGGCAGCCGCGGCGGGACGACCACGGCTTGGCGCGCTGGTGTTCGCCGGGCCGGGCCTGGGAATCTTCCTTACCGGCTTGCTGGCCCTGGGCTCCAACCTGTTGGGCCAGACATCCGCGACCTTGTGGCTGGTGTACGCCGGTGTGGCGCTGGTCATGCTGTTGGTGATCCTGCCGATCCTGCCGCAACCCAGCCCAACCGCGACTGTCGTGGCCCCGGCCAGCCCGTCGTCGCCCCCGGGCATCGCCCGGCTCGGCGTGGTGTACGCGTTGTACGGCGTGGGTTACATCATTCCCGCGACGTTCCTGTCGCAAATGGCCTCGGCACGGTTCCAAGGGCAATGGCAAGCCGATCTGTTCTGGCCCTGCTTCGGCCTCGCCGCCGCTATCGGTGTGTTGTTGGTGAGCCTGCGCCGGCCCGCGCCAAACACCACCGGCCGCTGGTTGATCGGTACCTTGTGGCTGCAGGCTGCCGGTGTGTTTGCCTGCCTGTTGGGCAGCGGACCGGGGCTGGCGTTGGGAGTGATCCTGTGCGGCACGCCGTTCCTGGCCTGCATGCAACTGGTGATGTTGCGCTCCCGGGAACTGGCGCCCCATGCCACCCAACGCAACGCCGGTCTGTTGACCGCCTGTTTTGCCATGGGCCAACTCAGCGGGCCGTTGCTGGCGGCGTTGAGCAGTCATTTCAGCGGTGGCCTGCAGCCGGCGCTGATCATCGCCGGCAGCGGCCTGGTGCTGGCCGGAGCACTGTTGTTACGGCCCGCCAGCCAGGCCGCCCGAGTGCCCTGCACCCAGAGCGCCCTGCGTTGATCAGGCTTGCCCGGCGGCGCTGAACGAGGGTTTCAGATGTGTGCTCAGCTCGCGCCGGGCCAGGGCGAAATACAACACGCCCCCCAGGAAGCAACCGGTGAACCAGGCGAAGTTGGCCATCGGCTGCAACATCGGGGTGAAGGTGATCGCCACGCCCATCAGCGTCGCAGGGATCAAGGCCTTGACCGCCGTCCAGTTGATGCCGCCGCTGTAGTAATAGCGCCCGCTCGGCCCGTCGTTGAACAGCGCATCCACATCGATCTGCTGTTTCTTGATCAGGTAGTAATCCACCAGCAGGATGCCGAACAGCGGCCCGATGAACGCCGCCAGCACGTCCAGGGTGTAGTGGATCACTTCAGGGTTGTTGAACAGGTTCCAGGGCGTGATGAAGACCGATGCCACCGCCGCGATCATGCCGCCGGCGCGCCAGCTGACCTTGCTGGGCGCGACGTTGGCGAAGTCAAAGGCCGGGGACACGAAGTTGGCCACGATATTGATACCGATGGTGGCCGTCACGAAGGCGAAGGCCCCCAGCAGGACCGCCACATCGTTGTCGATGCGCGCCACGGTAGCGATCGGGTCATGGAGCATTTCACCGAACACCGGCAAGGTGCCGGAAACGATCACCACGGTCACCAGCGAGAAGGCCAGGAAATTCACCGGCAGGCCCCAGAAGTTGCCTCGGCGCACGTCAGACATGCTCCGGCAATAGCGGCTGAAATCACCGAAGTTCAGGGTTGGGCCAGAAAAGTACGACACCACCAGGGCCGTCGCGACGATCACCTGGCCGAACGCCTGCCAGCCGGACAAGGACTTTTCCGCCAGGGTGAAACTGATGTTGCTCCAACCGGCCTTCCAGACGATCCAGCCGGCCAGCAGGAACATCACCGCGTAGACCACTGGCCCGGCCCAGTCGATGAAACGCCGGATCGATTCCATCCCGGCCCAGAATACCAAGGCCTGAACGCACCACAGGCTGAGGAAACCGAACCAACCGAGGTAGGACAGACCGACAAAATGCGACGTTGCGTAGACTTCCATCGACGGAAAGAACCGCAGCACCACGATGATCAGGGCGCTGGAGGCCAGATAGGTCTGGATGCCGTACCAGGCCACCGCGATCAACCCGCGGATGACGGCAGGAATGTTCGCGCCGAACACGCCGAACGCCAAACGACAGATCACCGGATACGGCACCGCCGCCTGTTGGCTCGGCCGGGCTACCAGATTGGCGATCAACTGCACGATACAGATCCCGCCCAGCAAGGCGATAAGCACCTGCCAACTGGCCAGGCCCAACGCGAACAGGCTGGCGGCGAAAACGTAGCCGCCGACGCTGTGCACATCGCTCATCCAGAACGCGAAGACGTTGTACCAATTCCATTTCTGCGGCAGCGGGCCCAGGTCCGCGTTATAGAGACGGGGGCTGTAGCCGGTGGGCAATTGCTCGGACATTGCGGGGCTCCTTTTTTATGAAACCGGGCCCCCGAATAAACTGTTCACCATACTGCGCACGGGAGCCGGCATGGTTTGTATACGAAGCTCCACGCAGAATGCGTGCCATAGGGATTGAATATGAGACAAACCGCGGTGTGCGGCCAGGTTCAAGGCAAGCAAAAAGCTGCCAAGCGCCCACGAACAGGGCGTGAATGCATGCTAAAGGTGCAAAATTTTGTATACACGAGGTGGCTGAACAGCACCTCTGTGGTGAGGGGATTTATTCCCTCACCACCGGGTTCTCACCTATAAGCAAAGGGTTCAGCTCAGCTCGATACGATCGGGATGAATGACGATCTGCCCATTCTTGTACAACGCACCAATGGCTTTCTTGAAGTTGCCCTTGCTCACGCCAAACAGGCTGCTGATCAGCGCTGGGTCGCTCTTGTCGCTCACGGCCAGCGTGCCGTTGTTTTCACGCAGCTTGGCCAGAATCTTCGCATTCAGACTGGTGGCGGCTTCCTGGCCCACCGGCTGCAGGCTCAGGCTGATCTTGCCGTCCGGGCGGACTTCCTTGATGAAGCCCTTTTCCTGTTTGCCGGCCCGCATGAACTTGAAGATTTCGTTCTTGTGGATCAAGCCCCAATGCTTGTTATTGATGATGGCCTTGAACCCCATGTCGGTGGCTTCGGCGACCAATAAATCCACTTCCTGGCCGGGCTTGTAGTTGGCCGGCGTCTTGTCCAGATAACGGTCCAGGCGCGCCGTGGCAGTGATGCGGCGAGTGTGCTTGTCGAGGTATACATGCACCACGCAGTAATCCCCGGCGCTCATCTGGCGCTTTTCTTCCGAGAACGGCAACAGCAGGTCCTTGGGCAGTCCCCAGTCAAGGAACACGCCGATGCTATTGACTTCAACCACTTTCAGGCTGGCGAATTCCCCCACCTGGACTTTGGGCTTTTCCGTAGTCGCGATCAGTTTGTCGTCACTGTCCAGATAAACGAAAACATTCAGCCAATCTTCATCTTCAGTGGGAATATCCTTGGGGATATAACGGTTGGGCAACAGAATTTCGCCATCGGCACCGCCGTCCAGATATAAACCGAAGTTAGTGTGTTTAACCACTTGCAAACTGTTGTAGCGCCCGACTAAAGCCATTTCCAATACCCTCATTGCGTGGGCGGCATTCTACCTGTTTTTACCGGTCGATTCGTGGATGCTGGCGGGCCTGCTGAAAAAGACCTGCGCAAGCCTTGATTTTCCTGGGGTTTCGACCTGAGCAGGGCCATTCGTCAGACAATTGATGGCTGTTGCAAGCGTCTGGCCTCGCTTGTCCGACGATATATTTTGCGCACGGTTGTTATTTAAAACAGGAGGTTAGGCGTTTGATCACGGTATGAATCCGCCTTCGTGTCTGCCGTTGCCGGGATATTTGGCGCAAATATCAGCCAAGCAATGGCCAGGTATTTCCTGTACGATGCCTGGCCCAATTAATTATCTACAGGTTAATGGCCGCCATGCGCGTAAAAGCATCCAACAGCAAAGCAAAGCCAGCTCCAGCCGTTGAAACCAGCGAGTCGATCAACGACCAGATCGCTGCATTCCTCAAGTCCGGCGGCGAAATCCAGCAAATTGCCAAAGGCGTCAGCGGCCAGACCTTCGGCCCGTCCAAGCAGATCAGCCTGGGCAAGAAATAATCCCCGCACCGCCTGGTCCCAAAGCGCTTTGAGCTTCGAAGCGCTTGGACTGGAAGTCTTTTCTCCCCCTCGATAAGTAAAAATCGACGAACGGCCTTCGATGCCGGGTATTCGTCGGTATGCTTGCGCCTCTCTATTTCAAGTGTTCCAGCTTGAATGCTCCTCGCTATTCATGGAGTGAAGCATGCGTATTCCCAATGCCCTGCTGATGATCGGCCTGCTGATCGGCCCCCTTGCCCATGGGCAGGTTTTCCAGCGCGAGCTCGGCGACTTCGACCTCAAGCTCGGCACCACGCCCAGCCGCAGCATGGCCCAGGGCCTCGTCACCCCTTCGAGCACCGGTTCGTTCCATGGTGGCCTGGACCTGAGCCATGACAGTGGCTGGTACTTCGGCCAGTGGTCCCCCAGCGCCGGGCTGACCCCATCCACCAACCTCGAAGTCGATTCCTACCTGGGCTTCAAACAGCCTTTCGACCAGACCCTGGGCTACGAAGTCGGCCTTATCCACTACAGCTACCCCACGGTCGACACCCTCGACAGCCAGGAGCTCTACGGCGGCCTGACCGTGCTGGGCAGCCGTTTCGGCGCGGCGTTGAGCAACGACCCGGACAAACAGAACAGCACCCTGTTCGCCGACCTGGGTGGCAACGTGCCGTTCGGCATCGGCATCAGTGCCAAATACACGACCCACCAGCTCAACACACCCGTTTCCGTGGGAGATGGCTACGTAGGCAGTTTCAGCGACTGGTCGCTGAAAATCTCCCGTCCTTGGCGAGGCATCGACCTGGACCTAATCTACAGCGACTCCAGCCTCAGCGGCAGCGGTTGCTCGGCCTATTCCGGCCACAACAGCGAATGCGACGGGTTGGTGACCCTGAAAATGGCCCATCCATTTTACTAAGCGTTACGCTTTAATCGGCTGAACTGCCGCGCGCCTGCCATGCTCAAACAAGACACCTGATGGCTTCGCAAGGACTCGCCCATGTCGCGCTGGTTGACCCGCACCGCCATGTTCATCGCCCTGTTGCTGACACTCACCGCCTGTAGCCGTATCGGGCTGGCCTATCGCAACCTCGACCTGATCATCCCTTGGACGCTCAACGATTACCTGGAAATCAACGGCGAGCAAAAGGACTGGTTCAACGAGCGCCTCAAGGAGCACCTGAGCTGGCATTGCACCACGCAACTGCCCGGTTACCTCGATTGGCTGGATCGCTTGAAGACCATGGTGCAGACCGATCAGGTCACCGACGAAGCCCTGCAGCAACGCACCCGGGAAGCGAAGGCCGCCATCGCCGAAACCGCCCGGGCGATCACCCCGTCGGCCATCGAATTGCTGCAGGGGTTGAACGACGACCAGGTCGCAGACATGGACGCCGCGTTTATCAAGGACCAGCGTAAACGCCAGCAGCAGTACCTCAAGCCGACCTTGCAACAGCAGATCCAGGAACGCAGCGAACGCATGGAAAAGCGCCTGAACGACTGGCTCGGTCCCCTCAACATCGCCCAGCGCCAGCGGGTGGTGGCCTGGTCCACCGCCCTGGGCGACCAGAACCAGCAGTGGATCGCCAATCGCGCCCATTGGCAAAACCAGTTCAGCGCCGCCGTGGCCCAGCGGCACAGCCCGGACTTTGCAAAACGCATCGAGCAATTGCTGGTGGACCGCGAGAGCCTGTGGACACCGGCCTACCGTGAGGCCTATAACAAAACCGAAGCCCAGGCCCGCAGCCTGCTGATCGACCTGATGGCCGACAGCACGCCGCCCCAGCGCGAACGGCTGTTGAAGAAAATCGACGGAGTGAAAAAAGACTTCAGCGATTTGAAGTGCCTGAAGGCTGCACGATCTTGAAACCACTGAAGATTCAACGTGGGAGATCAAACGCGGGAGCGAGCTTGCTCGCGATAGCGATCGAACAGGCAATACATCCGTTGAATGCCAGAGCGCCTATCGCGAGCAAGCTCGCTCCCACAAGGTTTGTGCCTGGTTCCTAGGCAATCTGCGCCTTCGAAGCCAAGTCATCAAACGTAAACTCATCCAGCGCATCTTCCTGCTCATCCAGTACTTGGCGCGGATGGTCATTACCAGGGATGCTGCTGTCGATCAGGCTCAGCAACCGCGAGCCACGGGGCGTCAGCACGAAATTCTCACCGTTGCCGCCCTCCTCCTCCGGCCGGGGTTCGATGAAGCCCCGCTCCAGCAACACCTTCTCATACTCCCCGGCGACCGCTTTCAGATGATCGAGGTTCTCGATCTCCTCGCCCGCAGCCGCTTTCTGCGCCGCGTACTGCTCCGCATAAGGCCGGGGGGTGAAGCTGTGGCCGGCGCCGTTCTGCACTTCGTGCAACAACTTTTCGATCAAGTCCCAGTTATAAGTCGTCATCCTGGTCCATCCTCTGAAGAGTGAGATGCCTACTCAAGGTGTGACCGAGACGCTACGTCACCGTTCAGCCGGGGTTCCGGGCGGGTCATTTCACACGCCGACCAACGGTCTGTCGAATCCGGCCAGGGCCAAACGACCACTTGCTGAAGCGCCTTTGCCTACAGGAGAAATCGCCATGAACGTAGAAAATCATCCCGTCGTCTCGCGCGAAGAATGGCTCACCGCCCGCCGCGAACACCTGGCCCACGAAAAAGCCTTCACCCGCGAACGGGACAAACTCAGCGCCGAACGCCGCGCCCTGCCCTGGGTCAAGATCGACAAACCCTACCGCTTCCAGGGCCCCCATGGCGAACTGAGCCTGGCCGACCTGTTCGGCGGCCGCAGCCAACTGATCGTCTATCACTTCATGTTCGGCCCCGGCTGGGAAGAAGGCTGCCAGGGCTGCTCGTTCCTGTCCGACCACATCGACGGCGCCAACCAGCACCTGGCCCATCACGACGTCGCGGTGGTCGCCGTTTCCCGCGCCCCCTTCGCTGAATTCCAACCTTTCAAACGCCGCATGGGCTGGGCCTTCGACTGGGTCTCTTCAAACGGCTGCGACTTCAACTACGACTTCGGTGTCAGCTTCAAAGCCGAAGACACCGCCAGTGGCAAAGCCACCTACAACTATGAAAAGACCGACACCACCGAAGGCGAACTCCCCGGCCTGAGCGTCTTCTATCGCAACGAAGCTGGCGATATCTTCCATACCTACTCCACGTATGCCCGCGGCCTCGACATCCTGGTCGGCACCTATAACTTCCTCGACCTGACCCCCAAGGGCCGCAACGAAGACGAGATCATGGATTGGGTGCGGCATCACGATAAGTATGACAGGGCCAAGCCGGGTGGCTGCTGCCACAGCTGAAATTCAAGGCGCCGCTTTTTTCCTGACCAGAGCTTGCAAAAGGTCCTACGTAAAGCTCGGAAAGCGGTGGCTTGTGGGCCTGGAACGGGTCGCCCTATAGTCCTCAAGTCGCCCGAATGGCGGCCAGGTTTGGCGACCTGACAACGAGATGCAAAAGCGATCTGCTTGTTTGCAGGCGCTCCCGCATCCGCGATACTGCCCCACTCATGGCAGTTGTATGCGGGAGGCCTTCGGGTCTGCCGGTACCTCGTTCCGGTTCGCCAACCTGCGTACAACTGCCACCTTTTTCGTTTGGCGACGATTCAGTTGGTAGCTCTCACTTACCTAACGAGGCTACAACCATGAATAGATACATGCCCATCACCGGCATCGACTGCACCCCCGCTACCCTGCTCATCGACACCGAAGCCCCCCTCGACGTCCTCTTCGAAACCGCCGACTACCGCATCCGCACCGTGACCCAGGTACTGGAAAACATTGCCTTTCGTTCGGATATCGACTCGGAGACGGTGGTGCTGACCGACTTCTGCAAGATGCTGACGATAGCGCTGCGTGATGGGTGTGATGTGATGGATGTGATTGGGAGGCGGTTGCGGGTGCAGGCTGGGGAATAATTGGAACGGGCGGCCGCCGGTCGCCCATTTCAACGCCAGTTGTTCAGTGCCGGTGGCTCTGCTGAGCCTGCATGTACTGGCGCAGGAGCTGATTGATACGTGTCTGATAACCTGCGCCCTGCCCCTTGAACCACTCAAGCACATCAGCGTCCAGGCGAATAGTCACGGCCTTCTTTACCGGCACATGCAACTCGGCCCGGCGAAAAAAATCTTCACCCAGTTCAGGAACATCGCTGGTATCGATGTCCTGGTCGTCCATCTTGGCCAAGCGCCCCCAGTCAGTTTTCGATGCTTTCGACATAATATTTGGCCTCCTGTCGGGTGGCTTTTCGGGCAGAGATGATGCGGATCACATCGCCCCGCTGTTCGGTGTACACGACCACGCCAATCAACGCTTTGATCCAGCCGATGCTAATCCAGCGCTCTTCACCGTAGTCCATCCGATCATCACGCAAGGTGATAATCGGATGCTTGAAGACGTCCAGTACATCCTTGAAATCGATACCGTGCTTGCGAATGTTGGTCTCGTTTTTGGCTTCGTCCCATTCAAATCGCATGGGACATCCTGTATTTACTGATGTACATACAATACTCTTCTTGGCATAGATGCACAGCTCCCTTTCAGCCAGGCGGCATCACCGTGGTAGCCAGGATAAAAAATGGAGATTTTCGAAGGAGTGAGACTACCCCCGCATCAACGCTAGTGGCGGAACGGTTTATCCGAAATCAGACGCCTCCTGTTCAGAGGTACGAAAGATCCCGTACAAAGCAACGAACGCGCTGCGAAGCGCTAGAAGGTAAAGGGAATCAGTGTGGCGGAGGGTCAAAGATGGACAGAGCGTGAGGCTCTCTAACGACTGATCACCGAAGACCAAGACCAGCCCCTCTTCATTTTTCGCTTTCAGTTCAAGCGCTTAGCCGCTAAGGAAGTACCATTCGCACAGCGCTTGCTCATTGAGGATTGAACAGAAATAATAAAAAGATATTTTTATGATCGCGGTCCCGTGACAAGCGGGACACTTAAATCTCTCCCAGACAATAAGAGACTACAAACATGACAACCAAACAACAACTCAACGAAGCCAGCAAATTTCTTAGCTATATCCTCAGACATGAACCGCAAGCTATCGGATTGCAATTGGATAGCGAAGGCTGGGGAGAAATCGAGTCCTTAATAGCTGGCGCAACAAAAATTGGAAAAGCTTTGGATATTCGCCTTATTCACGCGATCGTCAGCAACAGCGATAAAAAGCGTTTCAGCATTTCGAAGGATGGGCAACGCATTCGTGCCATGCAGGGGCACTCAACAACCAGTGTCAACCTTAATCATTTTGAGAAAACACCTCCGGAATTTCTCTATCATGGCACTGCACGTCGTTTTCTAGACTCAATTAGGCAACAAGGGCTAATTGCAGGCACACGTCATTACGTGCATTTGTCGCAAGATGTAGCAACTGCCGTTAACGTCGGACAGCGTTATGGAAGTCCTATTGTAATAAAAATCGAAGCCTTGCGAATGAGCCAACAGGGCTTCAAATTTTTCCAAGCAGACAATGGTGTCTGGCTCATTAGCGGCATTCCTGCAGACCAATTAACACTAGACACTTACCCTTCATTTGAAATCTTAAAAGACTTAGCAATTACGTGCAACGCCACTCCAACTGAGTGTAAAAACAATCGATAGTGCCTATAATCCGCTACCCCACGGGTCTTGCCATCTATATCCAGCAGCTCCGATAGCTCATACTCTACAAGCGAATTAAGTAAAGAAATATCACCATCATCCGGACAAACAAAAATGCTATAACCCGGAAATGGCGCTTTAAAAAAATATTTAGCATTTAAAAATCTAATATTTTTCTTTGCCAAGCCACCCGCGCAACTTTCAGACTCATAAAATATTTCCAAACTTAGATCACCACCCGAATAAACCATATCCACTTTGTCCTCCCCGTCGAGAGGTAAAAAGCTGTCCATATCGAACATTTTTTTCGGCCTAGATAATTTCATATTCCAATCACCTCCTAGCATTCTGCACTGAGCCGCCATAGTTTTTATTTAATTGATCTTGCACCAACTTATCAAAAGTCACATCACCATAAGCATAAACACCAGTTCTATCAACCCCATACCACT
Organism: Pseudomonas sp. NFACC43; assembly: GCF_900119645.1. Classification (NCBI taxonomy): domain Bacteria; kingdom Pseudomonadati; phylum Pseudomonadota; class Gammaproteobacteria; order Pseudomonadales; family Pseudomonadaceae; genus Pseudomonas; species Pseudomonas sp. NFACC43. The sequence goes on from NZ_FPKK01000025.1 coordinate 25,016, forward strand.
GACTTTTAGGTACACCAGCATTTATCAGCGCTGTCGAGCTTCTCGTATTAGCTATGACCTTTTGACCGTCAATCAAAACATAATCAAGGGGCACCTGACTAGGTTTTATTATTCCCTGCTTCAAAGCTTCAGTGAGATCACTAACCGTATTTATCGGCCGTCCTGCAGCTTGAGAATAAATCACTTTCCCCTCGTCACTAAATTCCTTAGTTGACTTAGCTAAAACCTGAGCGAAAGCACCATCATCTAAAACCCCTACTACTGGAGTTTTGACTACTCCGCCAAGTATTGTGCCGCCTAGCCCCCATGCGTTTAACAGGCCCTGTATACCCCACATGACCCGCTCGGTACTGGTAGCCGTCTCCCCAGTAATAGGGTTCTCACCACCCGCCGCCATGTAGCCCTGGCACCCTATACCAGCCAGACCAGCCCCGCCACAGCCCGCCGAGAACAATTCATTGGAAAGACCTTTAAGCTGAGCTTCCGTAGTCTTTTCAACCAATTCATTTTTCGCTATCGCTGCAACCTTCTGCTCCTCTGAGGCTGGTTGCAGAACCCACTCCTCCCCCTGATCTGTCGTTATCGACTTATCGGTAACAACGCAATATCCGCTTGCGCAGGGGATCACATCTCCAGGGTTGGCTGTCCAAACAAAAGCACGCGTGAAATCGCTATCTTCTGCTAACGGTTCGTTCTTAAGAACGCTAGAGCTCTTGGCAATAAGCTCCGCGATATCCTCGGAAAGACCTTGGCATTCAGTTGTCGCCGTATCGCCACACTTCTTGGCGTACTCCTTCTGTAGTCCCTGTAATGAAATCCTCTCTATGTCGCTCAGATGATTGTTCTCAACAGCATTTTTCGCCGTTCCTGCGCCTATCGCAGCGTCAAAAGAGTCGCCCCCGGCAAGCGCACCGGATAGCCCGCCGACTAATGTCGACAGGGCTGAGATTGTTTGCTTTTCCGCATCCGTCAGTTGATCGCTGGACTTGCCTGGATAGAGCTGGCGGGCGATCAGCTCACCGGCAGTTGCTCCTGCGGCGCCAGCCAGTGCCGAGCCTTCCTGCGTTTTTGCCAGAACTGCACCGAGTACGGCATGCGCCATCAGGTTGGCTGTGTCATCTCCTTCTGTCATCTGCTTAACGGCCTGGGCCAAGTAAGGCGCGGCGCCCCCTCCCAACGCAGCAACAATGTCGCCACTGAGAATGCCTTGGACAATCCCGGCCACGGCTTGGCTGGCCTTTTGAAAGCTACTGCCTGTTCCGTAATCACGTTGAACCTGTTGGCTGATTTGCTCAGGTGTCGGATCGGACACGCCACTGTCGTTCAGTTTGTCGTGCGCAGCCTTGTAAGCCTCGCTATTCGAGTCCTTAGCCTCTTCGATCCGCGCCGCTGCAACAGCGCTTCCAATCCCTTTCACCAACTCTATCGAGCTCTTCACCAGCTCGATGCGGTCGTTCATAGCCTCTTCATCAGGCTTATCGAGCTTCTCGTTGGCATTGGCGGTATCGCGGTTCAACCCGACTACATCCTTCGCACCTTCCGGATTGCGAACGATGATCGTGCCTTCGCTCACGGCACTACGTGTGTGGCTCTTATCCGACTCGCTGAGGGAGATCCCATACAGCCCCCCCACCGAAGCTGAAGCACCGCCGGCACCATAACTGCCCGAGATGCTGGCACCTGCGGACTGTGCCTGGATTTCACTGACGTTCTTGATATCGTTGGCGATGAGCCGGTCGGTGATCAGCGTGTTCTTGTCTGCCGAAGCATCACTGGCAATCACACCGCCTTCGAGAGTGGTGGTCTTACCCACGTCGACCGTGTAGCCACCCGTTCCGGCAAAGAGACCGGTCTGGTCCGTGACCGCTTTGTATTCACTGTTCATGTTGCCAGCAGCCACATTTGCCGAAGCTGCGACAGGCGTGCCATAGCAGAACGGTGGGATGCAGATGCTGGCACCAAAACCGCCGCTGCTTTGTTTGCTCTTCTGGTCCTGGGTGTCCTGGCGGGAAACGATGTTGAGGTTCCCGTCGATCAGCGCGTCGATTTTATCGGCGTGAACCTGGGCGCCTGCCAGCGTCGTGTCACCGCCGCTGCGCAACAAGAGCGAACCTGTGTCCACCGTGCTGTTGACCTGCGTAACAGAACTGCCGGTTCCCATCCCTTTTGCGAGCTGGGCGCCAAGATCCAGAGTGAAACCGTTCTGCTGGCCGATGTTGAAGCTGGCGCCAATGGCAGTTTTGTTATTGCTGTTGTGGTTGGACCAATTGGCGGTGCTCTGCGCGCTCTCCAAGATGATGTTGTTGCTGGCAAGCAAGGAAGTGCTACCCGCCTTGATGTTGCTGCCGATTACGTGGAGATCACCCTCGTTTTCCGCTGCATTGCCATTGGCAATGATGGACAAGGTACTGCCCGCATTGAGGGTGCTTTGCTTGGCAGTTTGGCTGGCATAGTCGCTAGTACTTTTGCTGTGGGTACTGGCGAGTTCCGTGCCGATTTTGATCAGCGAGCCGTTGCTCGCGGTACCGCCCTGTTTATCGGCGAATCCGGTTTTCTGAGCATTCGCGTCTTCGGCCATACCGCCAAGGTTGTAGGCCGCCAGGGCCGCCTGGGCCAGTTTCACCGCTTTGAGGCGAGGATCATCTGTATCTTTCGCAGCCTCCACCGACGTGCGAATGGTATTGACCGTGTCGATGATCGCACCACCGACAACACGTCCGACGGCCAGGCTGTTGGATTTGTCGACGGTGCTTTGTGTCGCTGTTTCCATACCCGCTGCGATGGTGACATTCGAGCCACGCAGGCTCATGTCCTTGGTGCTGACCAGGTCACTGGCTATGACGTTTAGGTCACCACCCGCCACGAGGCTGACGTTGCCTTTGCTGGAGCCTATAGTGCTGCCGGTCAAAGTGATTTGTGACGCCGTGCCGTTGTGTTTTTGGTTACTGATAGACAGGTGCTGGTTGCCGGTGATGTCATCGAGGCCCAGGTTGTTACCCGTCAACACACCCGTCAGATCGCGGTTTTTCTCCTTGTGCATTTGGGTGCGGGAAAAGGTGTTCTCTGCCGCGTTGATAGTAAGGTCACGGCCCGCACGTACTGCCAGGTCGCTGGTGCTAACCAATGCCGAGCCTGTTACGGTGGCATCCCGCTTGGCACTTACGGCAATGGTATCGCCCGAGATCATGCTACCCACGGCGGTCGTCTGGGTTTCAGTCAATTGATCCTGGACCTTGCTCGACTTCAAACCACCCCAGCTGCTTTTGCTTTGCTTGCGCTCGTGGCGTGCACTGTTTGAGTCGGTGGCGGCGAGGATTTCCACATCGTTGCCGGCGCCCAAGCCGACGCTGCCTTTTTCGGAGATGACATTGCTGCCTTTGATCGTCAGATCGTTGCCGGCAGTCAGTACGTTATTGCCCCCGGAAGTGACCGAGCTGGCAACGTTGGTAACAGAACTGGTCTCATCCAGCCGAAACTTCTTCCCAGAAGACGACTTCTTGGTCTTGCTGTAGAAGCTGTAATCCGAATCCTCAGCCGATTGCAGCACCAGGCTCGCACCAGCCACCAGGTAAGCCTCATCCCCCGCACTCACCCGGCTGGCAATCAAGCCCAAATCCTTGCCCGCACTCAGCGCCACGTTTCCGCCCGCCGTCACGCTGGTGGACACGTGGCTCACATGATCTTCCTGAGCCGTGACCTTCTTGCTCTTGCCATAGGCATGTTGCTCATTCGCCGCCGAAGCCAGGGTCAGGTCGCCGACAGAGCTCATGGCAATGTCGCGCTTGGCATCGATCTGACTGGCGACGGCGGTGAGGTTGCGGCCCGCGTTGGCAGTCAGGTCACGGCCGATGTCGAGGCTCGAGCCATACTGAGTAATGGTCTCGTCACGATGCGTGCCGCGGTTGCCATTGGAGATGCGCTCGGCCGAGGCAAGGTTGACATCACGGGTGGCGTTAAGGGTGGTATCGGCGCCGCTTTTCAGCACGCCGCCAACGTTGTTGATGTCACGCCCGGCGCTGATGGTCAGGTTATTTGCCGCTTCGATGCGCGAAGCGCTGTCGATGAAGTCGGTGCGCTCGCGGCGGTAGCCACTGTCGCTTTCATGGGTGGTAACGGTACGCTCGTTGCTCACGTCGCCACGGGTGGCGGTGAGGGTGATGTCGCGTCCGGCGATGATGCCACCGGCCTTGTTGACGAGGTCATTACCCGCCAGCAGATCGAGGCGGTTGCCGGCTTCCACCAGGCCGCTGTTGACCAGATCATTGGTGGCAGTAGCGGACAGATTGTTGCTGGCGCGCAGGGTGCCGGCGCTGTTCAGGTCTTTGCCGGCGATCAGGTTGACGTCGGCGCCCTGGATCAAGGCGCCATTGGCGGCCAGGCGGTTGTTGGCATTGGCCAGATACAGCGCCGGTACAAGGACTTGCTCGCCGTTGACCTCGACGTTTTCCATCCAGACGATGTCATGGGTCAGTGCCGCGACTTGTTCGGAGGTGAGGCTCACGCCAATGGACAGGTTGAGTGCCTGTTTGCTGACGATGGCATTGTTCATCAGGTATCTGAACATGTCCTCGTTGGAGGACTGACCGTCGATGAAACGCTGACCGGTGCGGGCGACTACGGCTTGCTGGATCAGGGTCTGCTCGTATAACCCATCTCCGAGGCGCTTGGCACTCTGGTCCGGGTTGTAGCCGAGTTTCTCCAGCAAGTAATCCGAACTCATGAACTGCCTGAGGTCAGTAAGCACCGGGTTGGTTTCGATCAGGTATTTGTGTGGATTGGCCGTCACGGTGCTGGTGGGCAAACCCTGGACGCGGTCGAGCGTGAAGTCGGCGCTACGGCCAGGCAAGGTGCCTGCCACGATGGTGCCCGAGGTGCTGGTATCGAGGCTGCTGGCCTGGTTGGAAACGCCGGTGGTTTGGCTGGCGGCGATGGTCAGGTCGAGGCTGCTGGCAGTGGGTTGGGTGATGTTTCCTACCCCGAGATTTCGCGCCTGGCCGGTGGGCAATACCTGTTGACGCTGGGCCGGGGTAAGGCTTGCGCTGCCCATGCTCCAGCCTTGAGGCCCACTGACAGCCGGCGTGCTATTGCCCTGCCCGCTCAGGCGGAACAGGCCGTTTTGACCGGCGGGCAAGCTGAAACCGGGCAAGGCGACCGGGTTGACCTGCTGTTGCGCCAAGTTAGGGGGCAGTTGCTGGTTAAGGGTGATGCGGGTGGAATATTGGCTGCCTGCTGCAGCCGTGTTGGTACGTGGGCCACTGCCGACGTAGCTGTAGCCCGGGCGTACGACGTTGTTGTCGATGTTGTTCTGAGTCGAGATGTTGACAGCGCCGCCGGCCTGGATCACGGCTGCGTAGCTTTGATCACCGCCGGCGAGTTGCCTGGTGCTGCCGAGATTGGTGTACTCCATTTCGGTCATGCCAATGAAATTGGCCATGCCGGCCTCAAGGCCACTGAGGTCATTGGCGTTGTAACCCGCGCTTTCGAACCAGTACTGGTTGGTGAAGTTGCCCGCCGCGGTGTACCAGCCGCCCGCATTGCGGGTCCGCTCGGAACGGAATATCCGCGTGGTTTCCGTCTCGCCGGTTTCGATGCCGCTATTGGTCAAGTTGGTCAGGGACGCGGTCAGGTTGCCGCCGCTGGCAATGGTGCTGCTCTGGTTCAGCAGATCGCCGCCACGCAGGGTCAGGTTAGCGCCGGCGGTAATACTGGAGGCCGCGCTGGCGGCGGTGACTTCAGTTTTCTCCCGCTGCAGGATTTCCCAGACGTGGTTCCGTTTACCGCTGCAATCCCCGGCGTTGTAGCCCTCAATGCACGCGACCTCGTAGATTTTGGCGGTGTAGATACCGCCGTTACCCACAGTCAGCAACGTACGGATGTTCTGGATCGTGCTGGCCGCCAGGCTCATGCTGGCGTCGCTTTGGATCGAACCGGATCGGTTGAGGATGCTGCTCGCCAACGCACCCTGGCCGTTACGGTCAATGGTGAGGTTGCCCAGGCTGTAGATGTTGGCGTCGAGGTTGTTCAGCGTGTCGACTCGTAGGCCCATGTCGGCCCCGCTGAAGATCAATCCCTGATTGTTTGCCAGCAAACCGGTCGTGACGGTCATCCCCTGACCGGCGCCCAATGTCCCCAGGTTGTGCACGCCAGCAGCGTTGATCACCAGGTTGGCGGTGGAGGTCAGCCGACCGGCGTTGTCCAGTTGACCGCTGACATTGATAGAGGTGTTGCCACCGCCAGCGATGCTGGAGTTGACGCTGTTCAGGCTCACTTGGGCGGCGCCAAGCCCCAGGGTGCCCTGGCTGCTTAGGCGTCCAGCGCCCCAGTAAGCACCGCTCAGGCCGAGACTCAAGCTGCCATTGCTGGCAAGCAGGCCTTCGTTGAACCAGTTGACGCCACTGCCTATGAAACTGTCCGAGGCCAATAGCTGGCCACTGGCGGTTTGGGTGAAGTTGTTGACGTTGACGTTCAGGCGCCCAGCCTGGATAACGCCGCTGTTGCTCCACATGTCGGTGGTGATGGTCAGCCCGCCACGGGTGACGAGCGTACCGCCAGCTCCGGTGACATTCGCAGTGGAGATGTCGAAAAGCCCGGTGCCTACGTGCAGCAGGCTGCCACCGGTATTGAGGAAGCTGGCGGCGCCAAGCGTCAAGTCGGTATTGGCAGTTTCCAGGGTACCGTTGCGGTTGTCGAACAGCCCGCCGATCTGGAAGTTGGTCTTGCCGCCGGTACCCAACGCACGCAACTGCCCCGTCTGGTTATCCAGACTGGCGGCCTTGATCGCCAGGGTGCTGTCACTCTCGATGATGCCCAGTCGGTTGTTCAACGCGCCGGTCAAATCCAGATCAATCTGGCTACCGGCAATCTGACCGTCGTTGTCACCGCTGTTGTCAAAATCGTTGGCCGTAACGCTGACCTTGCCTTTGGCGTAAAGGCCGCCGTTGCGGTTGTCGAAGTTACCCGTGATGACGGTCGCATCACCAGTCTGCGCCGAAATGCGCCCACCATAGTTATCGATCCCGCCTAGCACAGTCAGGCTCAAGCGCTGGGCCTGGGTGATGCCACCCTGGCGGTTGTTGTTCAGGTCGTAGCCGTTTTTCAACACGCCGGTCAGGTGGGTGTTGAGCAAACCTTGCAGGCTGGCGAGCACACCGCCACGGTTGTCAACGTGACGGGCGCTGACGAGCAGGTCACCGGCCTTGGCCTGGAGGCGACCGCTCTGGTTGTCCACATCGGTAGCCACGGTCAGGGTCATGGCGCCCTGGCTCTGCACGGTGCCCTTGCTATTGGCAAGAGTGGCTGCGTCGATCTGCACGCCACCGTTCTGGCTGTAGATCAAGCCATCGGCGTCGTTCTGCACCGCGCCAGCGGTGTTCAGGATGAGTTGATCGTTGGCCGCAACGGTGCCGCGATTGCGGTTGTCCAGGCCGCAGGTGAGCAAGGTCAGCAGGCCTTGGCTGGCGATCTGGCCGCCCTGGTTGTTGATTTGCGTAGCTTGCTCGACGCGCAGTGGGCCGAGGCTGGCGATCTTGCCGTTGGTGTTGGTCAGGGCCCCGAGCAAATCAAGGGTCACGGCGTCGTTGCCAATCAGGTTGCCGCCACTGTTATCCAACGCAGAGCCGGTGAAGCTCAGGGCTTTTTGCGCGTTGACGGTACCACCGGCATTACCCAGGGTCATGGCGTTCATGACCAGCATGGCGCCGCTGTCGATCAAGCCGTTCTGGGCGTTGTTCAGCACGCCACCGGTGACGGTCAGGGTCTGGTCGCCACCGCTGGACAGAATGCCGCCACGGTTGTCGATGCCTGCCGCGCTGACGGTCAGTTGTTTTTTACCCACCAGCGCGCCGGCATTGCTGTTGAGCAACGTCCCGCTGAGGGTGACGCTGACGTCTTCGTCGCGGCTCGACAGGGTGCCGCTGTTGCGGTTGTCCAGGCTCGTGGCGGTCAGGTCCAGGCCCTTGAAGCCGGAGGTCAAACCACCTTGGTTGAGGACATCACGGGCGCCCACGGTCAGCAGCCCGTTACTGATGAGCTTGCCAGCGCCGTTGTCGAGGTCGCGAGCAGTCAAGTCCAGGCTCTGGCTGCTGGAGATTTCGCCATTCTGATTGTTCAGGTCCCGCAGGTGCTTGAGGCTCAGTTCACCCGTGGTGGAAATCAGGCCGGCGCTGTTGTTCAGGTCGCCGGTTGCGGCGCCAAAATCGATGGCGATGGCACTGCCCAACACCGAACCTTGCTGGTTATTCAGGCCGCTGGTGGTGATGGTCAGGCCGTTGGTGGCGTTGATCAGCCCCTGGTTCTGGTTGTTCAGTGCGCCGGCAAGCTTCAAGTCGAGGTTCGCGCGGCTGGTCAGGGTGCCGCCGTTGTTGTTGAGGCTCGCGGCCTCGACTTCCAGCGCGGCTGCAGCGATCAGACCCTTGAGGTTGGTCAGGGCGTTATCGACCCGCACGGTCAGGGCCTGGTTGCTGAGCAGTTTGCCGTTGTCGTTGTTCAGGCTTTGCGCCGCCAGGGGGAATGCCTGGGCGCTGGAGATTTCGCCGCCGTCGTTGTTGACACCCTTGAGATTCTTGAGCACCAGCAGCGGTGCATTGATCAGGCCGTTCTGGTTGTTCAGCTGGCCTTGATTCAGGTCCAGGTTCAGCGCGGTATTGCTGAAGAGCTGGCCGCCTTGCTGATCGAGACCGGTGACGCTGGCGGTCAATGCACCGCCACTGGCGATGCGACCGCCGTCCTGGTTGGTCAGTTGCTTCGTGGTCAGGTCAAGGCTGGCAGCGCTGCTCAGGCGTCCGGACTGGCTGTTGTTGAACGCGCCGGTCTCGATGATCACCGCCTGCTTGGCGCTGATGCTGCCTTGGTTGCGGTTGTCCAGGCTCGCGCTTCTGAGGGTGAGGCCGGCGTCGGTGACGATTTCTCCGCCCTGGTTGAGCAAGGCATCGTCTAGGGTGAGGCCCAGCGCCTCGGCACTGGAAATGCTGCCCAAGGTGTTGGTCAGGCTCGCCGCTGTCATCGTCAGTTCGCCTTCGGCACTCACGACACCCTGGCTGTTATTCAACGCACCGGAAAAGACAGCGGTGAGGCTCTTCTGGCTCAGCAGCGAGCCGCCAGTGTTATCGAGTGTCTTGCCGATCAAGGTCAGGTCGCTCTTGCCTGACAACAGGCCCTTGGTACGGTTGAGAACATCCTTCACCATCAAGGCCAGTGCGCCGTTGGCGAGTACTTGTCCGCCGTCGCTGTTGTCCAGGGCATCACCCTTAACGGAAATGTCGGCCTGGCTCGAAAGTTCACCGCCACGGTTATTCACCGCAGAGACATTGAGCGTCAGCGTGTCGGTCGCACCGATCAGGCCGGCATTGCGGTTGTCCAGCGAAGTGCCGGCAAGCGTCAGCCCGCCGAGGGCAATCATCTGGCCGCCCTGGTTGTTCACGGTCTCGACATCGGCCGTGACCTTGGTTTTGCCGGCGACCTGGCCGGCGCTGTTGTCCAGGCTCGCCGCATCGATGTGCAGGTCGCCATCGGCGATCACCGCAGCGTTGCGGTTGAGCAACTGCTCGTCCACGCTCAAGACCAACGCACCTCGGCTGCTGATCAGGCCGTCGGTGTTGTCCAGTCGAGCACTGTGACTGTCAAGGGATTGGGCGGAAATCAGCCCCTTGATGTTGTTGAGCACCTGATCGATGCGCAGGGTCAGCGCCTGGTTGCTGATCAGCTTGCCGTTGCCGTTATCCAGGTTTTGCGCGGCGATCGTGAACCCCTGGGCGCTGGAGATTTCACCGCCCCGGTTGTCAACGTCCTTGAGATTCTTCAGCACCAGGACCGGCGCATTGATCACGCCCTTGAGGTTGTTCAACTGGCCGTGATTCAGGTCCAGGCTCAAGGCGGTTTTACTAAACAACTCACCGCCCTGTTGATCGAGCCCACTGACGCTGGCGGTCAGTGCCTTGTCGCTGGCGATGCGGCTGGCGGCGCCGTTGCTGACCTGGGTGGCTGTCAGGTCCAGGGTATCGCCACTGACCAGGTAACCGCCTTGGGTATTGTCGAAGGTGCCGGTGGTGATGCGGGTCGCGCCCCTGACGCTGAGCAAGCCATTTCGCTGGTTGTCCAGGCTTTGGCTGCTGACGGTCAGACCAGCGTCGGTGGTGATGGCGCCGCCACGGTTAATCAGCGCGCCCGAGGCAGCGAGTGCAAGCACGCCGACGCTGGTGAGGCTGCCGTCGGTGTTGTCGAGGGTGCCGACGTTGGCGCTTAGTGTGCCGTCGCTGTTGATCAGGCCCGCGACGTTGGTCAGGGCATTGTCCAGTCGAATATCCAAGCCCTGGCGAGCGACCAGGCTCGCGCCGCTGTTGTCCAGACTCTGCCCCTCAACCATGGTGGAGCCAGCACTGAACAGCAGGCCTTTGTTGTGGTTGATGATGGCCGCCACTTTCAGCCCCAGGTCGGTGCCAGCCAGGATCTTGCCGTTATCGCTGTTATTCAGGCTCTGGCCGTCAATGGCGATGCCGACTGTGCTGGAGATTTCCCCGCCACGGTTGTCCAGGACATCCACGTTGAGTTTCAGCGCTTCTGTCGCGCCTACCAGGCCACCGTTGCGGTTATCCAGGCTCTGGCCGCTGATCGTCAGCAGGCTTTGGGCAACCAGCTCACCGACCTGGTTGCTCAGTTGCGTCACGTTCGCGGTGAGGTCGGACTTGCTGGAGATGCGTCCGCCGCTGTTATCGATACGAGTGGCCTGCAGATGCACCGGGCCAACGGCACTGAGCAGGCCGCCGCGGTTATCCATCTGCGCGCCGTCGACACGCAACGCCGCCTGGCTGCTGAGCAGACCTTGCTGACGATTGTCGAGCTGGCCGACGGTCAATTGCAGGTCCTTTATGGACTGGACCTTACCGGCGCGATTATCCAGGCTACCCGACTGGACATCCGCAACACCCTTGGCGCCGAGGCTGCCCTGCCGGTTGTCTAACAGACCACTGATTCGCGCGGTCAGGCTGCCATCGCTGACCAGGCTACCCTCTGAGGTGTTGTCCAGGCTGGCTGCATCGATTGCCAGGCTCTTGCCGGAACCCAGCACACCGTTCTGGTTGTTCAAGGCACCGATCAGACCGATGTTCAGCGCCACGTCACCCATTAGCAAACCGTCGCTATTGTCCAGCGCAGTGCCGGTGACCCTGATGGTGGCGGAGCTGAAGACTTCACCGTCGTGGTTATTCAACTGCCCGACATTGGCCGTCAGGTTTCCACTGCTGCTGACGAGACCTTGGGTATTGAGCAGCTTGTCGGCGGTGACGTTCAGCGCGCCGTTGCTCAACACGCGGCCCTTGTTCTGGTTATCCAACGCTCCGGCTTTCACCGTGGCGGTTTGCCCGGCGCTAAGGGTGCCGCCCTGGTTGCTCAAGGTCTGCGCGACGTTCGCCGTCAGGTTACGGCTGGCAACGATGCTCTTGCCGTTATTGTTCAAGCTCTGCGCCGTGAAACTCACATCTCCCGAAGTATTACGCGTGTTGTCCGAATTGACCCCGGCTTCGATGATCCCGTTGTTACGCAGGCTGCCGCCGCTGTCCAGACGAATGCTGTCGCGGGCCACCAGGTTGCTCTGGCTCGTCAGGTCGCCCTGGGTTTTCACAGTCAACTCGGTGCCTGCATATACCGGCCCCCGGGCATCGAGGCTCGCAGCCTTGACGTTGACCGCGCCACTGGCCGAGGTGTCGGCCAGGCTCAGATGCCCATTGGCATCGAGCTGGATATCACCCCCACTGGCAATCAGCTTGCCGTCCAGTTTCACCCCGACCCCGGCCTCGGTGCCCACCAGCTTGATCGCCCCGGCATACATACCGCCCAAGGCAGAGGAGTCGATCGCCAGTTGCGGCTTGGCGCTGCCGTCATCGGCCCGTGCAGTGGCGTTGAGGGTGGCGGCATCGACGTCATTGCGCCCGGCGACGATGGTCAGGTTTTTCGCCTGGATCTCGGCGTTGATCCGGGCGCTGCGGGTGATGATTTCGAAGCGGTCGACGTTGTTCGCATTCAGGCCCGCGCCTTCGATGGCGACGCTGCCCTGGTCCACCTGGTAGCGGCTCAACTGGCCATTCTCGACGACCGGCTTGCCGGTGGTCAGGGTCGCCCGTGGGGTATTGATGAAGCCGCAGCCGTTGCAGGTGATGCCATAGGGGTTGGCGACGATGACATGGGCCGACTTCCCCGCCACTTCGGTGTAGCCGCGCAACTGGCTGGGATTGCCGCCGTTGACCTCGTTGAGGATGACCTTGGCCGCCGTGCCGTTGAGGTTCGGGTTGCCGAGGATGATCCCGCCCAGTTGCGTGGACTGGGTGCGGTTGGTGGCGTTGTTGAGGATCACGCCGTTGCTGCCGACGTTGTAGTCCTTGAACTGGTTGTGGGACAGGCCGCTGCCATTGGGCTTGGCGATGTTGACGATGGGCACGCC
>NZ_FPKK01000024.1:0-44155 GCF_900119645.1 Pseudomonas sp. NFACC43
TGAACTGGTCAAGTAATCTTGGACACCAGTTAAGGCTTACGCCGCCAGCCGTTCTTTGGCGACTGGTGACCGATAGTCGTTGTAGCTATGAGGCCTGACGGTGTTGTAGCGCGATACATAGCGCTGCACATCCGCTCGGGCTTCATGCTCGGATTCGTAGCCTGTTTCGGGTACCCACTCTGATTTCAGACTTCCAAAGAAACGCTCCATTGGGGCGTTGTCCCAGCATTCGCCTTTACGACTCATGCTCTGCTGTAGCCCGTGTTCCATCAGTACATTCCTGAATTTATGGCTGGTGTACTGGCAACCCTGGTCGGAGTGAAACAGCACGTTTGCAGGGCGACGGCGCACTTCAACCGCCATTCGTAGAGCTTCGCAGGTCAACGTGGCATCGGAGATCATCGAAAACGCCCAACCCACCACCCGGCGAGCATACAAATCCAGAACCGCCGCGAAGTACAGCCATCGCTTGCCCACCTTGATGTACGTCACGTCTCCACACCACACCTGATTAACCGCCGTCACATCAAACTTGCGCTTGAGTATGTGTGGCGCCACCAGCGCTTCCACCCCTGGTGACTTGTACTTATGACGCCTGCGCTGACGACTGACAATGCCTGCCTCTCGCATCAAACTGCGAGCCATAAACCGCCCGACACTGTGTCCGCTGGCTTGCAACTGCTTGGCCAAGGTGCGGGCCCCCGCCGACTCTCTCGACGCCTTGTGATGCTTGACCAGCACGGCCTTGAGCTTTTCTCGCCGAGGATTCACTTTGTCTTGGCGCTGACGCCAGGCGTAAAAGCTGCTGCGGTTGATGCCAAGCACCCGACAGCACTCATTGACGCCGTATTGCTCGCCCAGCTCACAGATCAACGAGAGTGATCTTTGGCGTCCAAAAGCAGGAGAGCACTGGCCTTTTTTAGGATTTCGATATCCCGATCCTTTTGCCGCAGCAACGCTTTGAGCTCCTGGATCTCACGTTGATCGGCGGTAATCGCTTTGGCCCCTGCCGGCGTTGAACCTTGGCGTTCCTGACGAACCTGATCGACCCAACGGCGCAAGGCTGTAGGGCCAATATCCAAACCGACACAGACCTCAGGTACCGATTGCCCCTCGTCCAGCACCATGCTGGCGGCCTTGAGTTTGAACTCTCTCGAATAGGATTTACGCATAGCCAAACACCTCAGATTTGGGCGCTATCATAGCGCCCGATTGAGGTGTCCAAAATCATTAGGCCAGTTCAAGCTCGCTCCCACAGAGGATTGGCGTCAGGCGCGCAGGGTGCGGGTCATGCGCAACGCCAACAGGCTGCCGCAGACGATCACGCCAGCCAGCAGGTACAACGCCGCATCGGTCGATCCGGTGACGTCCTTGACCCAACCCACCAGGTACGGGCTGAGGAAGCCCGCCATCTGTCCCATGGAGTTGATCAATGCCAGCCCACCGGCGGCCGCGCCGGCGCTGAGCAGGGCGGTGGGCACCGGCCAGAACATCGGCAGGCCGGTGAGGGCTCCCATGGTGGCGATGGACAGGCCGACAATGGCGATGGCCGGTGTGCCGGCGAAATTGACCGCGATCAGCAGCCCGACCGCGCCCATGAGCATCGGCACTACCAGGTGCCAGCGACGTTCCTTGCGCAGGTCCGCCGAGCGACCGACCAGCAACATGAACACGGCTGCCAGCAGATAAGGGATCGCGCTCAGCCAGCCGATCACCAGGTTATCGCTGAAGCCCAGGTTCTTGATGATCGACGGCAGCCAGAAGTTGATCGCGTACACCCCGCTCTGGATACAGAAATAGACCAGGCCGAACGCCCAGATCGCCGGGTTCTTGAACACGGCGAGCAAGGAGTCGCTGGCGGTCTTCGGCTGGCTCGCCAGGTCTTGCGCATGGTCGGCAGTGAGTACGGCGCGCTCCTCGGCGGTCAGCCAGCGTGCGTTGGCGAAGGTGTCGCTGAGCAGGAAAAATGCCAGCGCTCCCAGGATGACCGTCGGTACCCCTTGCAGCAGGAACATCCACTGCCAGCCTGCCAGGCCACCCTGGCCGGCGGCGAAGTGATTGAGGATCCAACCGGAAAACGGGCTGCCCAGCAGGCCGGACACCGGGATGGCCGACATGAACAGCGCCATGATGCGGCCTCGACGGAACGTCGGGAACCATTGCGAGAGGTACAGCACCACGCCCGGGAAGAAACCGGCTTCAGCCGCGCCGGTGAACAGTCGCAGGGTATAGAACTGGGTTGGGGTGGTGACGAAGAGCAAGCAGGTCGACAGTGTGCCCCAGGTAATCATCATCAGGGCGATCCAGCGCCGCGGGCCGAACCGGGTCAGGGCCAGGTTGCTCGGCACGCCGCACAGCACGTAGCCGATAAAGAAGATCCCGGCACCGAGGCCGTACACGGTTTCGCTGAATTTCAGTGCGTCGAGCATCTGCAGCTTGGCGAAGCCGACGTTGACCCGGTCAAGGTAATTGAACAGGTAGCAGATGAAGATGAAGGGAATCAAACGCAGGGTAATGCGTTTGTAGACGGTGTTCTTTTCGTCTGGAGTAGCCAGGACGGCTGCTGCGCTTTGGGACATGGCGAGTCTCTCTTTATTATGATTTTTGCGAGCCAAGGGGTAACGTTGACCGCCCCTTGAGTCTCGGCCAGCCCAAGACCCCGTGTCTTTGTGCCTGAGCACAGGGTTTGAGTGCCGACCCTGTGCGCCTGACCAATCACCCTTGCAAGGAACACCGTGCATGTTCGAACTCGATCACGACCTGGCGCAGGATATCGTCGACCGGGCGATGGCGATCCTGCCGTACAACGTCAATGTCATGGACAACCAGGGCCTGATACTGGGCAGTGGCGAGCGCGAGCGCATCAACACCCGTCACGAGGGCGCGCAGCTGGTATTGGCCAATGGCCGGGTGGTGGAAATCGATGCCCACACGGCGGTGCATCTCAAGGGCGTACAGCCGGGGATCAACCTGCCGCTAATGCTCGACCAGCGGCTGATCGGTGTGTTGGGCATCACAGGCGAGCCGGAGCAGTTGCGCACCTACGCCGAACTGGTGCGCATGACCGCCGAGATGCTCCTGGGCCAGCGCAACCAGCAGGCCGAACAGCAGTGGCGTCGTCAGCGTTGCGATGACCTGTTGGCGTTGCTGCTGGGCGATAGCGGGGATTCGCCACGCTTGCTGGACGAGGCGCAGCAGATGGGCCTCAAGCCGCAATTGTCGCGGGTGCCTTATCTGTTCGAGCTGGGTCTTGAGCAAGGGCCCGGGCAGACCGTCGAAGCCCTGAGTGCCTGGCTGATGTCCCGCTATCCCGACAGTTGGTGCCTGACCTCGTCCAAATCGTCGTTGCTCTGGTGCCGGCCGGTCAGCGCGTCGGTGGAGAACGAGCGGCTGTTGGCCAAGCTGGACGGGTTGGGCTGGAACATCCTGCGGGTGGCGGTGGGTGGCCAGGCCGAAGGGCTGGCGGGCCTGCGCCGCTGCTACCGACGGGTCGGGGACCTGCTGGCCTATGGACGGGATGTGTTGCCGCAGCATCGCTTGCTGGTTCTCAACCGCCATCGCCTGCCCGTCATGCTCTGGCGCCATCGCAGCGACGATGCCCTGGACGAACTGCTCACCCCGCTGCGCAAGGTGATGGCCAGGGACAGCAACGGCCAACTGCTCGCCACCTTGCGCAGCTGGTGCGAGCACGACGGCCAGAGCCAGGCCTGCGCCGACGCCCTGGGCATTCATCGCAACAGCCTGCGCTACCGCATGGAGCGCATCGCCGAACTCAGCGGCGTGGACCCGTTGCGGCTGGACGGGATGCTGGCGTTGTACCTGGGCGTGCAACTGCTGCCGCAGAGCGACCTTCCACCGGCATAGGCCCCGTGGTGGCAGGCCTGCTCGCGATAAGGCCATCAGCCTCGACCCCACTCCTCGCCAGGTCGATATTGTGGAATTGAACAATAATGCCGGGTGTCTTTTGTGCAGCGGACCGGCGTCACGGCTGCGGTCAGCTGGCAGCATGCTGGGCATCGGAACCGGAGAACACTATGAAAATAATCATCGCCCCCGACTCGTTCAAGGACAGCCTCAGCGCCCAGGGCGTCGCCGATGCCATTGCGCTCGGGCTGGCCCAGGTCTGGCCGGATGCCCAATTGGTCAAGTGCCCTATGGCCGATGGCGGCGAGGGGACGGTGGAGTCGGTACTGGCCGCCTGCAACGGCGAGTGGCGTCGTAGCCCGGTCCGTGGCCCCTTGGGCGCTGCCGTCGAGGCGCGTTGGGGGTGGTTGGCCGACAGCCGCACCGCGATCATCGAGATGGCCGAAGCCAGCGGCTTGCAACTCGTGCCGCCGGGGCAGCGCGATGCCTGCTCCAGCAGCACCTACGGCACCGGCCAATTGATCCGCGCGGCGCTGGATGAGGGGGCCGAACGGGTCATCCTGGCCATCGGCGGCAGCGCCACCAACGATGGCGGTGCCGGTGCGATGCAGGCGCTGGGGGTGGCATTGCTGGACCGGCGAAGCCAACCTCTGGGCCCCGGAGGCCTGGCCTTGGCGAACCTCTCGCGCATCGACCTCGCCGGCCTGGACCCGCGCCTGGCCCGGGTCAGTTTCGAAATCGCCGCCGATGTCGATAACCCGTTATGCGGTCCCCAGGGGGCTTCCGCCATTTTCGGTCCGCAGAAGGGCGCCTCGGCCTCGCAGGTGCAGAGCCTGGACCGCGCACTGGGTCATTACGCTGACCATTGCGCCGAGGCATTGGGCCGCGATGTTCGCGACGAACCGGGCAGTGGCGCCGCTGGCGGCCTGGGATTCGCGGCCAAGGCATTCCTGCAGGCGCAGTTCCGGACCGGTGTGGACGTCGTGGCCCAGTTGACCGGGCTGGCCGCAGCGCTCGAAGGCGCCGACCTGGTCATCACCGGCGAAGGCCGTTTCGACGCCCAGACCCTGCGCGGCAAGACCCCGTTTGGCGTGGCCCGCATGGCCCGCCAGCATGGCGTGCCGGTGCTGGTCATCGCCGGCACGTTGGGGCAGGGGTACGAGGCGCTGTATGAACACGGCGTCGATGCCGCCTTTGCCCTGGTCGCAGGCCCTACGACCTTGCAGGACGCCTGCGCTGATGCCCCGCGGCTGTTGACTGAGCGAGCCCGGGATATCGCGCGCCTCTGGCGAGTGGCGGGTCGATAGGGTGGCGCGGTTCCTGATTTGCGATAGGGTTGAACCGGACCGCGCAAATTCAGGAGAAGTGCATGCGTTATTCAGCCTTGACCCAACGGATCGCCGGCGACGGCGCCGCTGCCTGGGAAATCCATGATCGGGCGCTGGCCATGCAAGGGCAGGGCATGGAAGTGTTGTTGCTATCGGTGGGCGATCCGGACTTCGATACACCGCAAGCCATCGTCACCGCCGCCATTGACAGCCTGCGGGCCGGGGAGACGCACTATTCGGATGTGCGCGGGCTGCACGGGCTGCGCCAGAGCATTGCCCGGCGCCACCGCCAACGCTGCGGCCAGCCCGTGGACGCGCAGCACGTCACGGTGCTGCCGGGAGCGCAATGCGGGGTCTACGCGGTCGCGCAGTGCCTGCTCGACCCTGGTGACGAGGTGATCGTCGCCGAACCGATGTATGTCACCTACGAAGCCGTCTTTGGCGCCTGCGGGGCGAAGGTAGTGCCCGCGCCGGTGCGTCCGGAAAACGGTTTCCGGGTCGAGCCGGCCGAGGTGGCCCGGCTGATCACGCCGCGAACCCGCGCGTTGCTGCTCAACAGCCCGAACAATCCATCCGGCGCCAGCCTGCCGTTGGCGACCTGGCAGGCGCTGGCTCAGGTGTGCATTGAACACGACCTGTGGCTGATCAGCGACGAGGTCTACAGCGACCTGCTGTACGAGGGCGAGCACATCAGTCCGGCCAGCCTGCCGGGCATGGCCGAGCGCACCGCGACCATCAACAGCCTGTCCAAATCCCACGCCATGACCGGTTGGCGCATCGGTTGGGTCATCGGGCCTGAGCCCTTGGCCGAGCATCTGGCGAACCTGTCCCTGTGCATGCTGTTCGGCCTGCCTGACTTCGTCCAGCGAGCCGCCCAGGTCGCGCTGGAGGCGGATCTGCCGCAAGTGATGCAGATGCGTGAAGAGTATCGGCGGCGCCGGGACCTGGTGTGCGCCATGCTCGATGACTGTCCGGGCCTCAGGCCGGTGCGGCCCGACGGTGGCATGTTCGTAATGGTCGATGTACGCGGCACCGGGCTCGCTGCCCAGGCATTCGCCGAGCATCTGCTGGATGGATATGGCGTGTCGGTGCTACCCGGCGAGGCATTCGGGCGAAGTGCGACGGGGCATATTCGCGTTGGCCTGGTGGTGGATCAATCGAGGCTGGCCGATGCCTGTCGGCGTATTGCCTTGTGCGCGGCGCGGTTGTAGCAGGTGCGCGAGGCCGAACGTTTGCCTTCAAGTCGAGGACTCATCGCCGCCCGGGCGTCTGCGTGAGGAATTAAACCTGGATAATCTTCCGACCAGCGGTATTTCACACTGTCAGATATGACAGTTGGCAGCTCCGCAGGCCCGGCGCCTAATGAATTCAACAGCCGGGCTAAAACGAAAGGTGTTTCGGACGCACCTTTTTCGGAGAGCGAAATTCAATGTCACAGTCCAATGAACACATTACTGCGGCCCCGTTGCGGATAGATGGCGTAAGCGACTTGGATCCGGCCAGGATACCCAGAGATGTGTTGGTAAATGGAACGATGGGGAGAGCCACGAGGCCGCCGGGTTTTCCTCAAATTCCTAATGAACAAATAACGTTGACTGTTTATTGGGAGCAAGCTAATCACCCCTCCCAAACGGTAATTTTTCAGAGAACTTACACGTCGAGTGAGGATCAACCGGAATTCACCTTTCCTATCACGCCTCAACACATGAGTGTTGATGGTACAGCGGTCATCCAATATGTCTGGATGGCGGATAATCCTGATCCTTCACCGAGACGTACCCTGATCATCGATCACACATTGGCGCCAACGCTTCAGGAACCGCACTACCCCGATAAGAATGCGCTGAATGGGTTTATCAACTGTGACACGGTGCCGCCCATCTGGGAAAAGATCAGGATCCAGATCAAGCCCGAATCCATCTTCGAGGAATTCGATGTATGCGTGCTTGAATGGCAGGGTTTCGAAACCTTGAATGGTCAGCCTCCGGCGCTCACACCGGTCCATGAGTTTCGCAAGACGTTGAGCAGGGATGAGGCGTTGAATGGATTCATCATCGAGATTCCCTTCGATCCCTATATAAGGCCCATGAAGGATTACGATTCGGGTGCCGCCCAATATACGATTTTTAGAAACACCATAGCCATTGCCAAATCCGAACGGGGAGTGGTGAGGTTGGACCGTATGATTCCCGGACAGGACGAGCCATGCGGGGGATTTGCCTGACCAACATGAGTGTCGGGTGTCGCCGTCAGTCTTTGACAGGCTTTTCGAAGACAGTAAGGGTTGTATCGATTTTTGCTCGATGGGCTGACCTCATTTATTTCTCAAGGAGAAAGAAACATGACTGTCAAGAGTAATGTCGTGAACTTGGATGGTAAGCAACTGACGTTGTACGAAGTCGCTCAACGCTCGCGATCGGCACTGCGCACAACCAGGACTGCTTCGGGTGTCTTGATCGATCCGCCCAGTATCGATGGCCAGATTGTCGATGATCTGATACCTCTATCGGTGCTGGATCCGGGGCCTCTGATCATACGATTTCAGACCAGTAAAATTCCTGTGCCACACGATGATGATGAATATATTTTGTACTACAGAGATAGTACTGGGGCAGAGACTCCCATCAAGAGTGATAAGTTCGGGCCGGCGAACCCGCGTCCACCGGAACTTGAAATCGAGGTGGATACGACTTCTCTTGTCGATGACGATTTGACTAGAGGTTCTACTGCGTACGAGTACCAGTTTGTCCTCATCCCAGGAGCAACTGGCAATGAAGATCCATCGCCATGGTTCAAGGCAGAAATCGACCGGTTTGCGCCAGAACACGACAAGGCAACAGGGATCAGACTTAATCCGGAGTCGGCCGTCCTTCTGAATTTGCCAACCGGTACCATAGACGATGACTGGCTCGACAATAATACCGCCCTTGAGTTGGAGGTTTTTACCGGTTATCCGTTCTGGCGCCCAGATGACAAGATTGAGATCTACATGGAAACGGCCTACGGCACCGGTACCCCGATACATTCACAGGATTTAACCGTAGGCACAATCTCCATTCCGAAGGACAAACTGCCAGAGCTTGACGGTAGTTATTACATCTGGTACGTGCTGACCGATGTGGTGGGGAATATAAGTGACGATTCGAATCCTACTCGTATATCCGTTGTCCGCCTTCCCCCACCAGGGCTTTTCGAATGTGTCATTCCAAAAGGAATACTGCCGGACGCTATCGACCTTGAAGATATAGAGACTCCTGTATATATAACGGTCGATCGTGCAACCAATGGTCAGGACGATGACCGGGTTGTCATGAATATTGGACACTCCGGGGCGGGCTTCGACCTGGGTACGCAATCATTAGGTTCGGCGCCGATGCTCCAGTTTGTCGCAACCAAAAGCAGGTTGCTGGCATTGTGGAATCAATCTTCCGTGCCCGTGAACATCTCTGCCACATACCAGTTTATAAGAGGGACGGATTCACCGCGTTCTCCTACTCCGACCCCCTCCCTGCTTGATTTTACCTACCGTGGTCCTGAGAACCCGGATTTTCCTGATCGGGTAAATCCTCATATGACAGTAGTTACGGTCGTGGATGATGATGGCAATGTAAACCATATTACGTCAAAGAATCGCGATAAAGTCGCGACCATTAGCACTCCCATGTATGACTCCACCACCACTACTTGGACGGCACTGGGTGATGAGAAAGCCAAGCTCTGGTACCGCGGTAATGAAATTTACAGCCAAGACATACCTGCCGGACCTGTGACAGGCGTATTGACTTATGATATGGATCCCAATAGCGGCTTTGACTTCGGGGTCGGCAATCAAACTGCCTTCTGGACCATTGAAGAGGATGGCGGTCGTAACATAATCAAATCCCCCCCTACGACCGTCACCGTAGATCCGGTCCTTGTCACGATGCCCCCCCCTACCGTGCGGTTGTTTGGCGCATTTGTAACTTGTGTTTCCTTGAAAAGATATACCTGGGAACTGACGGTAACTGTTCCGGTTGATCCTGCTTACATGCCCGTCGGTACGGTGGTTACAGTAAAATCCGTCGGGACCGATTCAGCGGATACCACTGAAGTTCCGGGCACTCAGTTCAGCGATACCTATCGGGTGACGGGTTTGGAGACAAATGGGGTATTCACTATTGATGTCAAACCTTACTTGGAAAAACTGAAGCCGATCCAGCCTCCGAACGGCAGCGGGGCGCCTAATGGCTGGATAAAGATATGGTATGAGGTTCCAGGCGTTCCGGACCCTTCGGTCGAGTTGTTTCACGAGGTCAGGTTTCTTAACCCCAGTTTCCAATATTGTGAGGAAGCCGTGCCTGGGCCATAACTGGGGAGTATGTCGATATCGGGAGAGGGTTTTCTCTCCCGATATTCGAATCTAATGAAGATGAATCCTAGTCCGTCATCGGATAATTCCTACATACCGCCTTTGTATAGATCTGTAGTTTACCGGCCGTCTCGGGTGGAGGGCTTTCGCCCGCCTACTAGCTACGTCATTCCTTCGGAAGGACATGTGAGGGTAATTCTATATGTGGTCAATAAAATACAATGGCGCACGACCAAGGACGGCAATCTGGCTTGGCAGTTCATCGCTGTGTTTTTCTTTGTTGCTTCCAGTGTCCGCACTTGGCGGGACGCTGGTGGGTGGAAGCCAGACCATCACCGACGGTTATGCCGTGGAAACTTGGGGGCTGACACAGAACGCCACGTTGAATATAGACGGAGCACAGACGCTTGGTATCAATGCCTCCCAATCCACGTTGAATGCCAACGGTGGCGCCACGCTGGGCATTTCAGCTTCCAACGGCTCAACAGTAAACCTGACCGACACGACGGTCACAGGCGGCAATGCACGTGCGGGAGTCGAACTGTTCAATAGCACCGCTACCATCACTGGCAGCACCGTCACCAGCAACAATATAGGCCTACAGGCAGCTCACGTGGTCGGTACTCCCACCGGTTCGACGGTCACTGCGGTCAATAGTCGTTTCACCGGCGCGACCGGTGGGGCTCGTGCGACGGCCTTCAGTGCCCTGACGTTTTCAAACTCAGTGGTCGAAGGGACGAACGCCGACAGTTTTGGCCTGGCGCTGCTGGGCGGGTCGGCTTCCGCAAGCGATGGAACCCGCATCATCGGTGGTCAGAACGGCGCGGTACTGCGCCTTGAAGGGGGGGTGGCAGCAGGCAATCAATTGACCCTCGATGGATCGAGCGTCGAGGGCAGGAACGGTTCGGCCATTGTCGTGGATTACGCGGGCGCCACCGCACCGGCTTCCCGGATCGATGTGCTCAACGGCTCGACGTTGACCGGCAGCAACGGCACCATTCTCGAAGTGAAGGAGGCAGGCGATGCGCTAATGAACGTCGGGCTCAGCAACCTGACGGGTAATGTCCAGGTCGCTGGCGACAGCAGGGCCGCGTTGAACCTCACCCAGGCTACCTTGACCGGGGATGTACGGGCCGAGGCGGGTGGCACTGCAACGGTGGCCCTGCAGCAGGGTTCGCAGATGACCGGCATCATGGATAACGTGGCCACGGCCAGTATCGATGAGCAATCGGGTTGGACCATGACGGGCGACAGCCAGGTCGGCGACCTGGTGCTCAATGGCGGCACCGTGCGGTTCGGCGCCGATAATGCGTTCTATCGATTGAACGTAGACACCTTGTCCGGCAGTGGCCTGTTTGCAATCGGCACTGACTTCTCGACCAACCAGACCGATTTCCTCAATGTCACGGGCACGGCCACGGGTAATCATCAACTCATGATCGCCAGCAGCGGCGTCGATCCGGCCAGCGGCCAACCCATCCAGGTGGTCCATACCGGCGGCGGGGACGCCTCGTTCTCCCTGGCCAATGCCGGTGGTGAGGTTGACCTGGGCGCCTACTCCTACGGCTTGAAGCAGAGCGATACGGGCAACGATTGGTTCCTGGATCCTACCGCCCGCACCGTCAGCCCTTCCACCCGGGCGGTCATGGCACTGTTCAACACTGCGCCGACCGTCTGGTACGGTGAAATGATGTCGTTGCGCAGCCGGATGGGGGAGTTGCGCTTCAACTCGCAGAAATCCGGTGCCTGGATCAGGGCCTATGGCAACAAATACAACGTTTCCGACAGTTATGGCGCGGGCTATCGCCAGGCCCAGCACGGCTTCACCCTGGGTGCCGACGCACCGTTGCCGATGGGCGATGGACAATGGCTGCTGGGGGTCATGGCCGGTCACAGCACTTCTGACCTGGACCTGCATCGTGGTACTTCCGGTACGATCAAAAGTTACTACGTCGGTACCTACCTGACCTGGATGGATGATGTCAGTGGCTACTACGTCGACAGCGTACTGAAACTCAACCGTTTCCAGAACGATGCCAAGGTCGGCATGAGCGATGGCAAGCGTTCCAAGGGTGATTACGACAACAATGGTCTCGGTGGTTCGGTGGAGGTCGGTCGTAACATCAAACTGGACGACGGTTACTTCATCGAGCCATTCACCCAATGGTCTGCCGTGGCTATCCAGGGCAAGGATTACCATCTGGACAATGGCCTTCAGGCCGAAGGTGATCGTACCTATTCGTTCCTTGGCAAGGCCGGTGTCACGGCGGGTCGGGACATGCAACTGGACAATGGCGCGACGGTACAACCTTATGTACGCGCGGCATTCGCCCACGAGTTTTCCAAGAACAATGAAGTGAAAGTCAATAACAACGTATTCAATAATGATCTTTCGGGGTCGCGGGTCGAGTTGGGCGCGGGCATTGCCGTGAACCTGTCGGAGCGCTGGCAGGCCCATGCGGAAGTCGAATACATGAATGGCAAGGGCATTGAAATGCCGATAGGTGGAACCGTCGGCGTGCAATTCAAGTGGTGATACGCAGCCGGCACCTGTCCTGCCCATAAAAGGTAATGCGTGCAAAAAGAGCCCTGGTTAAAACAGCCAGGGCTCTTTTTTTGACTCTTTCCAGACCATGACTACCAACTGAGTGCCGTATCGAAGTTGCCGGTGCACAGGTAAGTGCCACCTCCTTGAGCTTTATCGATTTGCGCTTCGAACGATCCGCTGAAACACATGCCCGGCCCAACCTGGTAGGTGATCTTGCCTGAGCGTGCCCGTTGCAATGTCGGCGCATCCGGATCGTCATAGTTGTTGTAGAGCAGGTTGACGTGCGCATCATCGACCGTGATGACAGCGTCCGTTTCTTCCTTGATGTCTTTGGAAAAGATGATCGTGAAGGTTCTTGGCCGGTTGTTTTTCCATTCGGTTGCCACCACGATCCACACTTCACCCCGTTTAGGGGTGGTAGAACCTTTCAATGTGGTCATGACTGCGCTGAAGTTTGAATTGTCCTCCAGGTTGGCCGTGAAGTTGACTTCCGACCCGAGAGGGTCCAGGGCTGGTTTCGTACTTGCGTTGCTCATGGATATAAGCTCCGTAATGTTCGGCGGGAGATCCAGCGGGCATCCTGCGATGTCATTGGCATGGAATGTTCATCTAAGACCCATCTTTCCCGCCTGTATACTGTCAGACATGACAACTGTACAAAGCCGTATTTTTATGGTTGATCTTTCAGATTTTCAAAGTCTTCCAGAATCCCCTTGCTGCGCTGTCTCGCCAGCTTCATCACCCCCACGAAAAACACCGGCACGAACACCACCGCCAATGTCGCGGTGATCATCCCGCCAATCACCCCGGTGCCGATGGCCTGCTGGCTCGCCGAACTGGCGCCGGTAGCGATGGCCAGGGGTACCACGCCGAGGATGAAGGCCAGGGAGGTCATGATGATCGGACGCAGGCGCAAGCGCGCGGCCTGGAGCGTGGCATCGACCAGGTCATGGCCTTCGTCGTAGAGGCTCTTGGCGAACTCGATGATCAGGATGGCGTTCTTGGCCGACAGGCCGATGATGGTGACCAGCCCCACCTTGAAGAACACATCGTTGGGCATGCCGCGCAACGACACCGCCAGCACCGCGCCGAGCACGCCCAGTGGTACCACCAGCAGGACCGAGGTGGGGATCGACCAGCTCTCATAGAGCGCCGCCAGGCACAGGAACACCACCAGCAGCGACAGGCCCAGCAGGATCGGCGCCTGGCTGCCGGACAGGCGCTCCTGCAACGACAGCCCGGTCCATTCCTGGCCCAGTCCCGCCGGACCTCGGGCCACCAGGCGTTCGATTTCCGCCATGGCTTCGCCGGTGCTGTGGCCAGGCGCCGGTTCGCCGGAAATGCTGATGGCCGGGTAGCCGTTGTAGCGGGTCAGTTGTGTCGGGCCCTGGGTCCATCGGGCCTGGACAAAGGCCGACAGCGGCACCATTTTCCCGCTGTCGTTGCGCACATGGATCTTCAACAGATCGGCGACCTGGCTGCGTTGATCGCCTTCGGCCTGGACCACCACCCGCTGCATCCGCCCCTGGTTGGGGAAGTCGTTGATGTAGCTTGAGCCCACGGCAGTCGCCAGCACGTTGCCGACGTCGGCGAAAGACACCCCCAAGGCATTGGCTTGCTTACGGTCCACTTCCAATTGCACTTGCGGCGCTTCGGCCAGGGCACTCTCGCGCACGTTCATCAGCACCGGGCTTTTTTCAGCGGCGGCGAGCAATTCGCTGCGAGCCTGCATGAGGGTGGCGTGGCCGAGCCCACCGCGATCCTGCAAGCGGAACTCGAAACCGCTGGAAGTCCCCAGGCCATCCACTGGCGGCGGGAGAACAGCGAAGGCCACGGCATCCTTGATCCGGCCGAAGGCCTGGTTGGCGCGCTCGGCAATGGAGCTTGCCGAGTCGTCGCTGCCACGGTCCGACCAGTCCTTGAGGGTGGTGAACGCCAGCGCGGCATTCTGCCCGCTGCCGGAAAAGCTGAAGCCGAGGATCACCGTGCTGTCGCCCACCCCCGGCTCGCCGGCGTTGTGCGACTCGATCTGCTCGACCACCTGCACCGTGCGGTTCTTGCTCGCGCCGGGCGGCAGCTGGATATCGGTGATGGTATAGCCCTGGTCTTCCACCGGCAGGAAGGAGGAGGGCAAGCGACTGAACAGCAGGCCCAGGCTCACCAGCAATACGCCGTAGATCAGCAGATAGCGCCCGGTGCGTTTCAATGCATAGGCCACCCAACCTTGATAACGATCACTCAATTGATCGAAACGCCGATTGAACCAGCCGAAGAATCCGCCTTTGGCGTGGTGTTCGCCCTGGGCGATGGGTTTTAACAAGGTCGCGCAAAGCGCCGGGGTCAACGTCAAGGCGAGGAAGGCTGAAAACAGAATCGACGTGGCCATGGACAGCGAGAACTGCCGATAGATGACCCCCACCGAGCCTTGCATGAACGCCATCGGAATGAACACCGCCACCAGCACCAGGGTGATGCCGACGATCGCGCCGGTGATCTGCCGCATCGCCTTGCGCGTCGCCTCCCTGGGGGACAAGCCCTCGCTGACCATGATCCGCTCGACGTTCTCCACCACCACGATGGCGTCGTCCACCAGGATGCCGATGGCCAGCACCATGCCGAACATGGTCAGCACGTTGATGGAAAAACCCAGGGCAAGCATGGTGGCGAACGTCCCCATCAGGGCCACTGGCACCACCAGGGTCGGGATCAAGGTGTAGCGGATGTTCTGCAGGAACAGGAACATCACGGCGAACACCAGCAGCATGGCCTCGCCGAGGGTATAGACCACTTTGGTGATAGAGACTTTGACGAAAGGCGAGGTGTCGTAGGGGATCTTGTATTCCACGCCGGCCGGAAAATAGCGCGCCAGTTCGTCCATTTTTTCCCGTACCAGGGTCGCCGTGCTCAGGGCGTTGGCCCCGGGTGACAACTGCACGCTGACGGCGGTGGACGGCTTGCCGTTCAAGCGCGTGGAAAATTGATATTCCTGGCTGCCGACCTCGACCCGGGCCACATCGGCGATGCGCACGGTGGAGCCGTCGGGATTGGCCTTGAGCACGATGTCGGCGAATTCTTCAGGCGTCGACAGTTGGCCCTTGACCAGGACGGTCGCGGTGATTTCCTGGGTGGTACGGGTCGGCAGATCACCGATGCTGCCCGCCGACACCTGGGCATTCTGCGCCACGATGGCGGCGTTGACGTCGGCCGGCGTCAGGTTGAAGCTCAGCAGCTTCTGTGGGTCGATCCAGATCCGCATCGCCCGTTCGGCGCCGTACAACTGCGCCTTGCCGACACCGTCCAGGCGCTTGATCTCGTTCATCACGTTGCGCGCCAGGTAATCGCTGAGGGCCACATCGTCGAGCTTGCCGTCACTGGAGGTCAGGGTGATCAGCAACAGGAACCCGGCCGAGACCTTGTCCACCTGCAGGCCTTGCTGAGTGACCGCCTGAGGCAGGCGCGACTCCACGGCCTTGAGGCGATTCTGTACGTCGACCTGGGCCAGTTCGGGGTTGGTCCCGGGCTGGAACGTCGCGGTGATGGTGGCGCTGCCCAGGCTGCTCTGGGAACCGAAGTACAACAGGTTGTCGGCGCCGTTGAGCTCTTCTTCGATCAGGCTGACCACGCTTTCGTCCACGGTCTGCGCCGAGGCGCCCGGGTATACCGCATAGATCTCGATCTGCGGTGGCGCGACGTCCGGGTACTGCGCCACCGGCAGCTTCGGGATGGCCAGCGCACCGGCCAGCAGGATGAACAACGCGACCACCCAGGCGAACACCGGGCGGTCGATAAAGAACTGCGGCATAGGAAACGTCCTGCTTACTGCCCAGGGACCTGGGCAAGGGGAAGAGGGGAGTCGTCGATCCGGACTTTTTCACCGGGGCGGGCGTGTTGCAGGCCTTGCACCACGATGCGGTCGCCGGGCTTCAGGCCGTGGGTGACGATCCAGCGGTCGTTTTGTACGGCGCCCAGTTCCACCGGTTGCAGGCTGACCTGTTGTTGCGCGTCGAGCAGCAATACCTGGGCCACGCCGGCGCTGTCTCGCTGGATGGCCTGTTGTGGCACGCTGATGCCTTGCCGATCGAAGGCTTGCTCCAGGCGTACGCGCACGAAGCTGCCCGGCAACAGGTCGAGGTCAGGGTTGGGAAATTCGCTGCGCAGGGTGATCTGGCCGGTGCCCGGGTCGACGGCGATGTCGGTGAACAGCAGCTTGCCCGGCAACGGGTAGAGGCTGCCGTCGTCCTGGATCAACGTGGCCTTGGCCTGGTCCTGGCCGACCTGCTGCAACTGTCCGGAGCGCAAGGCCCGGCGCAGCTCGTTGAGTTCGCGGGTCGATTGCGTAAGGTCGGCATGGATCGGATTCAACTGCTGGATCAGGGCCAGCGGCGTGGTTTCGTTCTGGCCCACCAGCGCGCCCTCGGTCACCAGTGCCCGGCCGATGCGCCCGGCAATCGGCGCGGTGACCGTGGCATAGTCCAGGTTCAGCCTGGCCCGCTCCACGGCGGCCTTGTTGGCGGCGACATCGGCGGCAGTCTGGCGGACGGCCGAGCGGGCATTGTCATAGTCCTGGCCGCTGATGGCATTGTCGGCGATCAACTGCGAATAACGTTGCTCTTGCAGGCGGGCCTGGAACGCGTTGGCCTCTGCCTTGCGCAACGCGGCTTCGGCGCTGTCCAGGTCGGCCTTGAACGGGGCCGGGTCGATGCGGAACAGCACATCGCCTTTCTTCACGTCGCTGCCTTCGCGATACACCCGTTGCAACACCACGCCGGGAACGCGTGCACGGACTTCGGCGGTTCGCGGCGCGGCGATGCGCCCGCTCAGTTCACTGCTGATGGACAGCGGCCGGGCCTGGATCGTTTCGATGGTTACGGTGGCCAGCGGCGCTTCGTCGGCCGGGGGCAAGGCGCTGTCGCAGGCGCTCAACAGCAGCGCCCCGAGCAACAGGCCCAGGGTGGCGAAGGTGTTCGTTGACATGGTGCTTCCCCAATAATGAACGCTGCCATGCTACGGGGGGCGGCCGCAGGCAACGGTAAAGCTTTGTAGGGGGTGTGTGAAATTGTGTAAGGGTTTTGTTCGCGGGTGGGTGAGGGCGTATATCCTTGGCTGCTTGAGATTTTCCGCGCTTGTCCTATCGCCATCGCGAGCAAGCTCGCCCCCACAATGATCACGCGAACCCTGTGGGGGCGAGCTTGCCCGCGATGAGGCCTTTCCAGGCGCCCCAGCACTTTCTGGAAACACGATGCCCAACATCCTCCTGGTCGAAGACGACACCGCCCTCTGCGAACTGATCGCCAGTTACCTGGAGCGCAACGGCTATCAGGTCAGCGTGCTCAGCCGTGGCGATCATGTGCGTGAGCGGGCGCGGGTCGACCCGCCGGACCTGGTGATCCTCGACCTCATGCTGCCAGGGCTGGACGGCTTGCAGGTCTGCCGTCTGCTGCGGGCCGACTCGGCGACGTTGCCGATCCTGATGCTCACCGCCCGGGACGACAGTCACGACCAGGTGCTCGGCCTGGAGATGGGCGCCGACGACTACGTCACCAAGCCCTGCGAGCCACGGGTATTGCTGGCGCGGGTCCGCACCTTGCTGCGGCGCAGCAGCCTCACCGAACCCCAGACGGCCAACGACCGCATCCTGATGGGCAACCTGTGCATCGACTTGTCCGAGCGCACCGTGATCTGGCGCGGCCAGCCGGTGGAACTGTCCAGTGGCGAATACAACCTGCTGGTGGTGCTGGCACGGCATTCGGGGGAAGTGCTGAGCCGCGACCAGATCCTGCAACGCCTGCGGGGCATCGAGTTCAACGGCACCGACCGTTCGGTGGACGTGGCGATATCCAAGCTGCGCCGCAAGTTCGACGACAACGCCGGCGAGGCGCGCAAGATCAAGACCGTGTGGGGCAAGGGTTACCTGTTCAGCCGTTCCGAGTGGGAATGCTGAGCCCATGTGGAAACTGCTGATCCGTCTTTACCTGGTGACCATCGTCTCCTACAGCGCGGCGATCTACCTGATGCCCGAACTGGTGATCCGCCTGTTCCACGAGCGCTTCCTGACCTATAACCTCGACTATTCACGTGGCCTGCAAACCCTGATGGTCAAGCAGTTCCATGCAGCGCCCGTGGCGCAGTGGCCGGCGCTGGCGGCGCAGATGGACAAGGAATTCGACCCGCTGCGCATCGAGCTGGCGTCCATCGACGACAGCGGTTTCAGCCCCGACGAGCAGGCGCGCCTCAAGCGCGGTGAGAACGTGGTGCGCCTCGGCGAATGGGGCTGGCGGACCCTGGCGGTGTCGCCCCTGGACGGGCAGGTGGCGGTCAAGATGGTCGTGCCGCCGGATCCGGCCGATGTCAGCTGGTTGTACTGGAGCATCAACGTGTTGATCGGCGCGACGCTGCTCGCCTGCCTGTTGCTCTGGCTGCGCCCCCACTGGCGCGATCTGGAGCGCCTCAAGCGCACCGCCGAACGTTTCGGCAAGGGGCATTTGAGCGAACGAACCCTCATCGCCTCCAGCTCCAACATCGGCAGCCTGGCCCATGTGTTCGATACCATGGCCGGCGACATCGAGAACCTGCTCAACCAGCAGCGCGACTTGCTCAACGCCGTCTCCCACGAACTGCGCACACCCTTGACCCGGCTCGACTTCGGCCTGGCCCTGGCATTGTCCGATGACCTGCCACCGGCCAGCCGCGAACGCCTGCAAGGGTTGGTGGCGCACATTCGCGAGCTGGACGAACTGGTGCTGGAGTTGCTGTCCTACAGTCGCCTGCAGAACCCCGAGCGTTTGCCCGAGCGGGTCGAAGTGCCGCTGGATGAGTTCATCGACAGCATCCTGGGCAGTGTCGACGAAGACCTGGCAGCGCCGGACGTGGTGATCGACGTGCTGTTGCACGGCACCCTGGAGCGTTTCGTGCTGGATCCGCGCCTGACCGCCCGGGCGCTGCAGAATCTGTTGCGCAACGCCATGCGCTATTGCGAAAAGCGCATCCAGGTCGGGGTGCTGGTCAGCGACCAGGGCTGCGAGATCTGGGTGGACGACGATGGCATCGGCATTCCCGACGACGAGCGCGAGCGGGTGTTCGAGCCGTTCTACCGCCTGGATCGCAGCCGTGACCGTGCCACCGGCGGCTTCGGCCTCGGCCTGGCCATCAGTCGCCGCGCCCTGGAGGCCCAGGGCGGCACGTTGACGGTCGAGCCCTCGCCCCTGGGCGGCGCGCGGTTCAGGCTGTGGCTGGCGACGCCCCAGTCATAGGCTACGGTTTCCCGTGGCGAGGGGATTTATCCCCGCAGGAGCGCGAAGCGGTCCCTTTCACCCGAACAACCCCGCCGCGATATTGATCGAGAACCCCAGGATCGCGGTGTTGAACACGAAGCCGATCAACGATTGTGCCAGCACGATCTTGCGCAACTGCCGGGTGGCGACGCCCACGTCCGAGGTCTGCACCGCCACGCCGATGGTGAACGAGAAATAAAGGAAGTCCCAATAGTTGGGCGTGGTCAGGCCTTCGGCGAAGCGCAAGGCCGGCTCCTTGCCGTCCCAGGTGTAATACAGTCGTGCATAGTGGACACTGAAGATCACGCCGATCAGCAACCATGAACCCAGCACCGTGAGTGCGGTGAAGCCATAGTGCAGCAGCTTGCCGGATGCCTGCAGGTCACGGCTGCCGGCCAGTTCCAGGGTGATGGTCGCCAGGCTGGCCAGTGCCGCGATGCAGACCATCAGCAGGACCAGCCCGGCGTTCTCGTCTTCGATTTCGGCGATGCGCCGGACATCGGGTGCCTTGGCCTTCACGGTCAGCCAGAACATCAATGCCAGGTACGTCCAGACCCCGACATTCCAGCCGATCAGGATCCTGCCGATGACCGAGTCGGCGGGCGCCAGCACACCCGCCGTCAGCCCCAACAGTGCGGCGGCGCAGAGGCGTGGGTGGGTACGGGGCAGGAAGGACATGGACACCAGAGCCTAGCCTGTCAGGACGCTGGACTGGATCAGCTCTACGTTCGCTTCCTGCATCCGCCGGATTGCCGATTCCATCGAGCCCTCGGTGTCGATACCCCGGCAGGCGTCGAGCAGCACGAAGGCATTGAACCCCGCCGCCCGGGCATCAAGGGCCGAGAACATCACGCAGAAATCCAGGGCCAGGCCCACCAGGTATACGGTGTCGATGCCGCGTTCCTTGAGGTAGCCGGTCAGGCCGGTGGGAGTCTGGCGGTCAGCTTCCATGAAGGCCGAATAACTGTCGATGCCCGGGTTGCACCCCTTGCGAATGATCAGCTGTGCGTGGGGCAGGTCCAGTGCCGGGTGCAGCTCGGCGCCCTGGGTACCCTGGATGCAGTGGTCGGGCCAGAGCTTCTGCTCGCCGTAGGGCAGTTCGATCAGGTCGAAAGGTTGTCTGCCCGGATGACTGGAGGCAAACGAGGCATGCCCGGCAGGGTGCCAGTCCTGCGCGAGAATGACCTGCCTGAATGAGCGGCCCAGCCGGTTGATCAACGGCACGATTTCATCGCCCCCTGGAACGGCCAGTTGGCCACCTGGGATGAAATCGTTCTGTACGTCGATCACCAGCAGCGCGGTGTTCGTGGTTCGGGTGTCGTGCACTGGCATGGCTGCAATCTCCTTATAAGGCCTCCCCAGCTTAGCCAAACAGGCTTTGGATCAGGGTGTTTTTTTGCAAGACCAATGAGTCGGCACCTGACCCGATCGGCAACGTGCATATCGGCAGGCACTTCTTGTATGCGAGTCAGCCAGCGCTCGCCATCAGGGGCTGGGGCGCGAAGTGTCTTTCGTCGCAAATAATGGCTTTTTGATATTTGTGGCGATGCGTCTGCGGCGCGCTTGTGTACAATCGCAACCTAAACCGGGCATGGAGGCAGTTCGGCTTCAGTACGAGAAAACATCCATGCTTATCGGCAGTTATTCCCCCGCCCTTGTTTTGATTTCCCTCCTGGTCGCTGTCCTGGCGTCTTATACCGCGCTGGACCTGGCCGGCCGTATCGCCACCACCCAGGGGCGCGCCGCCCGGTTGTGGATGACCGGTGGCGCGCTGGCGATGGGGGTGGGTGTCTGGTCCATGCATTTCATCGGCATGCTGGCGTTCACCCTGCCCATAGAGCTTGGCTACGACGTCTCGATCACCGCGCTGTCGTTGCTGATCGCCATCCTTTCCTGCGGTTTCGCCCTGTGGCTGGTCAGCCAGCCCCGGCTGCCTGCCTGGCAGTTGGCTTTCGGCGCGCTGTTCATGGGGGCCGGCATCAGTGCCATGCACTACACCGGCATGGCAGCGCTGCAGATGCAGCCGGGGATCGACTACGACCCGACGCTGTTCGGCGCCTCGCTGGTGATCGCGGTGGGGGCTTCGGCGGCTGCCTTGTGGATCGCCTTTCGCCTGCGCCAGAACACGCCGCACGTACGACTGGCACGTGCCGGCGCGGCGGTGATCATGGGTATTGCCATTGTCGGCATGCACTACACCGGCATGGCCGGGGCACGGTTCAGCGAGGGCAGTTTCTGCGGCGCCCTTGGCGGATTGAGCGGCAAGGGCCTGGACAACCTGGTGCTGATCACGACCCTGGCGGTGCTGTCTATTGCCTTGCTGACATCGATACTCGACGCTCGCCTGGAAGCCCGCACCGCGGAGCTGGCGCAATCCTTGACCCTGGCCAACCGGGAATTGACCCAGCTGGCCTTGCACGACCCCCTGACCGGGTTGCCCAACCGCGTGTTGCTGGCCGACCGCATCGGCCAGGCGATGTACCGGGTGCGGGAGCAGGGCGGTTGCTTTGCCTTGATGTTCATCGACCTGGACGGCTTCAAGCCGGTCAACGACGCTTTCGGTCATCACATGGGTGACCTGTTGTTGCGCGAGGTGGCCCTGCGCCTGCGCGAAGACCTGCGCAGCCAGGACACCCTGGCGCGAATTGGCGGTGACGAATTCGTGTTGCTGGTGCAATTGGCCGAAGCGGATGACGCCTTGCGGCTGGCGGCGCGCCAGGTGGGGTTGATCGGTCGTACGTTCCGGGTCGCCGAGCATGAGCTGCAGATTTCCGCCAGCGTCGGCATTGCGCTGTATCCGGGCAACGGCCATAGCGCCGAAGAGTTGCTGATGAATGCCGATGCGGCGATGTATCACGCCAAAGGCACTGGCAAGAACGGCTACAGTTTTTTCGACGCGTCGATGAACAGCAATGCCCGCCGCCAGCTGCAACTGCTTCAGGATCTGCGTATCGCCGTCGAACAGCGGCAGTTCAGCCTGCATTACCAGCCCAAGTTCGACGCCGCCAACGGTCGTCCGGTCGGTGCCGAGGCCTTGTTGCGCTGGGTTCATCCGACCCAGGGCCTGTTGATGCCCGATACCTTCATCGACCTGGCGGAAAAGACCGGCCTGATCATCGCCATCGGCGAATGGGTGCTCAACGAGGCCTGTCGCCAGATGCGCGAATGGTACGTGCTCGGCTATACCGACTGGCGCATCGCGGTGAACCTGTCGGCGTTGCAGTTCTGCCACGCGGGCCTGGTGCAAAGCGTGGCCACGGCGCTGGCGACGCACTGCCTGCCGGCCAACAGCCTGACCCTGGAAATCACTGAAACCACGGCCATGAGCGACGCGGATGCGAGCATGACGGTGTTGCAACAGCTATCGGACATGGGCGTGGACTTGTCCATCGACGACTTCGGTACCGGCTATTCGAGCCTGATGTACCTCAAGCGCCTTCCGGCCAATGAATTGAAGATCGATCGCGGTTTCGTGCGTGACCTGGAGCATGACAGCGACGATGCGGCCATCGTCTCGGCCATTGTCGCCCTCGGCCAGGCCCTGGGCCTGCGCATTGTCGCCGAAGGTGTGGAGACCGATGTGCAGCAGAGCTTCCTGACCCGGTTGGGCTGCGATTCGTTGCAAGGCTACCTGCTGGGCCATCCGTTGCCGGCGGAGCGTTTCCTGCAGAATATCCGCCAGGCGCCACGGATGGTGGCGGTCTGACTGGGCGTCACCCAAGGATATCGAACGCCGTGCTGCCCAATCGCTCGCCATTGACCAGCAGGTGCACCGCATGCCGGCCCGCGTAGTGCCGGCGAGTGGTCAGCTCGCGGATGAATTGGGAGCGACTCAGGGCGACGCAGCCGTGGGCCGGCAGATCGAAGGTCTTTAGCTTGAAGACCTTGGCCGAGGTGCCGCCCGAGGCTTTCACATAATCGATGGCATAGTCGATCACCAGGCGCTGGGGCTTTTCCAGGGTGGATTGCACCTTGAAGGACAGCGTGATCTGGTCTCCGAGGCGAATCACCCCAGGCGTCACCTTCAATTCCGAAACCTGGACCTGGGCCTTGCCGCCGACCCCGATGACGGCCAGCGCCCTGGGATCGCCCTGCTTGATCAGGCTGCGCAGCGCATGTCGGGCGATCCAGGCGGTATGGCGGTCTTGCAGCGGCCAGCCTTCGATCCGGTCGAGCACCCAGTCGGGATGCTGCTTGGTCACATCGTTGAGATGATTGGCCACGGACTTGCGCACATAGAGGCTGCTATCGGC
This sequence comes from Pseudomonas sp. NFACC43, assembly GCF_900119645.1. Lineage (NCBI taxonomy): Bacteria > Pseudomonadati > Pseudomonadota > Gammaproteobacteria > Pseudomonadales > Pseudomonadaceae > Pseudomonas > Pseudomonas sp. NFACC43. The sequence continues at coordinate 23,613 of NZ_FPKK01000024.1, forward strand.
CTTGAGGGTCTCCAGGATAGCGGCGGTGAGCTCGGGGTTGGCCTGGATCGGCTCCAGGTGAAACGACCACGGCAGCCGCGGACGGCTGCCTTCGCTGGCCAGGCGTCGTACGTGCTCGTTGGGATCCAGCGCCCAGGTGTGCATGACCTTGAGGCAGCGTTCCAGATCATCGCGCAGGAAGTGCCGCACCGCGAATTCCGAAGAGCCGAACCGGGTGAAATACTTGAGCGCGTCCAGGGACAGGTCGAAGGCGTGCCGGCCATGGCAGGCGACATAGTGCGGCAGGAACATGCTGACGAACATGCTGTTCAGGCGCGGGGCCAGGTCCCGCAGCACGTCCAGCGAGGCTTCATAGCTCAGGGGCAGCACCGCATGCAGGCATTCGCTGACCCGGGCCATGCGTTGCATCACCGACAACTCGGCCAGCCCGTCGTTGGCCATGCGCAGGAAGGCCTTGGCATCGAATGCCGGGTACACCGCGCTCATTTGGCTGGCGATGTGTTCCAGGCGCGCGGCGTTGAAGATTTCCTTGAGGGCAGGGGAGGCAGTGGTCGGGGTCGTCATGGTGAGGGCCGATGTCCAAGGGGTGGTCACTATATCCCGTGGCGAGGGCGCAAGCTTCCTTCGCCACGGCTACAGCCAATGGAATGATTCGTCGCTGGCGAAGTCCCAGCTTCAGTCCCTCGCAAAACTGGAGTTTTTTCTATGCGTAAACCAACCCTGACCGCCAGCCTGCTCCTGATCGCCGGCCTCGCCGCCCTCGGGCCTGCCGCCCAGGCAGTCGAGAAGACCGGCGATGCCCTGGAGCATTCGCCAAGCAATGGTCGCAGGCTGGTGGAGAACGACCGCGTGCCGGCGGACTACCAGCGCGCCGACAGGGCCGTGAAGGATTGGAAACAGAAGCAGCTCGAGCAGCCGACAAGCGAGCAGCAATGGGTGCATATCGACGACAAATACCTGCTGATCGAAACCGTCTCGGGCGCCATCGTCAAGATCGTTCCGGCCACGCGTTAGGCTTTGTACGAAAAGTGCCCTGGGCAACTCTTCGTACAACCCCGGGTCCTCAGATGACTTCGCCCTTGTCCCACAACTGGATCAATTCGCCGGGTGCCCGGTCCTCGGGCACCTGCAGCACCATTTCGTCGTCCTGGTCGTTGGTGCGGTAGCGCACCTCGATCTGGAAGAAACGCTGGTCGCCGCGCCCGGGCGTGGAAGAGGTCAGCGGCAGGCAGCCCTCCAGGACCGAGCAGATGCGCGTTCGCTGGTCGAGGTCGCATTGGGCGAACTCGATCTCCCGGGGCCGGGTCAGGGCATGGATGGCCGCCACGCCGCCCTGGCGTGACAGCCGCACCACGGCCTTGTCGTCGAGGTCTGGAAGGTTCTTCATCAGCTCTCCTCAGTCAGGTCGACGCCCACCTGGTCCCAGCCATCCTGCACCGCTTGCACTTCCCGCTCGCCAAACCGCTGGCGGGCGTGCTCGACGGTCAGGCGGGCGAAAGCACTGAAGGACGCGTCGTTGGCCAGTTTTCGGTCGCACAAGGTGTCATACCAGATTCGGCCGGCCTTTTCCCAGGCAAATCCGCCCAGCGCGGTGGCCACCAGATAAAAGGCGCGGTTGGGAATGCCGGAATTGATGTGCACGCCGCCATTGTCCTCGCGGGTGATGACGAACTGACGCATATGCGCCGGCTGCGGGTCCTTGCCCAGCAACGGATCGTCGTAGGCCGTGCCGGGGTTGGACATGCTGCGCAGGCCGTCGCCGTTGATCCTGTCGGTGAGCAGGTCGGCGCCGATGAGCCAGTCTGCCTGGTCGGCGGTCTGTTCGAGCACGAACTGCTTGACCAGCACGCCGAACACGTCGGAGACGGATTCGTTCAGGGCGCCGGACTGGTTGGCATAGATCAGGCCCGCTTCGCTTTCGGTGACGCCGTGGGCCAGCTCGTGGGCCACCACATCGAGGGAGCGGGTGAAGCGTTGGAAGATTTCCCCGTCGCCGTCGCCGAACACCATCTGCGCGCCGTTCCAGAAGGCGTTTTCGTAGCCCTGGCCGTAATGCACGGTGCCCACCAGGGCGAAGCCCTTGTTGTCGATGGAGTCACGGCCCAGGACTTTCCAGAAGAAATCGTAGGTGGCGCCCAGGGCATCGTAGGCTTCGTCCACGGCCGGGTCGCCGCTGGCCGGTTGGCCTTCGAGGCGCACGGGCTGTCCGGGCAGTTCCATGCTGTTCTGTGCGTCGTGCACGCTGCGCTGAGGATGGCCGGGCTTGCCCGGCCTTGCCAGTGCGGCAGCGACGGGTGGGGTGTGGGGCGGGCCGGGATTGTGCCGCAGGCTGCGCACATGGGTCAGGGTGCCCAGGGCGCTGGAGCGCTGCTGTTCGGAGCCGTGGGCGATGATGCGGTTGAGGATATAGGGCGGAATGAAGCCATGAAGAGGGCGAGAGTCGATCATCAGAACATCCTTATCTGAAATGCAGGGTCGATACCCATGTGAACCAGGGCGGCCGCTGCGGTTCCCTCCCGCAGCGAAGCCGCTGGCCATAAAAGTTTGCCAGGCACGTGGATTTCTGCGAAAAACCGCGCCTCGAACCCAACGGAAAATGGCCATGAGCGAAGAATTGCAAATCATCGACCTGGAGCAGGGCGACGGTAAAAGCGTAGTCAAAGGGGCGCTGATCACCACTCAATACCGCGGCACGCTGGAAGACGGCACCGAATTCGATTCGTCCTACAGCCGTGGCAAACCCTTCCAGTGCGTCATTGGCACCGGTCGTGTCATCAAGGGCTGGGACCAGGGCTTGATGGGCATGAAGGTCGGTGGCAAGCGCAAGCTGCTGGTGCCGGCCCACCTGGCCTATGGCGAGCGGTCCATGGGTGCCCACATCAAGCCCAACAGCAACCTCATCTTTGAAATCGAACTGCTGGAAGTACTGACCCGCGACGATTGAACGCCTTTTGGGGGCGCCTTTCACGGGCGGTCGCTGAACACTGGGATGCGACCGTTGACCGAAGGGCGGTAGCGCCAGTCCAGCCGGTCCGGCTGGGGGGCTCGCTCGAGGATCGTCGCCAGGGAGGCCGCGGCGATATCCATCGCCAGGGTTTGCCCCGGGCATTCATGGCGCCCGGCACCGAAGCTGAAGCTGCGGCGATTGAGGCGGTCCGTCAGCAAGAGGTCCGGCTGTGGGTTGAGGGCCGGATCGCGATTGGCCGAGGCGAGCAACACCACGATCGCCTCCCCCGGTTCCAGGGACACGCCGAGGATGTCGCAGCGGGCGACAACGAAGCGACGGGTGTTCTGTACGGGAGGGTCGAAGCGCTGGACTTCGGCCAGTAACGGGCCGATTAGCGTCGGCTCCTCCCTGATCCTGTGCAGCAACGCCGGATCGCGTATCAGCGCCAGCAGGGCATTGCCGATCAGGCCGGCGGTGGCTTCGTGGGTTTGTGCGAGCAGCCCGATCAGGTTGGCGACCAGGTCGTTCGGCGCGACGCCTGCGAAGCCTTGGCAGATGCCTGTGAGCCAGGCGCTGGCCGAATCGTTGGCCTCGATTCGCTTGCGAAACAGAACCTGCAATTGACCGGTGGCGCGGTGCGCGGCGTGCAGTTGCGCAGCGTCGCTCAGGGGCGACAAGCACGCGACGAAATCCCTCGTCAGTGCACTGAGCAGTCGGCTGTCCGCCGGGCTGAAGCCCAACAGCGCCGCCACTACGGCGACCGGCCCGATGAACTGTGCGTGATGCAGGCCCGCGGCCCCATCCTCGAAAAAACCGGCCCTGACCCATGCCTTGACCTGCTGTCGATCGATGTCCTGCAAACCCGGGGCGATCGCCGACCTGGGGCAGCGCTGGCGTTCGCCTTCGTTCATGCGCATCAGGTGCCCGAATACCTGGCCGGCGGGCCTGCCGGCGATGGCCTTCGGCACAGGTTCCTGGAGCGGGCGAACATGGCAATCGGCGTGACGCAGCACGGCGCATAAGGCTTCGGCGCTGCTGGCGATCCACGACTGCACCTGCTGATCGAAGGTCAGCCCGCCTTTGGCGCGCAGGCTTGCGTAATAAGGATAGGGGTCGGGATGAGTCGCGGCGGTGATGGGGTCCATGAAGCGCTGCCTCGTTGAGGATGAAGAAAGAGTTGCTACTATCTCCAGTCGATGCATGGCTTGATTCGTCCAGGAGCGAAATATGAATGCGCAGCACCACGATCTCGGTGTTTCCCAGGTGGCGGCGGCGATTGCCGAACCGGCACGCACCCGCATGCTCTGTTCGTTGATGGACGGTCACGCCCGGACCAGCACAGAGCTGGCGAGCATTGCCGAGGTCAGTGCTTCCACCGCCAGCGCCCATCTGGCGAAACTCAAGGAGCTGGCCCTGGTGCGCTTGCATGTTCAGGGGCGTCATCGCTACTACAGCCTTGCGGACAAACGCGTGGCCCAGGCCCTTGAAGCGCTGATGGTGATCGGTCAGAACGCCGCGCCGGCCTTCGTCCCACGAACCCCGGACCGCCTGCAATTCGCCCGTACCTGCTACGACCACATGGCTGGCACGTTGGCGGTGCGGCTGCATGACCGCATGCTCGAAGCCGGATGGCTGGTGGACGTGGAAGGGCAGGCTTATCGGCTGAGCGAGTCGGGTGAAGCGTTGTTCCAGGCGCTGGGCGTCGATGCTCAGGCCCTTGCCACCCAGCGACGGCGATTCGCCTGCCCTTGCCTGGACTGGAGCATGCGTCGGCCTCACCTGGGAGGTGCCTTGGGGGCGGCGTTGTTGCAAATGGCGCTCAAGCGCCAGTGGCTGAGCCAGGATCTGGACAGCCGGGCGTTGGGGTTGACCGCCATTGGGCGCAAGGAGATGGCGAGGCGGTTCGGTATCAATGCGCACCTGGAGGTGGGTGAGAGCAGCGAGAACAGGCTCGCCCCTACGCTGGGTCTGCGCTGATCGACAGGCAATGAAAAGCCCACTCGTGCTGATGCAGGAGTGGGCTTTGAGGAGTCGCTTACACAGCCTGGTGCGTTACCGATGGCCTGGGATCAGACCTTGACGATCCAGCCTGCCGGCGCTTCGATGTCGCCGGTCTGCACGCCGGTCAGCTCTTTGTAGAGCTTCTGAGTGATCGGACCGACCTCGGTTTCGCTGTGGAAGACGTGCAGCTTGTCCTTGTAGCTGATGCCGCCGATCGGGGTGATCACCGCTGCGGTACCGCAGGCACCGGCCTCCTTGAAGTCCGAGAGCTTGTCGATGAACACGTCGCCTTCGACCACTTCCAGGCCCAGGCGCGATTTGGCCAGCTCGATCAGCGACAGACGGGTGATTCCCGGCAGCACGGACGGCGAGTTGGGGGTGACAAACTTGTTGTCGTGGGTGATACCGAAGAAGTTGGCCGAGCCGACTTCTTCGATTTTGGAGTGGGTCAGCGGGTCCAGGTAGATACAGTCGGCGAAGCACGCCTTCTTGGCCTGCGAGCCGGGCATCAGGCTGGCCGCGTAGTTGCCACCGACCTTGGCCGCGCCGGTGCCTTGTGGCGCGGCACGGTCGAAGCTGGAGATGAGGAAGTTGTGTGGCGTCAGGCCGCCCTTGAAATAGGCGCCCACCGGAATGCAGAAGACCGAGAAGATGAACTCGGGCGCGGTACGCACGCCGATATTGTCACCCACGCCGATCACGAAGGGACGCAGGTACAGCGCGCCACCGGTGCCGTAGGGCGGGATGAAGCGCTCGTTGGCGCGGACCACCTGCTTGCAGGCTTCGATGAACTGCTCGGTGTCCACGTGGGGCATCAGCAGGCGGGCGCAACTGCGCTGCATGCGGGCGGCGTTCTGGTCAGGACGGAACAGGTTGATCGAGCCGTCCTTGCAGCGGTAGGCCTTCAGGCCCTCGAAGCATTGCTGACCGTAGTGCAGGGCGGTGGAGCCCTCGCTGATGTGCAGCACATTGTCGTCGGTCAGGGTGCCGGCGTCCCAGGCGCCATTGCGCCAGTGCGACAGGTAGCGTTTGTCGGTCTTGATGTAGTCAAAGCCCAGTTTGTCCCAATTGATGCTCTCGTTACCCATGACACCCTCTATATCTTGACGACCGTCGAAACGGTTAAAGGCTTCTGACGTTTTTTGGATGGGCACAACAATACTTCATTCCGGGGCTGTTTCGCAGCCCGTAACACCAATCCCCGGGGTGAAAACCTGTCCCCGGATTAAACAAAACCCTGTGGCGAAGGGATTAATCTCCGCTCAGGTGCGAAGCAGCCCTAAATCCAACAAGCCGGTGTGTCGGGCACACCGATATCGCTGTCTTGGGACTGCTTAGCAGTCCAGCGAGGGTAAATCCCCTCGCCACAAGCTCATTGACCTGCAACTGATCGGCTACAGATGCAACGCATGCCCCAACGCCCGCAGCGCGGCTTCCTGCACCGCTTCGCCCAGGGTCGGATGGGCGTGGATGGTGCCGGCGATATCTTCCAGTCGTGCGCCCATTTCAAGGGACTGGCCGAATGCGGTGGACAGCTCCGAGACGCCGACGCCCACCGCCTGCCAGCCGACGACCAGGTGGTTGTCCCGCCGAGCCACGACCCGGACAAAGCCGCTTTTCGATTCCAGGGTCATGGCCCGGCCGTTGGCGGCGAACGGGAAGCTCGACACCAGGCAGTCCAGGCCGTCGGCCTTGGCTTCGTCCGGGGTCTTGCCCACGACCACCACTTCCGGATCGGTGAAGCACACCGCGGGAATGGCTGCCGGATTGAACTCCCGAGCCTTGCCGGCGATGAGTTCGGCAACCATTTCGCCCTGGGCCATGGCCCGGTGGGCAAGCATCGGTTCGCCGCTCAGGTCGCCGATGGCCCAGACGTTGCGCATGCTGGTCTGGCAGCGGTGGTCGACTTTCACGGCGGCGCCGTTCATCGTCAGGTTCAACGCTTCGAGGTTCCAGCCTTGGGTGTTGGGTTTGCGTCCGACCGCCACCAGCACCCGGTCCGTCTGCAGGTCCAGCGTGCCGCCTTCGGGGTCGCGCACTTGCAGGGCGCTGGCCTGGGCATCGAAACCTTCGACGCTGTGCTTGAGGTACAGCTTCACGCCCAGCTGCTTGAGCGCTTCGTGCACCGGTTGGGTCAGTTCCCCGTCATAGGCGGGCAGGATCCGCTCCCGGGCTTCAACGACGCTGACCTCGGCGCCCAGCTTGCGGTAGGCGATGCCCAGTTCCAGGCCGATGTAACCGCCTCCGACCACGACCAGGTGCCGGGGTATCGAGGTCGGTGCAAGGGCTTCGGTGGAGGAGACGATCGGCCCGCCAATGGGCAGCATCGGCAGGTCGACGCTTTTCGAGCCGGTGGCCAGCACCAGGTGTTCGCACTGGATACGGGTGTCGCCGACTTCGACGGTCTTGCCATCGACCACTTTCGCCCAGCCATGGATGACCTGGACCTTGTGTTTCTTCAGCAATGCCGCGACGCCGGTGGTCAGGCGGTCGACGATGCCGTCCTTCCATTCCACGCTCTTGCCGATGTCCAGGGAGGGCGGCGATACGCTGATGCCCAGGGCCGATCCCTGGCTGTGGTGACATGTCTGGTGGAACTGCTCGGCGACATGGATCAACGCCTTGGACGGAATGCAGCCGATGTTCAGGCAGGTTCCGCCCAACGCCTGGCCTTCCACCAGGATGGTCGGGATGCCCAACTGGCCGGCGCGGATGGCCGTCACGTAGCCGCCGGGACCGCCGCCGATGATCAGCAGCGTGGTGTTCAGAGTCTGTTGCATGCCTGCTCCCATTATTGATCCACGAACAGCGTTGCCGGTTGTTCGAGCAGGCCACGCAAGGCCTGGATGAATTGCGCCGCGTCCATGCCATCGACCACCCGGTGGTCGAAGGAGCTGGAGAGGTTCATCATCTTGCGGATCACGATCTGGCCCTTGATCACTACGGGCCGCTCGACGATTTTGTTGACGCCGACGATTGCCACTTCCGGCAGGTTCAGCACCGGGGTGCTGACGATCCCGCCGAGGGCTCCGAGGCTGGTCAGGGTGATGGTGGAACCGGACAACTCATCGCGGCTGGCCTTGCCGTTGCGGGCGGCCGTGGCCAGGCGCGCGATTTCCGTCGCGCTGTCCCACAGGCTGCGGGATTCGGCATGGCGCATCACCGGTACCATCAGGCCCACGTCGCTCTGGGTGGCGACCCCTACATGCACCGCACCGAAGCGCTGGATGACCTGGGCTTCGTCATCGTAGCGGGCGTTCATCTGCGGGAAATCCCGCAGGGCCACCACCAGGGCCCGCACCAGGAACGGCAGCAGGGTCAGCTTGCCGCGGCTGGCGCCGTGTTTTTCGTTCAGGTGGATGCGCAACTCTTCCAGGGCGGTGACGTCGATTTCCTCGACATAGCTGAAATGCGCGGCGCGCTGGGTTGCTTCCTGCATGCGCTGGGCGATCTTGCGGCGCATGCCGATCACCGGGATCTGCTGTTCGTCGTGGCGTTCGGCGTAGCTCGAACCGCCCTTGGCCGGGGGTGTCGAGCCCTGGGCCAGGTAGGCTTCCAGGTCTTCGTGCAGGATACGCCCGGCGGGGCCGCTGCCCTGCACCAGGCGCAACTGGATACCCAGGTCCAGGGCATGTTTGCGCACGGCCGGAGACGCCAGCGGCCGTTCGGCGGGCTCACGGGCCACAGGGGCCTGGGGCGCCGGGCGCGGTGCTGCGGCAAGTTTTTCCAGCGACGGTTCAGGTGCCGCCACCGGGGCAGGTTTCGCCGCCTGGGGCTGTGCCGGCGCAGCGAATGGCGCTGCCGACTCCTTGAGGTTGCCAGCGCCTTCCACTTCGATGCGGATCAGCTCGCTGCCCACCGCCATCACTTCACCCGGTTCACCGCCCAGGGCGATGACCCGGCCATGGACGGGCGAGGGGATGTCCACCATGGCCTTGTCCGTCATGACATCGGCCAGCACCTGGTCTTCGACCACCATGTCGCCGACCTTGACGTGCCACACCGACAATTCCACTTCCGCGATGCCTTCGCCGATGTCCGGCATCTTGATAACGTGCGTGCCCATTCAGACCTCCATGACCCGTTTCAATGCCGCGCCCACTCGGGACGGCCCTGGGAAATACGCCCACTCCTGCGCATGGGGATAGGGGGTGTCCCAGCCGGTGACGCGCTCGATGGGCGCTTCCAGGGAGTGGAAGCAGTGTTCCTGGACCAACGACACCAACTCGGCGCCGAAGCCGCAGGTGCGGGTGGCTTCATGGACGATTACGCAGCGTCCGGTCTTTTTTACGGACTTGACGATGGTCTCCAGATCCAGCGGCCAGAGGCTGCGCAGGTCGATGACTTCGGCATCGATGCCGGTCTCTTCGGCCGCCACTTGGGAAACGTAGACCGTGGTGCCGTAGGTGAGCACAGTCACGTCCTTGCCCGGACGGGTGATGGCGGCCACGTCCAGCGGCACGGTGTAGTAACCGTCCGGAACCTGGGCCGAGGGGTGTTTCGACCACGGGGTTACCGGGCGGTCGTGGTGGCCGTCGAACGGACCGTTATACAGGCGCTTGGGTTCGAGGAAGATCACCGGGTCATCGTTTTCGATGGAGGCGATCAGCAGGCCCTTGGCGTCGTAGGGGTTGGACGGCATCACGGTGCGCAGGCCGCAGACCTGGGTGAACATCGCCTCGATGCTCTGGCTGTGGGTCTGGCCGCCGTAGATGCCGCCGCCGCAGGGCATGCGCAGGGTCATGGGCGCAGTGAACTCACCCGCCGAGCGATAGCGCAGGCGCGCCGCCTCGGAAATGATCTGGTCCGAGGCCGGGTAGACGTAGTCGGCGAACTGGATCTCGGCCACCGGCCGCAGCCCGTAGGCGCCCATGCCCACCGCCACGCCGACGATACCGCTTTCGGAAATCGGCGCATCGAACACCCGGGAGGTGCCGTACTTGCTCTGCAGGCCTTCGGTGCAGCGGAACACGCCGCCGAAGTAACCCACGTCCTGGCCGAACACCACGACGTTGTCGTCGCGTTCGAGCATCACGTCCATGGCCGAGCGCAGGGCCTGGATCATGGTCATGGTGGTAGTGGTCATGGCGGTGTCCAACGCAATATTGTTGTTGTGATCGTTCATGTCAGATCCCCAACTGCTGACGCTGGCGCTTCAAGTGCTCCGGCATCTCTTTGTAGACGTCCTCGAACATGGTGGCAGCGCTTGGAATCTGCCCGCCGGCAAGGGTGCCGTACTGCTCGGCTTCCTTCTGCGCGGCGATCACTTCGGCTTCCAGTTCGGCGGTAACCGCCGCATGTTCCTCTTCGGACCACTGGCCGATCTTCACCATGTGCTGCTTGAGGCGGGCAATCGGATCGCCCAGCGGGAAGTGGCTCCAGTCGTCGGCGGGGCGGTACTTGGAGGGATCGTCGGAAGTGGAGTGCGGGCCGGCGCGGTAGGTGACCCATTCGATCAGCGCCGGGCCGAGGTTGCGCCGGGCGCGTTCGGCGGCCCAGCGGGAGGCGGCATAGACAGCCATGAAATCGTTGCCATCGACCCGCAGCGAGGCGATGCCGCAACCGACGCCGCGTCCGGCGAATGTGGTGGCTTCACCCCCGGCGATGGCCTGGAAAGTGGAAATCGCCCACTGGTTGTTCACCACGTTGAGGATCACCGGGGCCCGATAGACATGGGCGAAGGTGAGGGCGGTATGAAAGTCCGACTCGGCGGTGGCGCCGTCGCCGATCCAGGCCGATGCGATCTTGGTATCGCCCTTGATCGCCGAGGCCATGCCCCAGCCCACGCCCTGGATGAACTGGGTGGCGAGGTTACCGGAAATGGTGAAGAAACCGGCGTCCTTGACCGAGTACATGATCGGCAGCTGCCGGCCCTTGAGCGGATCGCGCTCGTTGGACAGCAACTGGCAGATCAGGTCCACCAGAGGGACCTCCCGGGCCATCAGGATGCTTTGCTGGCGGTAGGTGGGGAAGCACATGTCGTCGATGTTCAGCGCCAGGGCCTGGGCACTGCCGATGGCTTCCTCGCCGAGGCTCTGCATGTAGAACGACATTTTTTTCTGGCGCTGGGCGACCACCATGCGGTTGTCGTAGATCCGCGTCTTGAGCATGGCACGCATGCCCTTGCGCAGGATCTCGAGGGGGATGTCTTCGGCCCATGGACCGTGGGCATTGCCCTGGTCGTCGAGTACGCGGATCAGGCTGCGGGCCAGGTCGGCGGTATCGGAGGGCTCAACGTCGATGGACGGTTTGCGCACCGTGCCGGCATCGCTCAGGTGCAGGTAGGAGAAGTCGGTCTTGCAGCCGGGACGGCCCGTGGGTTCGGGGACGTGCAGGCGTAGCGGTTCATACGCTGGGTTCATGGCTTTCTACGCTCGATCTTGTGAATTTCTTGTAGTGGGCGCGCTAGCTGACAGCTCTCCTGGATAAGGAAAATTGTCCTACAACAATCATAGGCTCGACGCAGAAGAATATTTTTCTCTGTTGGCTTGCTGTTCAGGTTATTTGCAGATAAAAAATCTGCACAACGATAAAAATCAGGAATATCTGTCTCATGCGTAAACTGGATCGCACCGACATCGGCATCCTGAACAGCCTTCAGGAAAACGCCCGTATCACCAACGCCGACCTGGCCCGTTCGGTCAACCTTTCACCGACGCCGTGCTTCAATCGGGTCCGGGCCATGGAGGAGCTGGGGGTCATCCGCGAGCAGGTCACGCTGCTGGATGCCGACCTGCTGGGCCTGCATGTCAACGTGTTCATCCATGTCAGTCTGGAGAAGCAGGTGGAGGAGGCGTTGCAGCATTTCGAGGAGGCCATTTCCGACCGGCCCGAGGTGATGGAATGCTACCTGATGGCGGGCGACCCGGATTACCTCATCCGCGTACTGGTGCCGACGATCCAGGCCCTGGAGCGGTTCATGATGGACTTCCTGACGAAGGTCCCGGGGGTGGCGAATATCCGCTCCAGTTTTGCCCTCAAGCAGGTGCGCTACAAGACGGCGCTGCCGTTGCCGGCCAATGGCTTGACCTTGGGAACCTGAAAGTCGAAGGATCGCTGCCTTCGGCAGTTCCTGCTGGGGAGGTTTTGCTTGTCTGATGGATCATTGTTGCTGACCCACTGCCATCGCGTTCAGTACAAGCTTCTAAAGCTGATTGAGCGGAATCTTCAGGTACGTCACGCCATTGTCCTCGGCCGGCGGCAGGTTGCCGGCCCGCACGTTCACCTGGATCGCCGGCAATAGCAGCGTCGGCATGCCCAGCGTTGCATCCCGCTGGGTACGCATGGCGACGAACGTGGCCTCGTCGATGCCGTCGTGGACGTGAATATTGTGCTGGCGCTGCTCACCCACGGTGCTCATGCAGTGCGGTTCGCGGGTGTCCGGAGGGTAGTCGTGGCATACGTACAGCCGCACGCTGGCGGGGAAGGCCAGCAGTTTGCGAATCGAGGCATAGAGGTGGTGGGCGTTGCCTCCGGGAAAGTCGCAACGGGCGGTGCCCACGTCCGGCATGAACAGCGTGTCGCCCACCAGGATCGCATCGCCGTCGATCAGGTAGGCCATGTCCGCCGGCGTATGGCCGGGCACGTGCAGGGCCGTGGCCTTGAGATTGCCAATGAAAAACCCTTCGTCGGCGGCGAACAGGTGATCGAACTGGGAGCCGTCGACGGCAAACTGCGGTTCAAGGTTGAACAGCTTCTTGAAGACCTGCTGGACCTCGCCGATGGCCTGGCCGATGGCGATCTTCCCTCCCAGCACCTTGCGCAGGTAAGGCGCGGCGGACAAGTGATCGGCGTGGGCGTGGGTCTCCAGCAGCCATTGCACCGTCAACCGGTGTTCGCGCACGAAAGCGATCACCCGCTCGGCCTGAACGGTGCCGCTGCGGCCCGAGGCCGGGTCATAGTCCAGCACCGGGTCCACCACCGCGCATTGCCCTCCCTCGTGTTCATAGACGACGTAGGTATAGGTCTTCGAGGCGGGGTCGAGAAAGCTCTGGATCTGCGCGGGCATGACAGCGAACCTGTACGGGAAGAAGCGGTTGCAACGCTTGAGGTTTACAACATATGGTCCGCAGCTTAGTGAGGGCCGAGGCGTCCTGCAAATGCGATCGCACCTGACAACAGGTGTGCGTGGCTTGAGAGAGTTTTATGGTTCTGGCAGGTTTTTCTGGCGTGATCATGGGGGTGATCCTCGGACTGACGGGGGCCGGTGGTGGCATCCTGGCGGTGCCGGCACTGGTGCTCGGGTTGGGCTGGAGCATGACCCAGGCCGCGCCGGTGGCGTTGCTGGCGGTGGGCAGCGCGGCGGCGGTGGGGGCCATCGACGGGCTGCGCCATGGCCTGGTGCGTTACCGGGCGGCGATGCTGATCGCCTTGCTCGGCGCGGTGTTTTCGCCGCTAGGGATCCATATGGCCCACCGGCTGCCGGAAAAAGTCCTGATGATCCTGTTCGGCCTGCTGATGGTGCTGGTGGCTGCGCGCATGTTGCGTGGAGAAACCGCGCAACCGGGGCCCAGCGATCACGGCGCGGCCAGTTGGGGCCAGAAGAACTGCATGCTCGATCGCCAGACCGGGCGCCTGGCCTGGACGCCTCGCTGCACCGTTACGCTGTCGGCTTTGGGGGCGGTGACGGGCCTGGTATCGGGGTTGCTGGGCGTGGGCGGTGGTTTCCTGATCGTACCGGCGTTCAAGCAACTGACCGACGTGCAGATGCGCGGCATCGTCGCGACGTCCTTGATGGTCATCAGCCTGATTTCACTGATTGGCGTGGTGGGGGCGTTTCATGCCGGGGTGAGCATCGACCGGGTCGGCGCGGTGTTCATCGCGGCAAGCATCGTCGGGATGATGCTGGGGCGGCGCCTGGCGGCGAGGGTCCCGGCCCGGGTGCTGCAGGTGGGGTTCGCCGGGGTTTGCCTGGGGGTGGCGGTGTTCATGTGGGTACGGGCGTAGCGGTCACGCACCAGATCCTCGGCCCCAATCGGGGAATGGGGTTCATAGCAACCTGCACTGCATCGAGAACTGCATCGCCATCGATTGCCCCTGCTCCAGCAGGCGCAACCCGGGACGTCCGGGCAGGTGATGGGCGTTGACCGGATGGCTGACCGGTTCGAAGCAAAAGAAGTCCAGGCCCACCGGGCAGTAGAGCAGGAAGTAATCGCTGCCGCTGGCCCGGCACTCCAGCGTGTAGCCCAGGTCTGGCTGCTGGATCAGGCAATGCCCGTCCCAGCCACCGAAGCCATTGTCCACCAGGGTGTCCGGCAGCAAGCGGGCCTCGCCAAAATCCCAGTGTGCGGGGAGGTCGATCAGTTCCGTCGGCAGTTTCGTGGCGTCGCACAGCCAGGCTTGGGTTGCGCGGGTTTTCAGGCGGGTGGCGGCGGTGCGCGGGAAGTACGGGTGCAGGCCCAGTCCATGCCACGCCGGCTGTTTCGCTGTGTGGGTGACCAGCATCGCGATCTGCAACTGGCCGCCGTTCAGGCCGATGCGCAGACTGGCCCGGTAACCGAACGGATGTCGGGAGTCGAGTTGCAGCAGGGCTTCGTGGGCGCTGTGTTCGATCACCTGCCACGGTTGCTGCCAAGCACTGCCATGGATCGGAAACGGGTCGTTGGGGCTGTTGGCATCCAGGGCGAGCCAGCCGCCGGGGCAATCGAAGCCGCCCTTGGCGATCCGGTTCGACCAGGGGATCAGTGGGAAGCCCCCCAGTTTGCCTGGCAGGCCATTTTCCAGCGCCTGGGGCGCGGGAGGGCGCAGCAGGGGCGCACCGGTGCCACGCACGGTCCACTCAACGAGACTGGCACCCAGATGTGGGGCCAGGATGAGGCGGGTCAGTTCGTCTTCGAGATGGAGAAGGGGGGACGTCATGGTGGTTGTCTGCCAAAGAGGAAAGGCTGTTATGCAGAGAATTGGATGTCTGTATGTGAACCCCGATTTTGGCGAAGGATTTATCCCCGCTGGGCTGCAAAGCAGCCCCGGAACCAGCAGCCCCGATCTGTCTGGCACCGGGATCTGAGCTTCAGTGCTGCGTTGCAGCCCAACGGGGAACCCTCCTTGCCACGAGAGGGATTTGTCGTTTGTTACAACACCAGTTTCGGCAGCCACAGGGAAATGGCAGGGATGTAGGTCACGGCCAGCAGGACCAGGAACAGCATGCCGTAGAACGGCAGCAGGGCCTTGACGGTGCTTTCGATGCTGACCTTGCCGATGGCGGATCCGACGAACAGCACCGCGCCCACAGGTGGCGTGATCAGGCCGATCCCCAGGTTCACCAGCATGATCATACCGAACTGGACAGGGTCCACGCCGATGCCCACGATCACCGGCATCAGGATGGGTGTCAGGATCAGGATCAGCGGCGCCATGTCCATCACGGTGCCTAGCAGCAGCAACATCACGTTGATGCACATCAGGATCACGTAGCGGTTGTCCGACAGGGTCAGGAACGCGGTGGTGATCTTCGCCGGGATTTCCATCAGGGTCATGATGTAGCCGAAGCTGGCGGCGAAGCCGATCAGGATCATCACGATGGAGATGGTGCGTACCGTGCGGTGCATCAGTTTCGGCAGCTCGCTCCATTTGTAGTCGCGATAGATGCACATGGTCACGAAGAACGCCCACACCACGGCAATGGCGGCCGATTCTGTGGCGGTGAAGACGCCCGAGAGGATGCCGCCAAGGATGATGAACAGGGTCATCATGCCCCACATGGCTTCCTTGCAGATCTTCAGTGCTTGCTTGAGCGGAATCACTTCGCCCTTGGGGTAATTGCGCTTTTTCGCAAAAACCAGGCACAGAGCCATCAGGCAAAGGTTCATCAGGATGCCGGGGACGATGCCGGCCATGAACAGCGAACCGATGGAGACGGTGCCGCCAGCGGCGAGGGAATACAGCACCGCGTTGTGGCTGGGCGGTGTCAGCAGCGCTTGTACCGAACCACTGACGGTGACGGCGGTGGCGTAATCACGCGGATAGCCCCGGCGTGTCATTTCCGGTATCAGCACGGAGCCGACGGAGGCGGTGTCGGCCACCGAGGATCCGGAGATTGCACCGAAGAAGCTCGAAGCGACGAGGTTGACCAGGGACAGGCCTCCGCGTACGAACCCCACCAGCACACTGGCGAACGCCACCAACCGGCGGGACATGCCGCCCTCGGCCATGATGGCGCCGGCCAGCACGAAAAACGGAATGGCCAGCAACGAGAACTTGTTCACCCCGCCCGCGACCTGGATCATCATGGCCTGGAACGGAATATCGATCCACCACGCCCCGATCAGAGCGGCAGCGCCCAATGCGTAGGCGACCGGCATGCCGATCAGGATCAACAACAAAAAACTGCCCAGCAGGATCAGAGCGTCCATTAAACGGCACCTTCGCTTTCTTCAACCAGGTCGAACTGCACGACCCGACGCTGGCTTTGATCACCCAGCAAGAGTTTTTCCAGGACAAAAATCAGGGTCAGGAAACCTCCAATCGGAATCGGCATGTAGGTAATGCCGACGCGCAGGGTGGGTATGGCACTCATGAACTGATTCCAGGTGGTCATGCACAGCTTGGTGCCCCAGATGGTCATGAAAATGCAGACTGCGGCCATCAATAATTGGGTGAAGACCGACGCCACCGTGCGCCAGTGCGATGGCAAGCGGCTGGTGACCATGTCCACGGCCATGTGCGAGCCAGAGCGGTAGCTGGCGGCCGCACCGATGAAGGTGAACACGATCATCAGCAAGATCGCGGTGGGCTCCGGCCAGCTGGAACCTGAGCCCAACACATAACGGGCAAACACACCCCAGGGAATCATCAGTGCAACGGCCAGCACAGACAGGCCGGCCACCCAGATGCAAGTCATGTAAATCGTGTCGTTGATACGCAGCAGCAAATTCTTCATCGGGTTCCACCGTAACCGGGCGCGCCGTCAACCGCAGGCGCGCGCGGCCTTTTCAGGAGTACAGATCGAAAGGTCTTACTGGACAGCTTCGATACGCTTGATCAGGTCGGCATACGGCGCGCCGTATTTGGCGCGGATCGGCGCGGTGGCGTCATAGAAGGGCTTTTTGTCCACGGTGATGAATTCGACGCCGGCGGCCTTGAGTTTTTCTTCACTGGCGGCGGACTTCTGGTCCCACAGCTTGCGCTCCTCGGCCTGAGCAGCCTTGGCGGCTTTTTTCACCATGTCTTGCTGTTCCGGCGTGAGCTTGTTCCAAGTGATCTTCGACATCACGATAGGCTCGGGCAGGATCAGGTGGCCGGTCAGGCTGTAGTACTTGGCGTTCTGGTAGTGGTTGTGCTCGAGCATGGTCGGCGGGTTGTTTTCCGCCCCGTCGATCACGCCGGTCTGCAAGGCGCTGAAGATCTCACCGGTGTCCATGGCGATGCCGTTGGCGCCCATGGCATTGAACGTCTCGATGAACATCGGATTGCCCTGGACGCGGATCTTCATGCCCTTGAGGTCTTCGAGCTTGCGCACCGGCTTCTTGGTGTAGAGGTTGCGCGTGCCGCCGTCCATCCAGGCCAGGGCCACCAGACCGAACTCGGAGTTGGTGATCCGGTCGAGGATCGCATCGCCGACATCGCCGTCGATGACGGCGCGCATGTGGGCCTGGTCGCGGAAAATGAACGGCATGTTGAAGACGTTCACATCCGGCACCACGGGACCGACGATGCCGAGGCTGACTCGGGACATCTGGATCGCGCCGGCCTGCATCTGTTCGATGACTTCTTTCTCCGAACCCAGCACGCCGCCCGGGAAGTACTTGAACTTCAGTTCGCCATTACTTTCCTTTTCCAGGGTTTTACCCATGGATTCCTCGGCCACCACGGTCGGGTAACCCTTGGGATGGATGTCGGCGATCTTGAGTTCAAGGGCATGCGCCGCCTGGGCCAGGAAGGCCAGGGGCAGGGCCGCGATCAGAAGCGTGCGTTTGAAATTCATGGTCAGTCTCCAGTGTTGTTGTTTTTATGGCTCATCCAGTAAAGCGGTGCAGCAAGTCAGTTCGCGGCGTGTTTCAACCCTCCGAATGCGGGTTCGGCCAGGCCCTTGACGCCAGGGTTCAACGCGAACACACCCCCGGCGAGGGATTGGGGATCGCTGTCGTCGCCAGGGCGGATCGAGGTGACGAAGAGGGTGTCGAGGCGGCTGCCGCCGAAGGCGCACATGGTCGGTTTCTTGACCGGCACTTCCAGCGAGCGGTCGAGGCGCCCATCCGGGGTGAAACGATGGATCAGGCCGGCATCGTTGGCGCAGATCCAATAGCAACCCTCGGCGTCCACTGCCGCGCCGTCCGGGCGACCGGCCAAGGGCATCATGTCGACGAACAGGCGCCGGTTGGTAGGCGTGCCGCTGTCGATGTCGTAGTCGAAGGCCCAGATCTGCTGGATCAGCGGATGCGAGTCTGAGAGATACATCGTGCGCCCGTCCGGGCTGAAGCCCAGGCCGTTGGGTACGATGAAACCGCTCAGTTGCGCCTCGACCGGGCTGCGTTGCCCGGCTTCAAAGCGGTACATCCTGCCTTCGGCGACGTTGGCGCCCATGTTCAGCACCATGCTGCCGGCCCAGAAGCGACCCTGGCGGTCGCAGCGGCCATCGTTGAGGCGCATGTCGGGGCGGCTGTGTTCGACGTTGGCGCACAACTCGCTGTCCAGCGTGTCGTCGTCATTGGGGTGCAGGCGAAAGAAGCCGCTTTCCATGCCGGCCACCCAGCCGCCGTCCTGGTGGCGGGCGATACAGGCAAGCATTTCCGGAGTGTTCCAGCCCTTGAGCTGGCCAGTCCCGGCGTTCCAGCACTGCAGGCCGCCGCTGGGGATGTCCACCCAGTACAGGGCGTTTTCCTCGGGGACCCAGACCGGGCTTTCCCCGACGGCGTTGCGTGCATCGACAATCAATTCGGCTTGCATGGTGATTCCCTTGTGGCGTTCGTATCCCATGGAAAAACAGACGAATCAGTCATCGAACGGGCCGGCCGCCACGAAGGCGCCGCCCTGATAGATCCTGGCCGGATCGTCGGCGGCCGGCATGGGTTGCGCCTCGACCTTGGCCCGGAAGATTTCAGAGCTGTCCTTGGGTTGATAACCCAGGTGTGCGGCGTGGCTGTTGTCCCACCAGACATCACGGTTGGCGGACATGCCATACACCACGGTATGGCGTACGCTCGGGGTGTAGAGCGAGCATTCGATCAGTTGGGTCAGGTCGTCGTAGCTCAGCCAGGTGCTCAGCATCCGGCGATTCTGCGGCTCCGGGAACGACGAGCCGATGCGGATGCTCACGGTCTCGATGCCGTAGCGATCGAAGTAGAAACTGGCCATGTCTTCGCCGTAGGACTTGGACAGGCCGTAGTAGCCATCCGGGCGGCGAGGGGAGAGGGCGTCGAGGGGCTCGTCCTGCTTGTAGAAACCGATGACATGGTTGGAGCTGGCGAAGATGACTCGCTTGACGCCGTGCTTGCGGGCCGCTTCGTAGATATGGAACACGCCGCTGATGTTGGCGCCGAGGATTTCTTCAAAGGGGCGCTCGACCGATACGCCGCCGAAATGCAGGATGGCGTCGACGCCTTCCACCAGTCGGTGCACTGCCTGCTTATCGGACAGGTCGCAGAGCACCACTTCTTCGCTTTCGTCGATGGCCGGCGCCATGTTGGCGATATCCGACAGGCGAATATGCCGCGCGAAAGGCTTGAGGCGCTCGCGCAGCACTTTGCCCAGGCCGCCGGCGGCACCGGTGAGCAACAGGCGATTGAAGGGATGGCGAATGGTTGTCGTAGTCATGAAGTTACCTGAGCAAACAGTGAGAGGTATCAGTTGTTATAAGTTGTCGTACGACCGAGGGCGAATATCCTTATCCTTGCGCTACCTTGTCAACGTCTGATCGACGAATCGCTCTAAACCGGCCTCCTTGCCACGCGTTACGCCAGCGTCATGACCGCTATGTGACAGGTCATGACGCCAGCTCCTTTGCTCAGAGAAGCGAAATCGGGTAGCTGATGAAAATGCGGTTCTCATCGAACTCGTTGGTGCTGAAGTCCCGACGCAGCGACGAGTTGCGCCATTTCACGTTGAGGTTCTTCAGCGCGCCGCTCTGTACGGTATAGGCCAGCTCGCTTTCGCGACCCCATTCCTTGCCATCGTCCACCGTGGCGGTGTGCACGTTGTCGCCGCTGATGTAGCGGTTCATCAGGGTCAGGCCCGGCACGCCGACGGCGGCGAAGTTGAAGTCGTGGCGCACTTGCCAGGACTTTTCCTTGGCGTTGTCGTAGCTGGAGTTGTAGCTGTCGTTGGCCAGGGTACCGCCGCTGGTGCCGTTGACCCGCATCCAGGCATCGTCGCCGCCGACTTTCTGCAGGCCGACATAGAAGGTGTTGCCGCCATATTTGGCCGAGAGCATGGCGAAGGCGGTCTTGTTGTCCAGGTCACCGGCCAGGGCGCTGCCGTTTTCCTTGCCGATGAAATAGCCGAGATTGGCGCCCAGGGTCCAGTCGCCCATGGGCTGGCTGTGGGTCAGGTTGAAATATTGCTGCTGGTAGATGTCGGACAGTTCCGCGTACCACACGCCCACCTGGGTGCGTTTTTCGTTGAAGGCGTATTCGCCGCCGCCGAAGTTGAAGCGGTCGGA
>NZ_FPKK01000032.1:0-2222 GCF_900119645.1 Pseudomonas sp. NFACC43
CCGGAACTCACCGCCGAGCGTTTCCTCGACGACCCGTTCAGCACCGTGCCGAATGCGCGGATGTACCGCACCGGCGACCTGGGCCGCTACCTGGCGGACGGCAACATCGACTACCTGGGGCGTAACGACGATCAGGTTAAGATTCGCGGTTTCCGCATCGAACTGGGCGAGATCGAAGCGCGGCTTGCGCAACATCCAGGCCTCAAGGAGGCCGTGGTACTGGCCCGTGAGGAGGAGCCCGGCGAGAAGCGCCTGGTGGCCTATTTCACGACCCATGCCGCCGATGCGGGCCTCGACATCGAGACTCTGCGGGGCCATCTGCAGAACCTGCTGCCTGAATACATGGTGCCGAGCGCTTTCGTGCACCTCGACGCCTTGCCGCTGACCCCCAATGGCAAGCTGGACCGCAAGGCATTGCCAGCGCCGGATCGTACTGCGGTAGTGGCCCGTGCGTACGAAGCTCCACAAGGCGAAACCGAGGCGACCATCGCCGGGATCTGGCAGGACTTGCTCGGTATCGAACGGGTCGGCCGCCACGACAATTTCTTCGAGCTGGGCGGTCATTCGCTGTTGGCCGTGAAAATGATCGAGCGTATGCGTCAGGTCAAGCTGAGCGTCGACGCACGCGTCCTGTTCGACCAATCGACATTGGCGGCACTGGCCGCTGCGGTCGGCGGGTACAGGGAGGTCGATGTACCGGCCAATGGCATCCCGGCTGGTTGCACACGGATTACGCCGGGGATGCTGCCGCTGGCCGAGCTGGATCAGCCGGCCATCGATGAAATCGTGGCAAGGGTGCCGGGTGGCGTGGCCAACGTCCAGGACATCTATGCCTTGGCACCTCTGCAGGAGGGGATCCTGTATCACCACCTTGCCGCCGCCCAGGGTGATCCCTATCTGCAACACGTGATGTTCGATTTTGACAGTTTCGCGCGCCTCGAACAGTTCGCCCAGGCGTTGCAGGCCGTCATTGCCCGGCACGATATCCTGCGTACCGGTGTGCTCTGGGAGGGCTTGCCCGAGCCCATGCAGGTGGTATGGCGCGACGCCCGTTTGAATGTCGAGCCGGTCGTGCTGGATCCGGCCGCAGGGGATATCGCCACCCAACTGCACCAGCGTTTCGACCCCAGGTTCTATCGCCTGGACATCCGCCAGGCACCGATGATGCGGATTGCCTATGCGCAGGACCCGGAGAACCAACGTTGGGTGGGCATGTTGCTGTTCCATCATCTGGTGGACGATGTCACCTCACTGGCGGTGCTGGTTGCGGAAATCGAGGCACACATGCTGGGCCAGGCACAGCGCTTGCCCGCCTCGGTGCCGTACCGCAACTACGTGGCCCAGGCTCGCCTGGGGGTGAGCCGCGAGGCCCACGAAGCGTTTTTCCGCGACATGCTCGGCGACGTCGACGAGCCGACGCTGCCGTTCGGTCTGCAGGATGTGCAAGGTGACGGCAGCGGGATCGAGGAAGCTCGCCAGGATGTCGAGGCGGACCTGAGCCGCCGGTTGCGTGCCCAGGCGCGGCAGTTGGGGGTCAGTGCAGCGAGTGTGTATCACCTGGTCTGGGCGCAGGTCTTGAGCCAGGTGTCGGGCCAGGACGACGTGGTGTTCGGTACCGTGCTGGTCGGCCGGATGCAAGGTGGCGAAGGGGCCGACCGGGCGCTGGGGATGTTCATCAATACGCTGCCCGTGCGGGTGAGCCTGGGGGCGCAAGGCGTGCGGGCCGGGGTCAAGGCGACCCATGCACGATTGACGGCCTTGCTCGGCCATGAACATGCCTCGTTGGCCCTGGCACAACGCTGCAGCGGCGTGGAGGCACCGACGCCGTTGTTCAGTGCCTTGCTCAACTATCGGCACACCGCAACGACGGTTTCGGCCGAAGCGGTGTCGGCCTGGAACGGCATCCAGATGCTCAGTGGCGAAGAGCGGACCAACTACCCGTTGATGTTGTCGGTGGACGACCTGGGCGAGGCGTTCAGTTTCACCGTCATGACCCCGGCCCGCATTGGCGCGCAGCGGCTTTGCGGGTACGTGCAGCACACGTTGGAAAGTCTGGTCCGGATGCTGGAGCAGACGCCGCAAGCGCCGTTGCACCAGTTATCGGTGCTGCCGGCCACGGAGCGCGAGCAACTGCTGGTGGGCTTCAACGCCACCCAGGCCGAATACCCGCTGGCGCAGACGATTCACGGGTTGTTCGAAGCGCAAGTTCAGCGCACGCCGGA
>NZ_FPKK01000032.1:3277-6412 GCF_900119645.1 Pseudomonas sp. NFACC43
CCGGACGGCAATATCGAATACCTGGGTCGTAACGACGATCAGGTGAAGATCCGTGGTTTCCGCATCGAACTGGGGGAGATTGAAGCACGGCTCGCCAGGCATGAAGCGGTAAAAGAGGCGGTGATCCTGGCCCGTGAGGACATACCCGGCGATAAACGCCTGGTGGCGTATTTCACCCGGCCCTCGCCAGGCCAGGCGGTGGACGTGGGCCTGCTGCGTGGCTACCTGCAAGCGCAGTTGCCGGAGTACATGGTGCCGGCGGCCTACGTGAGTCTTGACGCTTTGCCGTTGACTCCCAATGGCAAGCTCGATCGCAAGGCCTTGCCCGTCCCTGACAGCGAGGCGTTCGCCACGCATCGCTACGAAGCCCCCGTGGGAGAGGTGGAGATCAAGCTCGCCTCGCTGTGGGCCGAATTGCTGAAAATCGAGCGTATCGGCCGGCATGACCACTTCTTCGAACTGGGGGGACATTCCCTGCTGGCCGTGACGTTGATCGAGCGCATGCGCAAGGAGGGCATGGAGGCCGATGTGCGGGTGCTGTTCGGTCAGCCGACCCTGGCACTGGTGGCCGCGGCGGTAGGGCAGGTGCAGCGTATCGAAGTGCCCGCGACGAAGATTCCCACCCTGGCGCGCCAGCGCCGCATCTGAGTCGCATACCGCACGATCCGCGGATGAAAAACTTTGCCGGGGGGCTTCCCCCGGCAGGGCGTTCGCCGCGATTTTTTCCCGACACAATGCCTGTCCTGCCGGGGCCGGAGCTTGTCCCTGCTTCCCATGACAGACATGCCCCAACGAATGCTCTAATTTTTTTTGGCCTGTGAGGAGACGGTCCAGAGAGGGATCTCCTTGGGTTGAACATGACGCTCTTCCATTGCCCTGGCCTGTACGCCGTATGCGTTCCGGCGCGACGCCGTACCTGAAAGACGAGATTTCGATCGTCAACCATTCCGAACTACGAAGCAGGTTTCCTCGATGCAATTCAGCGAATTGATGGCAGCGCTTTCCAAGCACCCGATCCGTCTCCAGCAGGACGACGACAACCTTGTGATCCAGGGCGACGACGAAGGACTGGACGACGCGTTGTGGGAAAGCCTTGCCCTCCATAAGCGTGAACTGCTCGAGCTGGTGGAGCGAAACGGTGGCGACTGGCTGAGCCCGGCCTTCCGTATCACCCCCGACATGTTGCCCCTGGTCAGCCTTACCCAGGAACAGATCGACCGGATCATCGACAGCGTGCCCGGCGGCGCGGGCAATGTGCAGGACATCTATCCCCTGGCGCCGTTGCAGGAGGGCATCCTCTATCATCACCTCGCTGCGGAGCAGGGCGATCCGTATGTCCTGCATGCGCTGTTCGGGGTCGACCGACGCGCTCGCCTGGACGATTTCCTCCAGGCCCTGCAAGGGGTGATCGACCGCCATGACATCCTGCGCACCTCGGTGGCGTGGGAAGGGCTGGACGAGCCGGTGCAAGTGGTCTGGCACAAGGCCGTGCTGACCCTGGAGGAGCTGCAGCTGGATCCGGCCCAGGGCGCCGTCGAGGCACAGTTGCAACAACGCTTCGATACCCGCCACCACCGCCTGGACATGGGACGGGCGCCGTTGCTGCGGCTGGTCTGCGCCGAGGATCGCCCCAACCAGCGTTGGGTAGCGCTTCTGCTGTTCCACCATATGGCGCTGGACCATGCGGCCCTGGAACTGGTGCAGCACGAGATGCAAGCGTTCCTGCTGGGCCAGGGCCACGCCCTGCCCGAGGCGGTACCGTACCGCAACTACGTGGCCCAGGTGCGCCTGGGTGTGAGTCGCCAGGAACACGAAGCCTTTTTCCGCGAAATGCTCGGTGACGTCGACGAGCCGACCTTGCCGTTTGGCTTGCAGGAAGTGCAAGGCAGCGGGCAGGTGGTCGAGGAAGCCTTCATGACGCTCCCGGCCAGCCTGAGCCAGGCCATGCGCTCCCAGGCCCGGCAACTGGGGGTGAGCGTGGCCAGCCTGGTCCATCTGGCCTGGGCGCAGGTACTGGGGCGTGTGTCCGGCCGGCAGGATGTGGTGTTCGGCACCGTGCTGCTGGGTCGGATGCAGGGCGGCGAGGGGGCTGATCGAGCCTTGGGCATGTTCATCAACACCTTGCCGTTGCGAGTCGACGTGGAAGGGCAGCCGGTACGCGCCGGGGTCAAGGCGACCCACGCACGGCTGACGGCCCTGCTGGGCCATGAGCACGCCTCCCTGGCGCTGGCGCAACGCTGCAGCGGCGTGGCTGCGCCGACGCCATTGTTCAGCGCCTTGCTCAACTATCGCCACAGCGGTACGGCGACTTCGACCGAAGCGGTGTCGGCCTGGAACGGTATTCAGGTACTCGGTGGCGAGGAACGCACCAACTACCCACTGATGCTGTCGGTGGACGACATGGGCGAGGACTTCGGCCTGACCGTCCAGGCGGTGGAGGGCGTTGGCGCGGCACGGGTCGGTGCCTATATGGAAACGGCGCTGGCGAGCCTGGTGGAGGCATTGCGGCAGACGCCGGGGGCCTTGTTATCCGGGCTGTCAGTCGTGCCCCAGACAGAGCTCGAGCAATTGCTGGCGACATTCAACGCCACCCAGGCCGAATACCCGCTGGAGCAGACAATTCACGGGCTGTTCGAAGCGCAAGTTCAGCGCACGCCGGACGCACTGGCGGTGCTGCATCGTGGACAGCGCCTGAGCTATCGCGAACTGAACGAACGGGCCAACCGCCTGGCCCATTACCTGCGCAAGCAGGGCGTGCAACCCGATTCCCGGGTGGCGATCTGTGTCGAGCGCGGCCTCGATATGGTGGTAGGCCTGCTGGCGATCCTCAAGGCCGGCGGCGGTTACGTGCCGCTGGATCCGGCCTATCCGGCGGACCGGATCGCCTACATGCTGGAAGACAGCGCCCCGGCAGCGGTGCTGGCCCAGGCGGCGACGCTTGGATTGTTGGCCGGCGCTGCGATGCCGGTCATCGATCTGGGTAGCGAACTTTGGCAGGACGAGTCCGTCCTGAATCCGCAGGTTCCGGAACTGACTTCCGCGCACCTGGCCTATGTGATCTACACCTCCGGCTCCACCGGTCTGCCCAAGGGCGTGATGATCGAGCACCGCAACACGGTGAACTTCCTGACCTGG
>NZ_FPKK01000009.1:0-262627 GCF_900119645.1 Pseudomonas sp. NFACC43
CCCCGTACATCTGTCAAGTGGTTATTTTCAGAAGTTTTCAAAGTTTCCTTTGCAACTTCAACCACTTGCGCTTTCGATCTCTCGTCAGCGGGAGGCGAATTCTACAGCGTTAGCCGCTGCTGTCAACACCTCTTTTCCAGCGTCTTCGATCGTGAAGATCGAAGTGCCGACGGGACTTGACTGCAACCCTGTCGACCCCTTCCGGACTTCGATGATTTGAAGCCCTGCACACCCGAAAACTTCATAACTTATTGAATCTCAAGAAGTTTTCCGTTTCGACTGCGCCGGAAGTGGGGCGAATTATAGAGACTCAGAATCTGCCGTCAACAGCTATTTTCATAATTCTGTCATATCGGTTAAAAAGCCGTGAAAACACAGAGGCCGGCGCCCTGCGGCGCCGGCCTCTGTGTTTTCAATTACAAGCTGGGAAACGCGAACTGCGAAGCCTCATGACTGGCGCGCTGCGGCCAGCGCTGAGTGATGGCCTTGCGTCGAGTATAGAAACGCACGCCATCCGGGCCGTAGGCGTGCAGATCGCCAAACAGCGAACGCTTCCAACCGCCGAAGCTATGGTAGGCCACTGGCACAGGCAACGGTACGTTGACGCCCACCATGCCGACCTCGATCTCATCGCAGAACAGCCGCGCCGCCTCACCATCACGGGTGAAGATGCAAGTGCCGTTGCCATATTCGTGATCATTGATCAGTTGCATGGCCTCTTCCAGGCTATTGACCCGAACAATGCACAGCACCGGCCCGAAGATCTCTTCCTTATAGATGCGCATCTCGGGCGTCACGCGATCGAACAGGCAACCTCCGAGGAAGAAACCTTCTTCGTGCCCGGCCACACTCAAGCCACGACCATCGACCACCAGCGTCGCACCCGATGCCACACCGTCCTCGATATAACCGCTGACCTTGTCGCGATGCTGTCCAGTCACCAACGGCCCCATGTCCAGACCGCACGAGGTGCCGGCGCCAATCTTCAGCGCTTGGATCTGCGGAACCAGCTTGCTCACGAGCGCATCCGCCACCTGGTCACCGACACAGACAGCCACCGAAATAGCCATGCAACGTTCGCCGCAGGAACCATAGGCAGCCCCCATCAAGGCACTGACCGCATTGTCCAGGTCCGCATCCGGCATCAGCACCGCGTGGTTCTTCGCTCCGCCCAGCGCTTGGACGCGCTTGCCACGCCGAGTGCCCTCGGCATAGATGTATTCGGCAATCGGCGTCGAACCGACAAAACTCAGCGCCTTCACTTCCGGCGCTTCGATCAGCGCATCCACCGCAACCTTGTCGCCATGCACCACGCTCAATACGCCCTTGGGCAGCCCGGCTTCCAGAAGCAGTTGCGCAATCAGCAAGGTCGAGCTCGGATCGCGCTCGGAGGGTTTGAGGATGAAACAGTTGCCGCAAACGATCGCCAGCGGGTACATCCATAGCGGGACCATCGCCGGGAAGTTGAACGGAGTGATGCCCGCCACGACACCCAGCGGTTGAAAGTCCGACCAGGCATCGATGTTCGGGCCTACGTTGCGGCTGTATTCGCCCTTCAGAATTTCCGGTGCGGCGCAGGCGAACTCGACGTTTTCGATACCACGCTTGAGCTCACCAGCCGCATCTTCCAACGTCTTGCCATGCTCCTCGCTGATCAGTTGCGCGATACGCGACTCGTTCTGCTCAAGCAGTTGCTTGAAACGGAACATCACCTGGGCACGCTTGGCCGCCGGCGTCTTGCGCCAGGCAGGGAATGCCGCATTGGCTGCGTCGATAGCCTGTTGGATGGTGGCACTGTCGGCCAATGGCACTTTATGGATCGCCTGGCCGGTGGATGGGTTGAATACATCGGCCGTACGAGCACTGTCACTCAACAACTCGCCATTGATCAAATGCGGGATGAGGCTCATGGAGATCTCCGAAAATTATCCACAGGCGCCCGTGCCCGGGCGCCCATCATTGAATGTATAAAGAAGAGAATGTCAGTCCAGCTTGTTCAGCACTTCACCAACCGCATCGAATAGACGATCCAGGTCCTGAGGCTTGCTGTTGAACGTCGGCCCGAACTGCAGGGTATCGCCGCCGAAGCGGACGTAGAACCCGGCCTTCCACAGCGCCATACCCGCCTCGAACGGACGTACGATTGCATCGCCATCCCGCGGTGCAATCTGGATCGCTCCCGCCAGGCCGAAATTGCGAATATCGATGACGTTCTTCGCCCCCTTGATGCCATGCAGGGCATTTTCGAAATGCGGCGCGACCTCGGCCACGCTCTGCACCAGGTTTTCCTTCTGCAGCAAATCCAGCGCCGCCAGGCCCGCAGCGCACGCCACTGGGTGTGCCGAATAGGTATAACCGTGGGGAAATTCCACCGCGTATTCGGGGGTCGGTTGGTTCATGAAGGTCTGGTAGATCTCGGAACTGGCGATGACCGCGCCCATGGGAACAGCACCGTTGGTGACTTGCTTGGCAATGCACATCAGGTCGGGGGTCACTCCAAAGCTATCTGCACCGAACATCGAACCGGTACGGCCGAAACCGGTGATAACCTCGTCGAATACCAGCAGGATATTGTGCTGGTCGCAGATGTCCCGCAGGCGCTTGAGATAACCTTCAGGCGGCACCAGCACACCGGCGGACCCGGCCATCGGTTCGACGAATACTGCGGCGATATTTGAAGCATCGTGCAGCTCGATCAGCTTGAGCAGCTCATCGGCCAGAGCGATACCGCCCTCCTTCGGCATGCCACGGGAATAGGCGTTGCTTGCCAACAGGGTATGGGGCAGATGGTCGACATCCTGCATGGGCTGGCCGAACAACTTGCGGTTGCCGTTCACGCCACCCAGGCTGGTGCCCGCGATGTTGACGCCGTGATAACCACGGGCTCGGCCAATCATCTTGGTCTTGGTCGCCTGACCCTTGAGGCGCCAGTAGGCACGTACCATTTTCACGGCGGTATCGGCGCACTCGGAACCCGAGTCAGTGAAGAACACGTGGTTGAGGTTGCCTGGCGTCAGGCTGGTGATTTTTTCCGCCAACTGGAACGACAGCGGGTGGCCGTACTGGAAACCTGGCGAGTAATCGAGAGTTCCCAGCTGTTTGGCGACCGCCTCCTGGATCTCCTTGCGAGTGTGCCCGGCGCCACAAGTCCACAGCCCCGACAGCGAGTCGTACACCTTGCGCCCCTTGTCATCGACCAGCCAGCTGCCTTCGGCCGCGACGATCAGACGAGGATCGCGCAGAAAATTGCGGTTGGCGGTGTAAGGCATCCAGTGGGCATCGAGCTTGAGCTGGCTGGCCAGTGAAGCACCAGCGTGTTCGGGCATGTTCATCGACAAAACCTCGCAAGGAATAGACTGCATGAAGACGGAAGTGTGGTTGCGACTACGTTGCCACGGGGATAAAGTCGGTGAAATTCAACTTTTCTAACCTTCAGTCAGCGGTTCACTAAACTATGAGCGTTCGCCGCCCCGATCCGTTGGCCCAGGTCAGCGATTTCGATATCCGCTTGCTGCGCATCTTTCGAAGCGTAGTGGAATCCGGAGGATTTTCTGCGGCGGAAACCGTGCTGGGTATTGGCCGCTCGGCCATCAGCCAGCAGATGAGCGATCTTGAGCAAAGGCTGGGGCTGCGCCTGTGCCAGCGCGGAAGAGCCGGCTTCTCGCTGACGGAAGAAGGTCGCGAGGTGTATCAATCGGCGCTGCAGCTACTGAGCGCGCTGGAAAGCTTTCGTACCGAGGTCAACGGCCTCCACCAGCACCTGCGTGGCGAACTGATCATCGGCCTGACCGACAATCTCGTCACCCTGCCTCACATGCGCATCACCCATGCCCTGGCTCAGTTGAAGGAGCGCGGGCCCGACGTACAGATCCAGATTCGCATGATTGCCCCTAACGAAGTCGAGCAGGGCGTACTCGACGGGCGCCTGCATGTCGGCGTAGTGCCCCAGGCCAGCCCCCTTTCCGGGCTGGAGTACCAGCCGCTCTACAGCGAACGCTCGCTGCTTTACTGCGCCGTCGGGCATCCGCTGTTTTATGTGGATGACCTGCAGCTCGACGAAGCGCGCCTGAACAGCCAGGATGCCATCGCGCCGACGTTCCGCCTGCCTGCTGAAATCCAGGCCCGTTACCAGGCACTCAACTGCACTGCCAGCGCATCGGACCGCGAAGGGATGGCGTTCCTGATTCTCACCGGGCGCTACATCGGCTATCTGCCGGATCACTACGCCAACCTCTGGGTCCAGCAAGGCCGGTTGCGCGCCCTGAAACCCAGGGAACGCTTTTATGACCTGAGCCTGGTGACGGTGACGCGCAAGGGCCGACGTCCTCATCTGGTGCTGGAGAGTTTTCTCGAGAATCTCGCGGCTACCCGCTGACACCTCGCAGATGCGTGGACAGGGTTTGCCCAGCGATAACTGAAAGGCTTTTGTCACAACGGCACTTGTCGGATCATCGCCGGTGCGCTATCAACGCATTTGCTTGCCCCACAGACCCAGTTCGGAAACGTCCATGACCTTCGAAGTCCCTGCCCACGGTGGCAAGCCCACCGGCCGAATTCGTCAAAAGAACGAAGAGACCATCCTCAAGGCCGCTGAAGATGAATTCGCCCGGCACGGATTCAAAGGCACAAGCATGAACACGATCGCCCTGAATGCCGGACTGCCCAAAGCGAACCTGCACTATTACTTCACCAATAAACTCGGGCTGTATGTCGCAGTCCTGAGCAACATCATCGAATTGTGGGACAGCACCTTCAACACCCTCACGGCTGAGGATGATCCGGCCGAAGCCTTGACCCGTTACATTCGCGCCAAGATGGAGTTTTCCCGCCGCCACCCCCAGGCCTCGCGGATCTTCGCCATGGAAGTGATCAGTGGCGGCGAATGCCTGACCGAATACTTCAACCAGGACTACCGTGCCTGGTTCAAGGGTCGTGCAGCGGTGTTCCAGGCCTGGATCGATGCCGGCAAGATGGATCCGGTCGATCCGGTACATCTTATCTTCCTGCTATGGGGCAGCACCCAGCACTACGCCGACTTCGCCACCCAGATATGCCGCGTGACGGGACGTAGCAAACTGACCAAACAGGACATGATCGAGGCCGGCGACAACCTGATCCGCATCATTCTCAAAGGCTGCGGCCTTACCCCCATCCTCTGAGTTCCAGCATGCCTTTTACCCTTGTCGGCCTTTGCGAGTACCGCGAAGAAATTCGCAAAAGCCGCTTCATTACATTCGCCGCCCCCATCACCAGTCCCGCCGAGGCCCAGGCCTTCATCGAGCAGCACAGCGACCTGGACGCAACGCATAATTGCTGGGCGTGGAAACTGGGCGATCAATATCGCAGCAACGATGATGGGGAACCGGGTGGAACCGCTGGAAGGCCGATCCTGGCCGCCATCGAAGCCCAGGCTTGCGATCAGGTCGTGGTGCTGGTGATCCGTTGGTACGGCGGGATCCAGTTGGGCACGGGCGGGCTGGCGCGGGCTTATGGCGGCGGCGCGAACAAGTGCCTGCAGAGTGCCGACAAGACAGAATTGATCAGCCGCGTGGCGCTGCATTGTACCTGCGCGTTCGCAGAGCTGGCCCTGTTGAAGCTGCGTGTCGCCGAATCTGGCGGACTGATAAACAACGAATCATTCACCGCCAACGGTGTGGAGTTGCAGCTGGCGGTAGCCGAAGCCCAGATCCAGACCTTGCAGGCACAACTGGCCGACTTGAGTCGCGGCCGAATTGTGCTGGTGCGAACCGACGGCGCTGATAATACCTGATCAAAATTGCCCACAACCACTTTGCAGCCGGCTGTGGATAACCTGAGCACATTCCTTTGCAACCCTTCTGTCATGCGGCTTTGCGAGGGTTGCTCATTTTTCGTCCAAGCGCCTGGCCAATCCAAATTCCATCCATAAAACAAACGCTTGCAGGGGGTTATCACTTTTGGAAGAAAGCCGGCCAACGCTTATGCCCGAGTCTCGGGCTTTCACACAATAACTGTGGAGCAAGCTGTGGATAACCCGTTCATGTCTCCCGCGACCCCAGGAAATGCATGGTTCTCAAGCGCTTGCTCACTTTTTAACCATTCCCCCCATGGACAAAACGAGCTTGCTCGCCACGTACAGGCAACAGCTGGACGACGGCCCACATCAACTCGAAAAACAGAAATACCCACACCAGCGCGCTGGCGCCATGCAGCAGCGCGTAAAGCATCCAGGTCGCAAACAGCAACCGCCCCACGGCGTCATACCGCCCGTACAGTGGCCGCGGATCCCGAATCCGCAGTACCGACCATACACAAACGATCGAGCCCAAGAGATTGGCCACCAACAGGTGCATGACCCCAAACGGGGGCAACTCTCCAGGCAGGCCGAGCATCTGGGTCGCGCCCAGCAACCAGCCGTGCAGAGCGGCGAAACTCCATGGCGTGGCGAATGCCGCAGTGACGATCAGGTCGTACCAGGCGCCACCGAGCACCACGCGACGAAATTGCAGTGAAGTCCACATAGGCATTGCTCCAGATAATCAAGGAGCGAAAAGACTAAAGCCTGGGGTAAGCTCCAGGGTCAAGCTTTCCGGAGATTGCCATGCGAATCGGTGAACTAGCCCAGGCCTGTGCCGTGAGTCGTGACACGCTGCGCTTCTACGAGCAGCGCGGACTGATTGCGGCGGGCCGCAGCGCCAATGGGTATCGCGACTACCCCGCCGACATGGTGCAACTGGTGCTCTATATCAAGACAGCTCAACGCCTGGGCTTTACCCTCGGCGAGATCGGCAGCAGCGTCGCCGCCCTGCGGCAGGCACCTGACCCGGACCGCGCCGTGGCTCAACTGCTGCAGAACAAACTGAACCTGATCGAAACCCGCATGAACGAACTCGACGCTTTGCGTCACGAGCTGAAACAACGGCTCGGGCAACGTTGTCCATTAAATCCGTGACCATTTCTTTCTAGGATGCTCCCCATGAATTCGGCAAAAAACGCACTGATCATTGGCGCCTCTCGGGGGCTGGGCCTTGGCCTGGTGAAAACGTTGCTGAGCGATGGCTGGAACGTGACCGCCACCGTACGCAATCCGCAGAACGCGCAGGCATTGAAGGCGCTGGGCCCGGTTCGAATAGAAAAACTCGACATGGATGACCAGCAAGCCGTAATCGCCCTGAGCCAACAGCTCAAGGGCGAAACCTATGATCTTCTGTTCGTCAACGCGGGCGTCAAAGGCCCGGACAACCAGAACCCCGGCGGCGCGACGCTGGCCGAAGTCGGCCAGTTGTTCTTTACCAACGCAGTGGCACCGATCAACCTGGCCCAACGGTTCGTTGGCCAGATCCGCGAAGGCAGCGGCGTCCTGGCATTCATGAGTTCGGTCCTGGGCAGCGTGACCATGCCCGACGCGCCGGAACTGGCGTTGTACAAGGCCAGCAAGGCCGCGCTCAATTCCATGACCAACAGCTTCGTTACCCAACTGGGCGGACGGCCATTGACGGTACTGTCATTGCACCCGGGCTGGGTGAAAACCGACATGGGCGGTGAAGGGGCGGATATCGACGTCGAAACCAGTACTCGTGGATTGATCGACCAGGTCAACGCCTTTGCCGGCAAGGGTGGACATCACTTCGTCAACTACAAGGGCGAAACCATCCCCTGGTAATGACGGACATTGGCAATAGGCTTGCTTGCCAAGACAACGGGCCAGCCGGCATCAACGCCGGGTGCCCTTGCACATTCGCGAGTAAGCCCGCCTGCCCAGGAGCACGCGGCCCGGCACTGGAAATGTGTCCGGCAACCTGAGTAAACTCGCGCTTCGCCCCCAACGGCGACCCTGGATCAGCAGACAGGGCATCACTGAGCTGGCTAACCTGAACCCACTTTCAGAGGAGCCGGCCACCATGCCTGCGACCCGTACCTGGTTGAAAAATCCCCTCGCCATCTTCACGGCCAACGACCTCGACGTCCGTGGCGGCCTCGTCCTGCAAGGCGGTGTGATCGTCGAACTGCTGAGCGCGGGCCAATCCCCTTCCCTTCCCTGGGACAACGTCTTCGATGCACGCGACCATGTCGTGCTGCCGGGCTTGATCAATACCCATCACCATTTCTACCAGACGCTGACCCGCGCCTGGGCGCCGGTGGTCAACCAGCCATTATTCCCGTGGTTGAAAACCCTGTATCCGGTGTGGGCGCGGCTGACGCCGGAAAAACTTGCCCTGGCGACCCGAGTGGCACTGGCTGAATTGCTGCTGTCGGGCTGTACCACGGCCGCCGACCATCATTACCTGTTCCCCGAAGGGTTGGAAAACGCAATCGACGTGCAAGTGCACAGTGTCCGCGAACTGGGCATGCGCGCGATGCTGACCCGCGGTTCCATGAGCCTGGGCCAAGCCGACGGTGGCCTGCCGCCGCAGCAGACGGTGCAACAGGGCCAGGTAATTCTCGATGACAGCCAGCGCTTGATCGAGCGTTACCATGAGCGCGGCGACGGCGCGCAGGTCCAGATCGCCCTGGCGCCCTGCTCTCCATTCTCGGTCACCCCCGAAATCATGAAAGCCAGCGCCGACCTGGCGGACAGCCTCGATGTCCGCCTGCATACACACCTGGCAGAGACCCTCGACGAGGAAGACTTCTGCCTGCAGCGTTTCGGCCTGCGTACCGTGGACTACCTTGACAGCGTCGGCTGGCTCGGTCCTCGCACCTGGCTGGCCCACGGCATTCATTTCAACACCGACGAAATCGCTCGCCTTGGCGCCGCCGGCACCGGCATCTGCCATTGCCCCAGCTCAAACATGCGCCTGGCCTCGGGTATCTGCCCCACCGTCGAGCTGACCGCCGCCGGCGCCCCCCTTGGCCTCGGTGTGGACGGTTCGGCTTCCAACGACGCCTCGAACATGATCCTGGAAACCCGCCAGGCGCTGTACATCCAGCGCCTGCGCTACGGCGCACAGGCAATCACGCCAGAAAGGGTGCTGGGCTGGGCAACCCGGGGCTCGGCGCAGTTGCTCGGACGCAGCGACATCGGCGAACTGGCGGTGGGCAAACAGGCTGACCTGGCCCTGTTCAAGCTCGACGAGCTGCGCTTTTCCGGCAGCCACGATCCGATTTCAGCCTTGTTGCTGTGCGGCGCGGACCGGGCCGATCGGGTGATGATCGGCGGACGATGGCGCGTCATCGACGGCCAGGTCGAGGGGCTCGATCTGAAGGGGCTGATTGCCGACCACAGTCAGGCGGCGCGGGAACTGATCGCGGGTATCTGACCTGAAGCCTGCTCGCGATGCACACTGCTGTCGCGAGCAGGCCTTAGAGGCCCAGCAGCGACAACATGATGAAGGTCGCGAACAGGACGAAGTGAGTCATGCCTTCGATGGCATTGGTTTCGCCATCGTTGAGGTTGATGGCGCTGACGATCAGGGTGATGAAGATCATCACTGTCTGCACCGGGGTCATCGCCATCTGGAAAGGCTGGCCGGAGTAGAGCGCCATGGCCTCCATCACCGGCACTGTCAGGATCACCGTCGATAACGAAGCCCCCAGGGCAATGTTCACCACCGACTGCATCCGATTGGCGAGAGCGGCGCGCAGGGCGGTGAGGATTTCCGGTGCGGCGGAAATGGCCGCCACCAGTATCGCGGTGACCACCGGCGGTGCGCCTGAGCCCTCCAGGCCCAGGTCGATGGCCTTGGACATGACCTCGGCCAGCGCGCCGATCAGCACGACGCCAAACACCAGCGCACCGATGGAAAACGCCAGGCTGATGGGCTTGGGCTCGTTCTCCAGCGGTTCTTTCCGGCGGCGCTTTTCCGGATAGCTGTAGCTGAAGAAATAGCTGTGAGGTCCGACCTGCATGCGAAGAAAAAGGGTGTACAGCACGATCATCGCGCCGATGGTGAATGCCGAATAGTGCTTCCAGTTTTCCTGGGGAATAAATTCGGGCACCACCATCGAAACGCCCATGGCGGTGAGAATCATCACGCTGTAGGTGCGTGCCGAATCGTCGTTATAGACCTGCTCGCCATGCTTGAGCCCACCCATCAGCGCGGCGAGCCCGAGGATGCCATTGATGTCGAGCATCACTGCGCTATAGATCGTGTCCCGCACCAGAGTGGGAGATGCCTGGTTGCTCATCATGATCGCCAGGACCACGACCTCTACCAGTACCGCCGACAGGGTCAGGATCATGGTGCCGTATGGATCGCCGACCTTTTCCGCCAGCAGTTCGGCGTGATGGGCCACGCGCATGGACGCCGCGATAATGAAGCCGATCAGGACCAACCCACCCGTCAGCGCAACGATCCGGCCACCGCCCAACAGCCAGTGTTCCAGCGGATAGGCGACGAGCGCCGCCAGAAGCGCCAGCAACAACAGTTTTTCTTGCTTGATCAATGAGGACATCCCAGGCCTGCACTGTGCGCGGAGTCATGAGCTACTAGACTGTGGGGGGCTACGAACGTTTCCTCCGATTCATCGACCCGCGAGGCTCGCGGTGCGCAGCCTTGCCCAGACAGTGGATCGGCCGGTCAGGTTTTACCAGACATTACGGCCAGCCTCTGTAGAATGGCTGCCATCGATTCGCTGATGAGAAAAGAACATGTACGACTGGCTGAACGCCCTGCCCAAGGCTGAACTACACCTGCACCTGGAGGGCTCGCTGGAGCCCGAGCTGCTGTTCGCCCTGGCCGAACGCAACAGGATCGCCCTGCCGTGGAGCGACGTCGACACCCTGCGCAAGGCCTATGCCTTCAACAACCTGCAGGAGTTCCTCGACCTGTATTACCAAGGCGCCGACGTCTTGCGCACCTCGCAGGATTTCTACGACCTGACCTGGGCCTACCTGCTCCGTTGCAAGGAGCAGAACGTGGTCCACACAGAGCCGTTCTTCGACCCACAGACCCACACCGACCGTGGCATTCCTTTCGAAGTGGTGCTCAACGGTATCGCCGCCGCCCTCAAGGACGGTGAACAGCAACTGGGCATCACCAGTGGCCTTATCCTCAGCTTCCTGCGTCACCTGAGCGAAGAACAGGCCGAGAAAACCCTCGACCAGGCGCTGCCCTTCCGCGATGCCTTCGTGGCCGTGGGCCTGGACAGCTCCGAGATGGGGCATCCACCGAGCAAGTTCCAGCGGGTATTCGACCGCGCGCGTCACGAAGGCTTCCTGACCGTGGC
Source organism: Pseudomonas sp. NFACC43 (assembly GCF_900119645.1). Classification (NCBI taxonomy): domain Bacteria; kingdom Pseudomonadati; phylum Pseudomonadota; class Gammaproteobacteria; order Pseudomonadales; family Pseudomonadaceae; genus Pseudomonas; species Pseudomonas sp. NFACC43. The sequence goes on from NZ_FPKK01000009.1 coordinate 11,149, forward strand.
CCACGCAGGCGAGGAGGGCCCGCCCGAATACATCTGGGAGGCCCTCGACCTGCTGAAGATCCAGCGCATCGACCACGGCGTGCGGGCCATCGAAGATGAGCGGTTGATGCGGCGGATCATCGACGAGCAGATTCCGCTGACGGTCTGCCCGTTGTCCAATACCAAGCTCTGTGTGTTCGACGACATGTCGCAGCACAATATCCTCGACATGCTCGAGCGTGGCGTGAAGGTGACCGTCAACTCGGACGATCCGGCGTACTTCGGCGGCTACGTCACGGAAAACTTCCACGCGCTGCACACTCATCTGGGCATGACCCAGGACCAGGCCAGGCGTCTGGCGCAAAACAGCCTGGATGCACGCCTGGTCAAGCCTTAAGCCTCACAATGAGCGACTCGCCACAGAAAAAGACCTGTGGCGAGTACTCTTGCTCCCCTCGCCACGGTCGTGTTCGTTACCTGGTGGCTTCGCTCAATTCTTCCAGGGTCCTGCCCCGGGTTTCCATCCCGAACAACCACACCACTCCGGCCGCCACGGCGAAGCACAGCGCGCCCAAAGCGAATACACCGCCCTGTCCGGTGATGGGAAATACCAGACCGGTCACCAGTGGCCCGAGCAACGAGCCGATGCGACCGACCGCGGAGGCAAAGCCCGAGCCCGTGGCCCGCGCCGAGGTGGGATACAGTTCCGGCGTGTAGGTGTAGAGCACCGCCCACATGCCGAACAGGAAGAACTGCATCAGCAGACCGGTGCCGATCAACAGGCCAACGTTGCCGCCGAACACCGCGCTCTGCCCATAGAGAAACGCCATTACGCCACCGCCCAACAGGGTCATGACACACACGGGCTTACGTCCCCAGCGTTCCACCAGCCAGGCCGCCATCAGGAACCCCGGGATCCCGCCCAGGGAAATCAGTACGGTGTAATACACCGACTGGGTCACGGCAAACCCCGACTGCTGCAGGAGCGCGCTCAGCCAGGATGTCAGCCCGTAGAATCCCAGCAGGGCGAAGAACCAGACACTCCAGATCATCATCGTGCGCTGGCGATACAACGGTGACCAGATCCGCGTCAGCGCCGAAAAGAACGTGCCCGGCGCATCCACCTGCCTTGGCAGCCGGATCGGCTCCGGCAGTGCCTGGCTCCCCAGGGAGCGCCGGACCTTGTCCTCGATTCGTCCCAGCACGGCGTCCGCCTCGCCATCCCGCCCGGCTTGTTCCAGCCAGCGCGGCGACTCGGGAATGAAGAAGCGAATCACCAGGACGAACACCGCCGGTACCGCCAGCACCAGAAAGATGTCGCGCCAGCCGATCACCGGCAGCAGGAAATACGACAGCGCCCCCGCCGCCACGAAGCCCAGCGGCCAGAAGCCATCCATCAAGGCAATGTAGCGTCCCCGCTGCCTGGCCGGGATCAGCTCAGAAAGCATGGACTGGGCAATCGGAAATTCCATGCCCATGCCGATCCCCAGCAGGATGCGAAACAGCGTCAGTGTCTCGATGTCCTGGGCGGTGGAGCACAGGTAACTGGCGACGCCCCACAACACGATGCTCCACTGGAACACCGGTTTGCGCCCGAACCGATCAGCCAGCATGCCCGACAGCGACGCCCCCACCACCATGCCGAAGAAGCTGGAGCTGGCCAGCAGTCCCGCCTGGGCAGTGCTCAAGCCGAACTCGACTTTGATCGAGCCCAGCAGGAAGGTCATCATGGCCAGGTCCATCGAGTCGAAGAAAAACGCCAGGGCGATGATGATGAAGATAACCCGGTGATATCCGCTGATGGGCAGCCGCTCCAAGCGTTCTGCCGCACTGTAACGGTGAGTGTCCATATTGCGTCCCCCAGTCCGATGATCGTCGGCCCGAGTGTGCGCGAACCTCGCGGCTGGCTATTGCTGAATACGACCTGTCGATAGCCCTAGAGCGCCATTTCCAGGGCATCCTGCCTGGCGAAACGATGGATTTCCTGCTGGCCGAGCACCGTCACCTGCAAGGCGCGTGAGTCGTTGGGCAGGCTCAACCAGCCGGACTGCATGAACAATTGCAGCAACGCAGCCCCCAGGGCGCCTCCCAGGTGCGGACGGCGTTCGCTCCAATCGGGGCAGGCGCAGGCGGTGCGGGCGTTGCGATGGGCCAGGGCCTGGATGAACAGGCCATGACCGGCCAACTGGCTGGAACCCTTGTGGGTGACGATGACACGCTGGTCGCACTGCTCGATCCAGCCGGCATCCAGCAGGCGCTGGTACAGGTCGGCCGCCAGGGTGCCTCCCAAGTGATCGTCACACAGCCTGGCCCGCAACAACGAGGCCGGGGCCGACGGCGCCTTGGTTGGCATCACCCCTCGCTTGAAGACCTCCGGGATCTGTCGCGGTGTGCTGGCGAGCGTGGCGCTGGCCAGGGCCTCGACAGCCGCGCCGATCTCGGGTGCCGCGAGGCGGAAAAACCGTTTGCGTCCCCGGGCTTCGACTTTCAACAGGCCACCGGCGGACAGGCGCCCCAGATGAGCACTGGCCGAGGACGGCGATAACCCGGCCAGCAAAGCCAGCTCTTCAGCCTGCCGCGCCGTGCCGTCCATCAGCGCCCACATCATTGCGCTGCGCTTTGGGTCGGCCAGCAGCGTGGCGATCTGGCTGATGCAAGGTGCATGTTCCATGTATTCACTCCCTGTTGAATCATTCGTCTACTGCTCTGGGGCCTGGTGACCCGTCATGAGGCGCCGCCCAAGGCGGCCCGACCGCGGGAACCGACGGCATCGATGCATCGACGGGACAATGCTTCCCCCGTGCCGTGTCGATTCAGGCGGCCGTTAGTATAAGCGTGGCGACCAAGCTTTCCTGTCCTCCGGAAACCTTTGGAGGCGATTGTTCATGAGGGAAAATTCTCTATTTGCCCGCGACTATTGGTCATCCTCTGTCGAGCGCGGAAATTGCGCGGTCAAATGTCCACAGCGGGCCTGGAGCATTTCCCGCAACAGGTTGATGGGCTTGCTCAACTGTGCCCGATGAGCACACAGCAGATTCAGCGGCGCACGCTCGCATTGCAGGTGCGGCAGCAGGATCTTCAAGCGTCCGGCCAGCACATCGGTCGAGACATCCAGCCACGACTTGTAGGCGATGCCCGCCCCGGCCACCGCCCAGCGTCGCACCACGTCGGCATCGTCGCTGAAGCGGTCCCCGCTGACGGTGAGACTCACTTCCCGCTTACCGTCATGAAAGCACCAGCGGTCATGGACTCGGGTACCGAGCATGTACAACAGGCAATTGTGCTGGGCCAGTTGTTCCAGCTGACGAGGTTCGCCATGGCGGGCCAGGTAGTCCGGCGCAGCACATAGCACCCTGCGGTTATCCGCCGCGACCGCAAGGGCCACCAGGCTAGAGTCCTCCGGTTCGCCATAACGCAGCGCGATGTCCACGGGTTGCTTGAACAGGTCGGCGATCCGATCCCCCAGCAACAGCCGCACCGTCAGCCCGGGATGCTCGCCCTGGAATTCGTCCAGCCAGGGCAGCAGCAGGTTGCGCCCCAGATCCGAGGGTGCGGACAGCTGCAGCACACCACTGACCCGGTCCTGGCCACTGGTCAACAATCGCCGTCCCTCGTCAAGGCTGCTCAGTGCGGCCCGGGCATATTCGAGGAAGCTCTCCCCTTCGGCGGTCAGGCGCAGGCTGCGGGTCGAACGGGCCAACAGCCGGGCCCCAAGATGCTGCTCGATCCGCTTCAATGCGGCACTGGCCACCGCTGCCGACAGGTCCATGACCCTGGCCGCGGCAGAAAGGCTGCCCAGATCCGCCGCCCGGACAAAGAGCTGCAGGTCATCGAATCGAAGCATGGCGACTCCGTTATCAAAAAAATATTGAAAGAGCCTGTTCTTTTAGCCGGTTTTATCGCGTCGATAAATAGCTAACCATTGGTGGCATCCAATCATCTGACGGAGCCGCTCCATGAAAGCCATTGCCTACTACCATTCGCTGCCGATCACCGACGTGAAATCGTTGCAGGACATCGAGTTACCCGAACCTGTCGCAGGTCCCCGGGACCTGCTGGTGGAAGTCAAGGCCATTTCGGTCAACCCGGTCGACACCAAGGTCCGCCAGAATGTCTCGCCTGAAGGTGGCGCCGCCAAGGTGCTGGGCTGGGACGTGGCCGGTGTGGTCAAGGCCGTGGGCAGCGAAGTGTCCTTGTTCAAGGCCGGTGACAAAGTGTTCTACGCCGGTTCCATCACCAGGGCGGGTGGCAACAGTGAATTGCACGTGGTGGACGAGCGCATCGTTGGCCACATGCCTGTGACCCTCGGTTTTGCCGAGGCGGCCGCACTGCCATTGACGGCCATCACCGCCTGGGAGCTGTTGTTCGAACGGCTGCAGATCCGCGAAGGCCAGGACAACAGCGACCAGAGCCTGCTGATCGTCGGTGCCGCGGGAGGCGTGGGTTCGATCCTGACGCAACTGGCTCGCCGGCTCACCGGGCTGAAGGTCATCGGCACCGCTTCCCGGCCACAGACCCAGGAGTGGGTACGGGGCCTGGGGGCCGATCTGGTGATCGATCACAGCCAACCGTTGAGCCAAGCACTGAAAGCAGCGGGCCAGTCCCAAGTGACCCACGTTGCCAGCCTGACCCAGACCGACCAGCATCTGGAGCAATTGGTCGAGGCCCTGGCCCCCCAGGGCAAGCTGGCGCTGATCGACGATCCCAAGGCGTTGGACGTAACCAAACTCAAGCGCAAAAGCCTGTCGCTGCACTGGGAATTCATGTACACCCGCTCGCTGTTCGAAACGCCAGACATGATTGAACAGCACCGCCTGCTCAACCGTGTCGCCGCGCTGGTCGACGCCGGCACCCTGAAGACCACCGTCGGGGAACACTTCGGCATCATCACCGCCGAAAACCTGCGCCGCGCCCATGCGCTGCTGGAAAGCGGCAAGGCCAAGGGCAAGATCGTACTCGAAGGCTTCTAGCGATCGGCATGGCAGCTTGCTTGCGATGAATATGAGGAGGCACGGCACAGCGTGCCGCTCTCATCGCAAGCCTGCCCCTGGACGGAAATAGCCACCGTCAGTCTGACAATTGACCGTTGTCACAATTGCGATCGTATTCCGGTCTACACTCGAGGCCTTTGCAACGCAATCTTTTACGTGAGGAGGTCAGCAATGAAGATCCTGATAAAAGAAGTGGCAAAATCCCAGTGGCAAGTGCGTCTTGACCAGCATGTCGTCACCTTCCGTACCGAGGCCGAAGCCAAGGCCTTCGCCACCACCCTCCAGGCTCGAATTCTCGCGCCGCACCAATTCCCTGAACAGCAACAGCGCGCGGCCGGCTGAATCAGTCCTGACGACCGACGACCCGGGCATCCTGCAAGCGCCGGGTCAGCATGGCCGTGCCAACGACCAACAGTCCGCAAAGGCTGATGACCAACGCCATCGGCACGGCCGTACCGTCATGCAACGCCGCCACCAGCGCGGCAGAACCAGCGGCCACGGAGAACTGCAGGCACCCCAGCATGGCTGAAGCACTGCCAGCCCGGGCACCTTGGCCGTTCATGGCACATGCAGACGCGTTGGGAATGATGCATCCCAGGCTGGAGATGCAAACGAACAGAGGCACCAGCAACGGCCACAAATGCGCAGGCTGCAAGGAGCAAACACCCAGGAGGCTCAGGCCGGCGGCCAGGTAGACCCATACCGCGCGGACCAGCAGGAAGGCCGGGCCACGCTTGGACAGCAACCGAGCGTTGAGCTGCGCCACCAGGATAAAACCGGCTGCGTTGGTCCCGAACAGCCAACCGAAGTGCTCGGCCGGCACGCCGTAGAGCTTGATGAATACGAACGGCGAGCCGGCGATGTAGGCAAACATCCCGGCCATCGCGATCCCACCTGTCAACGCATGCCCCAGGAAGACCCAATCGCCCAACAACCGACCATATTGGCGCAAGGCGCCGGACAATGGTTGTCGGGGCATGTGGGGCGGCAGGCTCTCGGGCAGCCACAGGGCCACGGCCGTTGCGGCCAGTGCGCTGAACAGGGTCAGGCCGATGAAAATCGATTGCCAACCGTACAGGTTCACCAGCAGGCCGCCGAGCATCGGGGCCAGGATCGGCGCCAGTCCCATCACCAGCATCAGCTGGGAAAACACTTTGGCCGAGCCGACCGCATCGCATTTGTCGCTGACCACCGCGCGGGAGATCACCATACCGGCACATCCGCCCAGGGCCTGGACGAAACGGGCCCCGATCAGCCATTCCAGGCTCGGTGCGTAGGCGCAGGCCACGGACGCCAGGGTGAACAACCCGACGCCCGTCAGCAATGGAATGCGCCGACCGAAGCGATCGGCCACGGGCCCGTAGGCCAGTTGCCCGATGGACAGTCCAAGGAAATAGGCGGCGAGCGTCAGCTGGATATGTTTTTCGTCAGTGCCGAAGGCGGCAGCCATGGCCGGAAAGGCAGGCAGGTAGAAATCGATCGCCAAGGGACCGAAGGCGCTCAAGGCGCCGAGAATCAGAATGATACGAAGGTTCATCGGGCGTCCCGTTCAGGCGTCAGTCGGCAGCCCGACAGTCTATCCGTGCCGGGCGCCCTTGAACATTCCGATAGGTCGCTAACGATTAAAAATAATTCAGGCGGGAGTGACCTCGTACCCCTCCTCCTGGATGGCCTCGACCAGCGTCTCGACCGGCAAGGAACTCTGGACCCGTACCGTCTTGGCGCCGAGGTCCACCTGCACGTCGGCGGATGGATCCCTGGCCTGTACAGCCTGGGTGATGGCCCTGACGCAATGACCGCAGGACATTCCCTGGACATTGAGTGTTTGCATGAAATGACTCCTAGGCAGTTGAGGTTGTCGGCAGTTTCAAGCTTGCCATCATGGCAAGGTCAAGTTCTGGCGAAAACTGCCGGGCTGGCAATCGGCAACGCGCTCAGCCAAGCTGCACACATCAAGGATTTCACACCGGAGGTTCAGTCATGCGCTGGTCAGCGTTCAGCCTGTTTTGCATGCTCGGTTTGTCAGCAGTGGTTCCCCAGGCTTCGGCCGCCGGCGAAGACTACGGCGTGCTGATCATTTCCCGCGAGCGCCTGGAAGTAGCGACTTCCTGCGAGATTGGCATCTATATCGACGACCAACTCACGGCCAGGCTGTTTCAGGAAACGAGTACCTCCTTCAACCTGCCGCCAGGACGATTCTCCTTGCGTCTGAAACTACTGCCAGGCCAGGTGCCGGGATGCAGTCCAGGCATGCTCGCGCCAGGCTCGCAAGACGTCACCCTCAAGGCCGGGGACATTCTGAAGTTCCGTATAGCCGCCAATCAGCAAGGCATGTACCTCAAGCAGGCAACGCTGGGTTATTGATCCCCAGGATCGAATGAAGCGCTGCCTGCAGGCGCGAGCCAGCTCGCGATAGGGTCGCGCCTTCAGCCGCTCGCTTCCAGATGACTGGATAGTTTGAACTGGCTCTTGACCTTGCCAGCATGGCAAGGTTGATCCTGTAGTCATTCACTACAGGGAGCCTGACCAATGTCCGAATCCACCACGTTCAATCTGCCGATCGCCGGCATGACCTGCGCCAGTTGCGCCGGTCGGGTCGAGCGGGCGTTGAGCAAAGTCGCCGGCACCCGCGCCGTCAGCGTGAACCTGGCGACGGAACAGGCCCGGGTCGAGGCCCCGGCACAGAGCCTGCCGGCCTTGATGCAGGCCGTCGAACACGCCGGCTACAGCGTGCCCGTCCAGACCCTTGAACTGAAGATCGAAGGGATGACCTGCGCCTCATGCGTCGGCCGGGTCGAACGCGCCCTGGGCAAAGTCCCCGGCGTGAACCGCGTCAGTGTCAACCTGGCCAACGAGCGCGCCCACCTTCAATTGCTCGGCCAGGTCGATTCGCAAGCCCTGATCGACGCAGTCAAGCGTGCCGGTTACGACGCCAGCGTCTGGCAGGCCGAGCCCCCCCAGGACAGCCAGATCCGTCGGCTGGACCGAGAACGCCTGGTGCTGATACTGGCGATCATGCTGTCGTTGCCGCTGGTGCTGCCGATGCTGTTGCAGCCATTCGGCGTGCACTGGATGCTCCCGGCCTGGGTGCAGTTCGTCCTGGCGACGCCGGTCCAGTTCATTTTCGGGGCGCGTTTTTATGTCGCGGCCTTCAAGGCAGTGCGTGCTGGGGCGGGGAACATGGACCTGCTGGTGGCCCTGGGCACCAGCGCCGGCTACGGCCTGAGTATCTATGAATGGGTGCTCGCCGGTTCGTCGCATCTGTATTTCGAGGCTTCGGCGGTGGTGATTGCCCTGGTATTGCTGGGCAAATACCTGGAGAGCCGTGCCAAGCGCCAGACCGCCAGCGCCATTCGCGCCCTCGAAGCCCTGCGCCCGGAACGGGCAACGCAGGTGATCGACGGCCAGGAACGGGACGTCGCCATCAGTGCCCTGCGCCTCGATGACGTGGTGCTGGTCAAGCCTGGAGAGCGCTTTCCAGTGGACGGTGAAGTCCTGGAGGGACAAAGTCATGCCGACGAGGCGCTGATCAGCGGCGAGAGCCTGCCGGTCCCCAAACAGCCCGGCGACAAGGTCACCGGCGGCGCCATCAATGGCGAAGGCCGCCTGTTGGTACGCACACGGGCCCTGGGTACCGAGACAGTCCTGGCGCGCATCATCCGCCTGGTGGAAGACGCCCAAGCGGCCAAGGCCCCCATCCAGAAACTGGTGGATAAGGTCAGCCAGGTATTCGTGCCCGTGGTGCTGGTGCTGGCCCTGGCCACCCTGGCGGGCTGGTGGCTGTATGGGGCGCCGCTGGAGACGGCATTGATCAATGCCGTCGCCGTACTGGTGATCGCCTGCCCTTGCGCCCTGGGCCTGGCGACACCTACAGCAATCATGGCCGGTACCGGCGTGGCGGCGCGCCACGGGATTCTGATCAAGGATGCCGAGGCTCTGGAGCGCGCCCATGAAGTCAGCTCGGTGGTCTTCGACAAGACCGGTACCCTCACCTCCGGCACACCACGAATCGCCCACCTGGCGGCCCTCGACGGCGACGAGGCTACCTTGTTGCAACTGGCTGGTGCCCTGCAACGCGGCAGCGAACATCCCCTGGCCAAAGCAGTGCTGGACGCTTGTGCCGAGCGTGGCCTGGATGTGCCGAACGTCAGCGACAGCCAGGCCCTGGCCGGACGCGGCATCGCCGGCAGCCTCGATGGTCGGCGCCTGGCCCTGGGCAATCGTCGCCTGCTGGACGAACTGGGCCTGGCCCCCGGATCGCTGGCCGAGTCGGCCCAGGCCTGGGAAACCGAAGGCCGGACTCTGTCCTGGCTGGTCGAACAGAACGCCACGCCCCGCGTGCTGGGCCTGTTCGCGTTCGGTGACACCCTCAAGCCTGGTGCTCTGGCGGCTGTGCAGGCGCTGGACGCACGGCATATCACCAGTCACCTGCTCACCGGCGATAACCGGGGCAGCGCCCGAGTGGTTTCCGAGGCGCTGGGTATCGCCAATGTGCATGCCGAAGTGCTGCCGGGAGACAAGTCCGCCATCGTCGTTGAATTGAAGAAAAACGCCGTGGTGGCCATGGTCGGCGACGGGATCAACGACGCCCCGGCCCTGGCCGCCGCGGACATCGGTATCGCCATGGGCGGCGGTACCGACGTGGCCATGCACGCCGCCGGCATTACCCTCATGCGCGGTGATCCACGGCTCGTGCCGGCGGCTCTGGACATCAGCCGCAAGACCTACGCCAAGATCCGCCAGAACCTGTTCTGGGCCTTTGTCTATAACCTGATCGGCATTCCGCTGGCGGCATTCGGCTTGCTCAACCCCGTATTGGCCGGCGCCGCCATGGCGCTGTCGAGCGTCAGCGTGGTGAGCAATGCGCTGCTGTTGAAATTCTGGACACCCGGGCACCTGGAGGACAAGTGATGAACATCGGCCAAGCGGCCCGCCAAAGCGGCCTGAGCGCGAAGATGATCCGGTATTACGAAACCATCGGCCTGCTCAAGGCCGCCCATCGAACCGACAGCGGCTACCGGATCTACGGCACCGAAGACCTGCACACCCTGGCGTTCATCAAGCGCTCCAGGGATCTGGGGTTTTCCCTGGAAGAAGTCGGCAAACTGTTGACCCTCTGGCAGGACCGACAACGGGCCAGCGCCGACGTGAAGGCCTTGGCGCGACAGCACATCGACGAACTGAACCAGAAAATTCGTGAGCTGGCCGGGTTGCGCGACACCCTTCAGGACCTGGTGGAGCACTGTCACGGCGATCACCGCCCGGACTGCCCGATTCTCAAGGAGCTGGCATCGGGGTGCTGCGAAAAGACCGCGGATGCCTAGACCCGCGTCCCCTTGAGGATTTGAATGCCCCAGGACATCAATGCGGGAGCGAACCGGCACCGACGATGCCGATACATCCGGCATCACCGCGAACTGACTCGCTCCCACAGAGCTCGAGCAACCGAATCACTGCATCCAGGGCGGAGGCGGCTCTTCGGCCTTGCCAGGCGGTGCATCCTCGGCCGCACGCAGGGCCTGGCGACGTTCTTCTTCCCGACGGGCGGCCTCGATCTCGCGCATGACCCCACCCACATCCGCCAGTTGCTCCGGCTCAGCGAACTCACCGGTCAATACACTGCCAGGATGCAAGGTGCCGGCCTCGTAAAGCGCCCACATCTCCTTGGCATATCGGGTGCGCTTGAGCTCCGGGGCGAACCGGCCGAAATAGGACGCCATGTTGCCTACGTCCCGCTCCAGCATGCTGAAGGCATGGTTGTTACCGGCGGCATCCACGGCCTGTGGCAAGTCGATGATCACCGGACCGGTCGGCGCGAGCAGCACGTTGAACTCCGACAGGTCCCCGTGCACCAGTCCGGTACACAGCATCAGCACGATCTGGGAGATCAGAAACGCGTGGTACTCACGGGCCTGTTCTGGCTCCAGTACCACATCGTTCAGCCGTGGGGCTGCGTCGCCGTACTCGTCAGCCACCAACTCCATCAACAGCACGCCCTCGAGGAAGTCGTACGGCTTGGGCACGCGTACCCCGGCATTGGCCAGGCGGAACAGCGCCGCCACTTCGGCGTTCTGCCAGGCGTCTTCAGTTTCCTTGCGTCCGAACTTGGAGCCCTTCGCCATGGCCCGGGCCTGGCGGCTGTTGCGCACCTTGCGGCCCTCCTGGTATTCGGCGGCCTGACGGAAACTTCGCTTGTTCGCCTCCTTGTAGACCTTGGCGCAACGTAGCTCATTGCCACAGCGCACCACATAAACAGCTGCTTCTTTACCACTCATGAGTGGGCGCAGCACCTCGTCGACCAGACCGTCCTCGATCAGGGGTTCAATGCGTTTTGGAGTCTTCATCAGCTTTTATTCTGGGTCCTTTGTGACCAAACACGCGAATGACAGCCGTTATACGGCAATACAACCTCCACGGGGAGGGGTTGCCGACCTGTGTAGAGGCAATGCACACAATGTGCCGATATCGACAGAGTCGAATCATAGCCGAGAGCAGTACCGGTGTTGCCAAGCGATGCCCTGGTTATTGCGACAAGAACTGACAACCCTCGCCAGGCTCAACGCTTGAACAACTCGCCCGGCGTGAACCCGAACATGGTCTTGAATGCCGCAATGAAAGCGGAGGTGGAATCATACCCACACGACAACGCCGCGCCGGTCACGCTGTCCCCCTCTTCCAGCGACCCCAGGGACGACAACAACCGCATGCGCTGTCGCCAGGCTCGGAAGCTCAGACCGGTCTCACGCTGGAACAGACGCATCAAGGTCTTTTCCGACATGCCCAGGCGTTCGGACCAGGCCTGCAGGGTGGCGTTCCGTTCGGGCTGCCCGATCAGTTCGTTGCACAATCCCAGCAAACGCACGTGACGGGGCAGCGGCAGGGAGAATTCCACTTCCGGCAACGTTGCCAGCTGGTCCAGCAGCACCTGCACCAGCCGCTCCTGCGGCGTGTCTCCCTGGGGATAATCGGCCGGCCACTGGCAGAACACCTTGATCAGTTCCCGGGCCAGCGGCGTGACTTCCAGCACCCGACAATGGCCATCGGCCCAGGGGCAGGCGTCGCGATGGACATACAGGCTGCGCATTTCCGCCCGGGTGGAGGTCACGACCTGATGTTCCAGGTCCGCCGGGATCCAGATGCCCCATTGCGGCGGGGCGAAGAAACTGCCAGCGGCGGTATGCACCCCCAGGACACCGCTGATGGCATAGGAAAACTGCACCCAGTCATGCCGATGGGCCTGCGTCCATGAACCGGCGTTCAAACTTTCGACACGGGCGTACAGCGGCCTGGGCAACTGAATCAGGTCGGGAATGCGGCGTTCCAGCTGCTGGTGTCCGTTAGTCGGCATTGAATGGCCTTATGTCGCAAGACGGTGGCAGGGGCCGACGTTAGGCTAAGTCATCGTTTCCTACAACTGTGGTGCACTATGGCAATCTTCAGACACCTCAAGCGCATGGTGACCGACTGGTTCCTGTGCGGCATGCTGCTCGCCACATTGCTGGCGTACTTTTTTCCCACTTTCGGCGCCACCGGTGGCGCAATGCATGCCGAATGGGTCGTCAATATCGGCATCTTCGTAGTGTTCTTCCTGCACGGGGTGAACCTGTCCGGCGAGCAGGTCCGTCATGGCCTGAAAAATATCCGGCTGCACCTGATGGTGCAGATCTTCACCTTCGCGGTATTCCCACTGATCTGGCTGGCCTGCAATGCATTGCTGGGCAGCCATGTTCCGCCACTGCTGATGCTGGGGTTCCTATACCTGTGCGCCCTGCCCTCGACCATTTCCTCTTCCGTGGCCCTGACCGGTAGCGCGGGCGGCAACGTCCCGGCGGCGATTCTCAACGCGAGCCTGTCCAGTGTGCTGGGGATTTTTCTTACGCCACTGCTGGTCAGTTTCGTCGTCGGGCGGGGCGCCGGGGGTATCGACCTGGGCTCCACGCTGCTGGATCTCTGCCTGATGCTGCTCCTGCCGCTGGTGCTCGGGCAGTTCCTGCGGCGCTGGCTGGCCGGTTTCTTCGGCCGCTACAAGCGCTACACCGCCATCATCGACAAGCTGGTGATCCTGCTGCTGGTCTATGCAGCGTTCTGCAATTCCATGGTGTCCGGGATCTGGCAGCAGCAAGGCCATGGCGTGCTGCTCAGCGCCGTACTGGGCAGCACCGTGCTGCTGGCAGTCATCCTGTGGACCACCACTCGCACCGCCCGTGCCCTGCGGTTCAGCAATGCCGATGAAATCGCCGCGGTGTTCTGTGCCAGCAAGAAGTCCCTGGCCGCCGGCGTCCCGATGGCGGCGCTGATCTTCGGCGACCATCCCGGCCTGGGACTGATCCTGTTGCCGATCATGATCTACCACCCGCTGCAGCTGATCGTTTGCTCGATCCTGGCCGAGCGCTATGCAAGCCGCCGGCGGGTCTCGGCCACCCAGCCAGCCAAGGCAGTGCTCAACGCTCGATGATGGCCGTCACGCCCTGGCCGGCCGCTGCGCAGATGGAAATCAGCCCTCGTCCCCTGCCCGCGGCATCCAGCAGCTTGGCGAGGTTGGCGACGATTCGCCCGCCCGTGGCGGCAAACGGATGCCCGGCGGCCAGGGAACTGCCCTTCACATTCAGCCGGCTGCGGTCCAGGGCACCGAGCGGGGCGTCGAGGCCCAGGCGGGTCTGGCAATAGTCCGCATCCTCCCAGGCCTTGAGGGTGCATAACACCTGGGCGGCGAACGCTTCGTGGATTTCGTAGTAATCGAAATCCTGCAGAGTCAGGCCGTTGCGCGCCAGCAGCCGCGGTACCGCATAGGCTGGAGCCATGAGCAACCCTTCGGCACCGTTGACGAAATCCACCGCCGCGGTTTCGCCGTCACGCAGATACGCCAAAATCGGCAGTCCCCGGGCCCTGGCCCATTCTTCACTGCCCAGCAACACCAGCGAAGCGCCGTCGGTCAGCGGCGTGGAATTGCCAGCGGTCAGCGTCCCCCTGGCGCTTTTTTCGAAAGCCGGTTTGAGAGAGGCAAGCTTTTCCAGGGTCAGGTCCGGGCGCAGATTGTTGTCCCGGGTCAAACCGAGAAACGGCGTTATCAGATCGTTCTGCCAGCCCTGGGCGTAGGACGCGGCCATTTTCTGATGACTTTCCAAGGCCAACTGATCCTGGTCCTCTCGGGAAACCTGCCAGGTCTGGGCCATGAGTTCGCAATGCTGGCCCATGCTCAGGCCCGTGCGCGGCTCATTGATGCGAGGCAGGTCGGGGATCAGATGACGGGGACGCAGTTGCAGGAAGGTCTTGAGCTTGTCGGCGGTGCCCTTGGCTCGATTGGCTTGCAGCAGGATCTTGCGCAGCCCTTCGTTGACGGCAATCGGAGCATCCGAGGTGGTGTCCACGCCACCGGCGATAGCGCTGTCGATCTGGCCAAGGGCAATCTTGTTGGCCACCAGCAACACAGTCTCCAGCCCTGTGCCGCAGGCCTGTTGCACATCGTAGGCCGGGGTGCTGGGAGACAGTCTCGAGCCCAGCACGCATTCGCGGGTCAGGTTCATGTCCCGGGAGTGCTTGAGCACCGCCCCGGCAGCCACTTCGCCGAGGCGCAAGCCATGCAGGTTATAGCGCTCGATCAGCCCCTCGAGGGCGGCTGTCAGCATCGCCTGGTTGCTGGCGGTGGCGTAAGGCCCGTTGGAACGGGCGAAGGGAATGCGGTTTCCACCGATGATGGCGACGCGGCGTGGCTGTGTCATGAAGAACCCCCGTGTATGTTCGGATGTGCCCGGATAAAACCACAGGCGCTGTATCGCGAGCAGGCTCGCTCCCACATCAGCCCAGCTTAGGCCTTATACGAAAAGTCGCCGAGCTGCGATCAGACAGGCCTTTTGCTGCGTTGCATGCTCGTTGCCCTGGCACTTTCGACACTCAAGCCTAGGCTTTATTTGGTCGATCGAACGACCGATTGCCAATCATGGTCCACACTTGGAAGCTCATCAGCCGGAGAGTGTTCCATGTCTGACCGTTATATCGACTTCGCCAACTCGGCCCTTGGCCTGCGCCTGGTGGGGGCGCTCGGCTTGCCCTCGCCGGTACGCCTGGAGCGCTGGCAGGCCGGTCGGCTGCGGCCGATCGAGGGCGCGCTGCTGCTGGGCGGTGGCCCACTGACCGAACAGGTCGGTGCGTTCGCCAAACGCCTGACCGACGCGATTTTCGTCTACGGGGGCGAGTCGACGCTGGCCACCGAGTGGATCCCCGGCCATGGTCCGAAAATCAAGGCCGTGGTGTACGACGCCAGTCATCTGGTCCAGGTGGATCAACTCAAGCAACTGCGGGAGTTCTTCCAGCCGCTGATGAAGAACCTCGACCACAGCGCCCATGTCGTCATCCTCGGGCGCGCCCCGGAAAGCCTCGGCGAGCCGTTCGCCGCCAGTGCGCAACGGGCGCTGGAGGGGTTCAGCCGGTCACTGGCCAAGGAGCTGCGTCACGGCGGCACCTTGCAACTGCTGTATGTCGGCGACGGTGCCGAAGCCCAGTTGGAGGGCGCGCTGCGGTTCTTCCTGTCACCCAAGAGCGCTTACATTTCCGGGCAAGTGATCCGCCTCCAGGCCTGCGAGACCCAGGTCCAGGACTGGACCCGGCCACTCACGGGGCTCAAGGCGCTGGTCACCGGCGCCGCCCGTGGAATCGGCGCGTCCATCGCCGAGACCCTGGCCCGTGACGGCGCCGATGTGATCCTGCTGGACGTCCCGACCGCCAAGACCGATCTCGACGCCTTGGCGGCACGCCTGGGCGGGCGTAGCGTCACGCTGGATATCTGCGCCGAAGAGGCCGCCGCCCAATTGATCGAACACTTACCCGATGGCGTCGATATCGTGGTGCACAACGCCGGCATCACCCGGGACAAGACCCTGGCCAACATGACCCCGGAATTCTGGGACGCCGTGCTGGCGGTCAACCTCAACGCACCGCAAGTGCTGACCAAGGCCCTGCTCGACAGCGGCACCCTGCGGGACAATGGCCGGGTAATCCTGCTGGCGTCCATCAGCGGCATCGCCGGCAATCGCGGCCAGACCAACTATGCGGCCAGCAAGGCCGGGCTGATCGGCCTGGCCCAGGCCTGGGCCCCGGTCTTGAAGACACGAGGGATCAGCATCAACGCCGTGGCCCCGGGTTTCATCGAAACCCGCATGACCGCCGAAATCCCCTTCGCCCTGCGCGAAGCCGGGCGACGCATGAGTTCCCTGGGCCAGGGCGGGCTGCCCCAGGATGTCGCCGAAGCCGTGGCCTGGCTCGCACAACCGGGCACTGGGGCCGTCACCGGTCAGGCATTGCGGGTATGTGGGCAGAGCCTGCTGGGAGCATGACCATGACGACTCAATGGCATGAAGTCAGCAGCGCACCGAACATGTCCGGGCTCTACACAAAAGCCGCGACACGACGCAAGGTCACTGGAACGACCTTGCCGGACGACGGACTGCGCCAGGTGCTCCAGGTCGATCAACAACGCCTGGCGGCCTACCGCAAGGTCTGCGGCTTCGTCGAAAACGGACTGTTGCCGCCGACCTATCCTCATGTGCTGGCGTTCCCCTTGCAGATGCAACTGCTCACCGCCAGCCACTTCCCCTTCCCGCTGCTGGGGCTGATCCACCTGAGCAACCGCATCCGGGTGCTGCGTCCCATGGGCGGCGTCAGCCAGGCGAGGGCCAGTGTCCATGTGGAAAACCTGCGCCCTCACCCCAAGGGCGCGGTATTCAGCCTGGTGACCCGTCTCGACGATCAACTGGGCCCCTTGTGGGAGGCCGAGAGCGAGATGCTCTGCAAGGGTGTGCAACTGGATGGCGCCCTGGTAGAGCCGCCTTTACCGGATACCCCGGCATTGACCGAGGTGGCGCACTGGGCCGCTCCCGCCGACATTGGCCGGCAGTACGCCAAGGTCTCCGGCGATTACAACCCGATCCACCTGAGCGGCATCAGCGCCCGGCTGTTCGGTTTCCCCACTGCCATCGCCCATGGGCTGTGGAACAAAGCCCGGACCCTGGCGGCCCTGGACGATCGCTTGCCCAAAGCCAATGTGGAAATCGAGGTGACCTTCAAGAAACCGGTGCGCCTGCCCAGCGAAGTGACGTTGCTGGCGAGCGCCGCAGGGTCCAGCGGCGACTTGCAATTGGTGGGATCGGATGAGTTGCAACATATGGTGGGAAGTTGGCGGCCAGTTGTCTGAACGGTCCCAGACCAATAGACCTACCCCGGCACACCCGCCACACGGACGTTTTCGGGGCGTCCAATCCTGGTCACCCGGAAAAGCGGGCTTGCGCGAAGCCGTTGCACCAGCCTGACCCTATGCCAGGCGAGACTGTGTTTGCGCGTCCGACATCCGGTCCACCACCAGCCAATCATCGCGGCGGGTAATTGGACAGGATCCGCGCCACGGTTTCACGTACCGCCGCGCTACGGTCGGCCGGGTTGGGCGAGGTGCTGAGCAGTTGCTCGTCACTGCCCCGCCATACCAGCTTGCCGTCCTTGCCATCGAGCAGGTCGATCTGCACCGTGGCGACCTTATAGCTGATGTTGCGGGTTTCGTTGTACATCGGGCCTCCTCCATAGCCATACCATGGACTCCCCCAACCGCCACCGTAGCTCGTGGTGACCTGCTGTTGGCGGTCTTCCACGATCAGGTAGGCCTGGACCTGCACATCGCTTCGCCCACCGGCAGGAGCCGGACGCAGGCCGCGCTGGTCGAGCTGATCGGCCACGGCCTGGCGGATCCGCTGTTCGGTCAGGTCACTTTTTATCCGCGGATCGTCAGGGCGGTATTGCAGCGCCGGTTCTTTCCAGCTCCAGCTTCGGTAGGTCGCGAAATCGCGGCTGGTGTCGAAGTCATGATTGACCTGGGTGCCCGCACAAGCGCCAAGCAGTGCAGCAAAAGCCAGTAGAACGAGACGGCGAAACATGGTTTTTCTCCGTTACATGATCAACTTGGCGGATAAGCCGACAGGGCTTTTTCCACCGCTTCGCGAATGGCATCGGTGCGTTCGCCCTGTGTGCCGCGCTGGCTGGTTTCGGCACTGGAACTCCACACGGGCTGGCCCGTGCGGGCATCGAACAGGTCCAACCGGACCACCACGACCTGCTCCTGATACGTGCGCACTATCGGTACCGTGTGATACATGCCATAGCCTGAACCGTAGCCGTGATAGCGGTTGTAGCCACCGTAATACCCCGTGTCGTAGTCGTCCCGGACCTGACGCACGCGGGTCTCCAGATGGAGATTGGCACTGACGAACAGGTCGGCTGCACGGTTGTCCTGCAACGGCCGCAGCCCCCTTTGGTCCAGGGCGTTGCTCACCGCCTCGGCCACCTGGGCCGAATCCGCCCAGGCGGTACCCGGTGGCAACTGCCCGTTGCGCCAGGTCCAACTGCGATAACGCCCATAGTCACGAGGGGGTGCCGGATAGGCGCTACGATCGAATACCGTGGCGGCTTCCGGAGGCGCCGGGGGCAGCGGCCTGGACGTCGCGACATACGGATTGCTGGACTGGCAGGCCACCAGCCCCAGGCACAACACCAATAATCCTGAACGGCCTTTCATCTCGCCCTCCGATCACACCGGTCGGCAGATCCAGTGCAGATAACGTCCCAGCCCGGCGAACGCCGGATGACGGCGGTGAGCCAGCTCCATTTCCAGCAACTGTGCAAGCTCTGCGCGCGCCTGGAATTCCACCGGCATGTAGTCATGGAAAACCCGCACCCCACTCTCGGTTTCGACCTGCCACAGACCTTCAAGTTGCGCCGCCAATTCCCGCGGATCAAGGGGTTGTTGCGGGGTCAGGCTCTGTTTTTCGCCCGCCATGTCGTTTTTGCGCAACTTGCGGAAGTGGCCCTTGAGCAGGTTGCGGTAGACCAGTGCATCGCGGTTGTAGAACGCCAGGGACAGCCATCCGCCCGGTGCCGTCAGTTGGTGCAGCACCGGCAGGATCGCATGGGGCTGCGCCAGCCACTCCAGCACCGCATGACACAGCACCAGGTCATACGGTCCGGTGAGCTGACCGGGCAGGTCCTGCCACTGTGCCTGGATGAAGGTTGCACTCCGACCGGCCTCGGCGAACCGCTGGCGGGCCCCCTCTATCATGGGTTCGGCCGGCTCGGCCAGGGTCACCTGGTGGCCTCGCTCGGCCAGCCACAACGACATGTGGCCCAGGCCGGCGCCGATGTCCAGCACGCGCAGCGGACGCTCTGGCAAGGCCTCGAGCAGATCCGCCTGGAGCACCGCCAGGCGGATCGCGCCTTTGGCCCCTCCATAGATCTTTTCGGCGAAACGCGTGGCGAGCTGATCGAAATGACGGTCGCTCATTAGCCGAACCGCCGCTCGCTGTCGGCCAGCTTGGCACGCACGACGCAATCCATGTCCAAGCCCAATTCGCTGCACAACAGCAGCAGGTACAACACGATATCGCCGATCTCCTGCCCGGCGTGGGCCAGTTTGTCCGCGGGCAGTTCACGCGACTGGTCCTCGGTCAGCCACTGGAAGATCTCTACCAGCTCGGCCATTTCCACGCTGGCGGCCATGGCGAGGTTTTTCGGGCTGTGGAATGGGCGCCAATCGTTACGGTCTCGAATGGCGTGCAGGCGTTCGGTCAGTTCAACAAGGTTCATCGGGCTCTCCTGAATGCCCATAGCTTCGGGGGGATGACGGGGGAAGGCAAGCGTCTCGGTACGAAGCGGCGATTTGCCTCATAATCGAACGATCCAGGCCTCGGGCAACTCCTACAATCAGGGCCAGCGGCTCGATTCCAACTTCTTTCCATCAGGATGCACACATGCAGGTAGAAAGCTTTTTCGAATGGCTCGGCCAGGCACTCGGTTCGATGATCCGTTTTATCGTCGATCTGCTCAGCGGCCTGTTCAACACCCTCGCCAATGCCGGCGGCAACTTCGTCGAAGGCCTGTCGCGAGCACTGGGCATGGACACCTCGATCATCAGCATCATCGCGCTCATTCTTGGCCTGTTGATGCTGTATTCGGCGATCCGCGCCTTCATGCGGGCGTCGATCATCCTCGGCATCATCTGGCTGGTGCTGGGGCTGTGGTTGCTGAGCTGGATCATCCACTGAAGCACTTGCCCTACCCCGTTAGCATCGTGGCAAGGAAGCTTGCTCCTGCGCCACGATGAGTCCCGTGACCCGAAGAACGCCGGCGCAAGAACCCGCTACAATCGCGCTCCATCAAGGAGCCCGCATGTCCAACCTGATCACCGACTGGCGCGACCGCCTGACCCATCGCCGGGTCTGGGCACTGGCTGCGCCGATGATTCTCTCGAATATTTCCGTCCCCCTCGTGGCGCTGGTGGACAGTACCGTCATCGGTCACCTGCCTCATGCGCATCAGTTGGGCGCGGTGGCGGTCGGGGCCAGTCTGTATACGGTGCTGGCCTGGGCCATGGGCTTCCTGCGCATGGGTACTACCGGGTTCGCGGCCCAGGCTGCCGGACGCGGGGACGGGGCGGCGTTGCGGCAGGTGCTGCTGCAAGGCCTGCTGCTGGCAATGGGATTGGCGGTGATGCTCGGCGCGGTAGGCGTGCCGTTGAGCGACGTGGCGCTGCACTTCATGCAGCCGTCGGCGGAACTCGATCAACTCACCCGGGATTTCTTTCATACCCGGCTTTTCGGCCTGCCGGCGGCGCTGGCCGCCTATGCGCTGGTGGGCTGGTTCCTAGGGGCGCAGAATGCCCGGGCACCGCTGGCGATCCTGCTGACCACCAACCTGGTGAACATCGTCCTGAACCTGTGGTTCGTGCTCGGCCTGGACTGGGGCGTGATCGGCTCGGCCCGGGCCTCGGTGCTGGCGGAGTGGACCGGTGCGCTGGTGGGCCTGGTGCTGGCCCGCCAGACCCTGCACGCCTGGCCGGGACGGATCGCCTGGGCAGTCCTGGGAATTTGGCAGAGCTGGCGTCCGCTGCTGGCAGTGAACCGGGACATCTTCATCCGCAGCCTGGCCTTGCAATCGGTCTTTTTCCTGATCACGGTCCAGGGCGCGCGGCTGGGAGACGCGACGGTGGCGGCCAATGCGCTGCTGCTCAATGGGCTGCTGTTGACCGCCCATGCCCTGGACGGCCTGGCTCATGCCGTCGAAGCGCTGTGCGGCCACGCCATCGGTGCTGGCGATCGCCTGGCCCTGCGCCGCTCGCTGGTGGTGGCCTGTGGCTGGTCGCTGATTGCCAGTGTCGGATTCGCGCTGCTGTTCCTGATTGCCGGGCATCTGTTCATCGATATGCAGACCGACATCCCCGACGTACGCACCACCGCCTACCGCTACTTGCCCTATCTGGCGCTCCTGCCGCTCATCGCGGTGTGGAGCTACGTGCTCGACGGCCTGTTCATCGGCGCCACCCGCGCCCGGGAAATGCGCAACGGCATGCTGCTGACCCTGCTGCTGGTGTTGCCCTTCGCCTGGGCGCTGCAAGGCCTGGGCAACCATGGGTTGTGGGTGACCTTCCTGCTGTTCATGTCGCTGCGCAGCCTGACCCTCGGCGGTTTCGCCTGGCATCTGCATCGACACGACCGCTGGCTCGGTGCCCGCGCCGACTGACGCTTCAGCCTTCGCCGTTCTGCCACGACCGACGCAGATATTCCAGACGCTCGTGCTGCGACTCGCCCCTGAGTTCCGGCACGGGCCGGGCATCGGGGTACTGCAGGCGCAGCCACAACCAGCCATCGAGCACTTCGCGTTCGGTAAACCCCAGTTTCAATCCTTGCTCCAGGTATTCCCAGAGCACCCGGTAATCGCGTCGGGTGGCGCACGACCATTGCCAGGCATGACGTTCCAGCAGGCACTGTTGCAGCTTGTTCTGCTGCCGGATGCTGAGGCTATGCTCGTTTTCCAACGCGCCAACCGGTAGACCGGGATTGGAAAGTTGCTGCCAGCCCTGGCTGCCGATGGCCCGGTCGGCCCATGTTCCGCCGAACCAGCGCATCAGGCTGATAGGGCCCAGCCAGCAACTGAGTTCGGCCGGGTCGCAACCGTCGAAGAAATAGCTGGCGGTGTGGGGGTTGTAATAGCTCAGCAACGCTTTGTGATGCAGGCCCAGCGTCACCGCCAGCATTCGTCGCAGATGGGCCAGCAACTGCGCGACTGGCGAAGCACTCACCAGCAGCAACCCCGGCCAGGCGTCCGGATCCAGATGGCACAGCCCGGCCAGGGCCGGCGATTGCTGCAAGTCCACCAGTAGCGGGCCATGCTCCCGAAGCCCATGCCATTCGGTCTGCTCGAACAAGGCAAAACGCCGAACCTCTGCGAACTGCTCGTGCAGAAGGCGCGCCGCACCCGGTGCGCCCGGCAGGTCGAGCAGCAACCATTGAGGCGTGGACCCGGACATGGCGACAGCACTCATGGGGCGGAGCTCGCGCCGCCTTGAGTGATCAGCCGGCAGGTGCACACCGGCTGGCCACAGGGACTGAAGCTGCCGCCCCCAGGCAACAGACACAACAGGATCAACGGCTCGGCCGCCTGGATCGCAGCCAACAACACAGGATCGACTCCGAACGAGCTGGCCGGCTCGTGGAAGGCTCCCCCAGCCGCCTCATTCTCCATTGGCATGGATAACCGACCGCCGAGAAAGGCACTGACCATGGGACGATCCGGGTCGCCTTCGATAAAGCTCACCAGCACCTCGGTCCCTTCATCGATTGCGCCCGGCCCGCAAGCGGCGAGCTCCGGCGCCAGGGGCAACCAACAATGACTGGGGCTGGCTCCCTCGCCTTGGTAGACCCAGTCGAACTGCACCGCCACCCGCCCCGCCATCTGCAACGCTGACTCGTCCACCGCCGCCACCCACCCGCGTTGCTGGCCCAGCATGCGCGGCTTCGAAGGCCTGTCAGCCGCAAGCGGCTGCCCATCGGCAACGGCGTGAAAGTGATTGCCGTACCCACCGGCATCGCCGCGATGCTCGACCCGGGTCAATAGCCAGCGTCGATTCCAGGCCTCGAACGGATGAGCGGACAGCACCAGAGCCTGCCCGCAATGCAGATTCATCAGGTCGCTATGGCCCTCGGCGAGCTGCGCCTCGCAAGCGGCGGTTTGCACGTTGAACAGGTGGACGCCAGGGGCCTGGCATCCGGCGCCATAACTCGCCTCCCGGACTGGCGAAAAACTGCGCGAACCGTCCGCAATGACCAGGCAATGTCCTGCGCGCCCGTGTTCGAAATGGAAATGCAGGCCAGCCTGGGCACACAGGCGCTGGAGAAATCGCAGATCCGATTCCCGGTACTGGGTACAGTAATCCAGCGGGGGATAATCCTTTTCCAGATCCAGGCACAGGTCGTGCCCGCCGATGCCGTGGGCCTTGAGCACCTCGCGGATGATCTGAGGCACGGTGCGAGCGCTGAATACCCGCTGGTTGAAGCGTTGCGCGAGGCACCCCAGCTTCGGCCCGATACGCACCCGGTAAGCGCCGTCATGCCGGTGTTGCACAAGTTCATGAAGCTGACCATGGATACCCCGGCCCGAGTCCCCGAAGCTCAACCAGACGCTGCGGTACAACATTGCCGCCAGGTCCAGGTGGGCATCACCGGGCAACAGCTCCACGTCATAGCTGAACGGCTCGTTGATGGCTTCGCTACCCATGAAGGCCGACACGACAAAGGGTTCGGGCAGACCGGCTATCTCCAGACGAAAGAGTGGCTCGTTGGCTGGATCGGACATCGGCGTATCTCTACAGGAGGGGCGGCCGGGGATTCTCGCTGAGAGCCATGGCCGAGTAGAGGGCCCAAGTACAAGTTAGGAAAGGGACTACATGAAATAAGGACAGCACGGGTTAAATGGACCGGTGTGTGGAAATAACAACGGCACAAATAAAAACGCCCTCCGGGACTATCCGAAAATCCCCGC
Source organism: Pseudomonas sp. NFACC43 (assembly GCF_900119645.1). Taxonomy (NCBI): domain Bacteria; kingdom Pseudomonadati; phylum Pseudomonadota; class Gammaproteobacteria; order Pseudomonadales; family Pseudomonadaceae; genus Pseudomonas; species Pseudomonas sp. NFACC43. The sequence continues at coordinate 34,968 of NZ_FPKK01000009.1, forward strand.
AGCACACGGCGTATTTTCTGACAGCTCGAAAGGGCGATGCCAATCGGTCGTGGGGCCGCCGAAAAGCTTTCGGCGGCGAGGGAATATTCCCCCACCACCGGGCGCTTCAGGCTCCGCTCAGGAAGACAGGTAGGACGAACGGGTCAACCCCAGGCGCAAGGCGTCGAGGAACTGGGTCCGCTCGGCGGCGCTGATGCGGGCGCTGGCGCACTTGTCGCGGTAGTGGGTCATCAACTCCTCCGGCGACAGGTGCACGTAGCGCAGCATGTCCTCGATGGTGTCGTGGGTTTCGATACCGGCGTGGTACACGCTGCCGTCGGCATTCTGGTAGATGTTCACCGAGTCGGTGTCACCGAACAGGTTGTGCATGTCGCCGAGAATTTCCTGGTAGGCCCCCACCAGGAAGATACCCAGCAGGTAGTCTTCACCCGGGTTGAGGGAGTGCACCGGCAGGCTGGTCTCGATGCTCTGCTCGTCGACGTACTGCTTGATCTTGCCGTCGGAGTCGCAGGTCAGGTCTTGCAGCACGGCACGACGCAGCGGCTCTTCGTCTAGGCGGTGCAGCGGCAGGATCGGCAGCACCTGGCCGATGGCCCAGGTGTCCGGCAGGCTCTGGAAGACCGAGAAGTTGCAGATGTACTTGTCCGCAAGCTTGTCATTGAGCTCGTCCAGCACCTGGCGGTGGGAACGCTGGCGGGCCTTGAGGGAGTTGTGCAGGCGACGGCACACGGCGAAGTAGCACTGTTCGGCGAGGGCTTTCTCCGCCAGGGTCAGTTTGCCGTCGGCGTACTGGGCGGCCACGTCGCTCATGTAGTGGGTGGCGCGCCAGTAGGTTTCGGTGACCATCTCGATATCGGTCGGCCCCAGCAGATCGACCAGCCATTGCACGGTTTCGGGCAAGGCTTCCTTGTTTTCGATCACCGGCACGTCGTCGTGATGCTTCTCGACATCAGTCACCTGCACCACCAGCATCGCGTGGTGGGCGGTCAGGGAGCGACCGCTTTCGGAGAAGATGTGCGGATGCGGCAAGCCCTGGGCGTCGCAGAATTCCTTGAGCATGCCGACCACGACACCAGCGTAGTCGTCCATGTCGTAGTTGATCGAGCTGGCGTTGCGCGAATGGGTTCCGTCGTAGTCCACGCCCAGGCCACCGCCGACGTCGATGTGATCCACCGGCAGGCCGAGGTTGCGCAGCTCGCCGTAGTAACGGATCGCTTCCTTGAAGCCATGCTGGTAGTCCGCCAGGTTGGCGATCTGCGAACCCATGTGGAAGTGCAGCAGGCGGATCCCCTGGTCCAGGCCGGCGCCGCGGAAACGCTCCACCACCGACAGCAACTGGGCGGCAGAGAGACCGAACTTGGATTTCTCGCCACCGGTATCGGCCCACTTGCTCGAGGCCAGGGACGACAGGCGAACCCGCAGGCCAACCTGTGGCTTGACCTTGAGGGACGCGGCCTCTTCGATCACCAGGCCGACTTCGGATTCTTTCTCGATCACGATGAACACGTTGTGACCCAGCTTCTGGCCCATCAGCGCCAGGCGGATGAACTCGCGATCCTTGTAGCCGTTGCAGACAATGGTCCCGCCCTTGGGCGCCAGGGCCAGCACCGCCAGCAGCTCCGGCTTGGAACCGGCTTCCAGGCCGATGGAAACGTTCTGGGTCGCGATGATGTTCTCGATCACCGCTTCCTGCTGGTTGACCTTGATGGGATAAAGCGCGGTGTATTGGCTCTGGTATTCCAGACGCGCGATGTTGCTGTCGAATGCACCGGTAAGCTGGCGCACACGGTCTTGCAGGATGTCTGGAAAGCGCACCAGCAGAGGTAGGGAAAGGCCACTCTGGCGCAGCTGGTCGACCTGTTCGAACAGGTCGATGGGTGAACTGTCGGGACCGTTCGGACGGACTTCTACGCGACCGGCGTCATTGATCGCGAAATACCCGGCCCCCCAATGGCGAATCCCGTAAACACTGCGGCTGTCCGCAACTGTCCATTGGCTGCCATCGTCTTTGCGTGTGCGTCGTACGGACATCGAAGTCCCCTATGAATGAAGTCGAAAATGCGCCATCCGGTCAGAGGCCGGCGCAGTCTGGAGAGTGAAGATGACGAATTGCCTGTCAGCAGGGTAGACCTTGCTCACCGGGCTGAGTTTAGAAAGCCGTTCAGCCGCCGGATTTTTTCGCCTTGAAACCGTGCCGGGCCAGTTCGGCCAGCAGCAGCTCGACGTGATCGCCCTGGATCTCGATGACACCGTCTTTCAACGCGCCACCGGTGCCACAGCGTTTCTTCAACGTAGTAGCCAGTTCCTTGAGCGCGTCCTCGGCCAACGGCACGCCGGTGATGGTGGTCACCGTCTTGCCGCCGCGACCTTTGCTTTCGCGGCGCACGCGGGCGATACCATCCCCGGCGGGGATGACGGTCTGTTTGCAGATGCAGGCATCCACCGGCTGGCGGCAATCAGGGCAATGACGACCGGCGTCGGTAGAAAATACCAGGCCACCCAGGGCGGCGAAGGATGCGGCTTTTTTGGCCACCGGCAATCCTCTCGGGAGGACAAAGACTGGCCGAGACAAGCAGTGCCCCGACCGCGAAGCCCCACTCAGGCAGGGGCAGCGCTACTGGACCGGCAGACGCCGGTCCAGCTTGAAAAGTCGCGCAGTGTAACGGCAAAAAGCCGACTTGCTAAGAGCCAATCGGCGCCAATTTACTGCTTCTTTGCGACGCCCTCGCCATGGACCCGCAAATAGCGCTCCAGGGCCGCCAGGGAGTCCGGGCAATAAGGCTTGCACCGGATTTCTTCCAGCACCTGCCCGATGGGCAGGAAACGCGCCTCGAGCACCTCTTCCGGCTGCAGGACCAGAGGGCCGTCCCACACCGCCGAGAACACCGAGCACCATAGCCGGCTGCCGGGGTCTTCGAAGTAGAAATGGTCGTGGGCGATGAGTGGAACGCCGCTCACCCCCAGTTCTTCCGCCAGCTCGCGGGCCGCCGACTCGGCGTAGGTCTCGTTCGCCTGCACCATTCCGCCCGCAGCCACATCCCAGAAACCGGGATAGATCGCCTTGCTCAAGGTCCGGCGGTGAACGCACAACTCACCGGCCGAATTGAACAGCATGATGTAGGTGCCGCGTCCGATCAGGCCACGCTCCCGCAGTTCCGAGCGCACCAGGCTGCCCAGCAGGTTATCGTTTTCGTCGACCCAAGCGATCAGCTCGGCATCCGAAGCCACCCGATGGGCGGCCTCCCGGGCGCTTTCGTTCATGGATCAGCCCTGGTTCAGCAACTGCCGCAAGTCGATCACCGCCGCGTTGGCACGGGAAATGTAGTTGGCCATGACCAGCGAATGGTTCGCCAGGACGCCGAAGCCACTGCCATTGAGGATCATCGGGCTCCAGATCGGCTCCTGGGACGCTTCCAGCTCGCGGATGATCTGGCGCACGCTGACCGTGGCGTTCTTCTTCGCCAGCACATCGGCGAAGTCCACCTCGATGGCCCGCAGCAGGTGGGACAGCGCCCAGGCCTGGCCGCGAGCTTCATAGAACACGTTATCGATCTGCAGCCACGGGGTTTCGACACGTTCTTCGTCGACTTCCGGCACCTGGCCCGGCGCAGGGGCCTCGGTTTTCAATGCGGTATTGAGCTTGACCCGACCGACACTGGCCGACAGCCGCTGGGACAGCGAGCCCAGGCGGGTGCCGACGTCACCCAGCCAGTTGTTCAGGTTGTCGGCACGGGCGTAGAACAGGGCGCTTTTCTGGCTGGGGTCGGACAGGCGTGCCTGGTATCGGCTCAAGGAGTTGATGCCCTCCTGGTATTCCGACTCGCTGGAGGGCAGCACCCAGCTGCGATTGTCGAAGTTGAAGCGCGGCTCGGCCTTGGCCAGGTCGGCGTCCTCGGCGGACTGGGACTGGGAACGGGCGAAGTCCTTGCGCAAGGCACGGCTCAGGTCGCGGACCTGGACCAGCACGCCGTATTCCCAGCTCGACATGTTGTCCATCCACAGGCCTGGAGGGAACCGGTCGTTGGAAATATAGCCGCCCGGCTTGGTCAGCAGGGTTCCAGCGACGCTCTTGAGGGTCTCGACAGTGGTATAGCCCACCACCATCTGCCGGCCGTCCTTCTCGGCGGCCGCCTGGGCATTCTGCTGTACCGGGAACAGGGACGGCTCCTGGCTCCAGTACCAACCGATGGCGATGGTCACCAGCAGGTACAGGCCCACCAGCGTGGCCAGCGCGCGGCTGAAGAACAGCCCGCCCAGGTAGCTGCGGGTGGCCGATTTCGGCTCGGCGGCACGTTCAGGCGCGCTGCCCGCGCGGTTTTTCCAGTCCAGCATGGCGATGTCCCTTCAATCACTTGAGTTCACGGTTCGACCACAACCCTACGCCATCGTGCCTGACTTGAAACGCGGAATCACGCCAGCCAGGGCGAGGCAATCGGACCGCCACTATAAAGGAAGCGCCGTCATCGGCCTATGATGACCATTGGGTCAGAAACTGAATTTCATCCCGAGGCAGATTATTGACGTATGACACTCATGCGAGGGAAAAGAGGTGCTAGCATAGAGCCACCAGTCGACCTCAGCATGCACCCTAACTAGTAGTCAGGATATGACCGAGCCAGAAGACCCCAGCCGTGAGCGCCTCAAGCACCACTTTGCCCAGCGGGTAATTCATCAGGCTCGCCAGATCCTGGAGATATGGCAGCGCCTGCAACGCAGCGAATGGTCCAGCACCGATCTGTCGGAGCTCAGCGAAGCCACCCTGCGCCTGCAGCGTTTCGCCGAGCGCTTCGAGCAACCGGAGCATACCCAGTTGGCCCAGGGCATCAGCCAGTCGCTGCAAGCGGTGGATGCCAATCGCGGACGACTGAGCAGCCACCTGATCACTGAAATCAATCGCTTGATGCAGCGCCTGTCCCGCACCGGCCTGCGTCATGGCGATCAGCTCGAACAAACCTTCCTGCCGCCGCTGCGCAAGCCTATCTATGTGCTACTGCAAGACCATGACCGTGCCGAACGACTGGCCAAGCAGCTGGAATTCTTCGGCCTCAGCGCCCAGGCCCTGGAAAGTGTCGCGGCGTTTCGCGCCTCGATGGTGGAGCGCCTCCCCGCAGCGATCGTCATGGATGTGGATTTCAGCGGCCCCGGTATCGGCCTGAAACTGGCCGCCGAAGCCCAGCAAGGCCTGGAGCAGCCGTTGCCGCTGCTGTTCTTCAGCTTGCTGGAAACCGACACCCCGACCCGCCTGGCGGCGGTGCGGGCCGGTGGACAGGAGTTCCTGACCGGAACCCTGGAAGCCTCGAGCCTGCTGGAAAAGATCGAAGTGCTGACCTGCGTGGCCCAGTACGAGCCCTATAAAGTGCTGATCATCGACGACTCCCGCGCCCAGGCCCTGCACACCGAGCGCCTGCTCAACAGCGCCGGCATCGTGACCCGCACGTTGATCGAGCCGATCCAGGCCATGGCCGAACTGGCCGATTTCCAGCCAGACCTGATCATCCTCGACATGTACATGCCTGCCTGCACCGGTACGGAACTGGCGAAGGTGATCCGTCACAATGACCGCTATGTCAGCGTGCCCATCATCTATCTGTCCGCCGAAGATGACCTGGACAAGCAACTCGATGCCATGAGCGAGGGCGGCGACGACTTCCTGACCAAGCCGATCAAGCCGCGGCACCTGATCACCACCGTGCGCAACCGCGCGGCCCGGGCGCGCAATCTCAAGGCGCGGATGGTTCGCGACAGCCTTACGGGGCTGTACAACCACACCCATATCCTGCAGTTGCTCGAAGACTGTTGCTTCCGCGCTCGTCGCGAAGGCAAGCCCCTGAGCTTCGCCATGCTGGACATCGACCACTTCAAGCGAGTCAACGACAGCCACGGCCACCCCATGGGCGATCGGGTCATCAAGAGCCTGGCGCTGTTCCTCAAGCAGCGGCTGCGCAAGACCGATTTCATCGGCCGTTATGGCGGCGAGGAGTTCGCCATTGTCATGCCCGACACTGATATCGACGCCGCATGCACGGTACTGGATGAAATTCGCCAGCGCTTTGCCGAAATCCACTATCCGGCCCAGCCCCATGACCTCTGGTGCACATTCAGTGCCGGGGTGGTGGAAATGAGCGAAACGTCCGACAGCCTGATGATGGCCAGCCAGGCGGATGCAGCGCTGTACCGCGCCAAGCATGCCGGCCGTAATCGGGTGCAGAGCGCGCACCAATCAAAGCAAAGTGCCACTTTTTCATCGGAATCCACCGATTCAGTCATAAACCTGTAACCAAGGCGCAATAAATTCAGGCACTTACGATTCTGCCCCCGGTAGACCCCGATGCGCCTGAAGCTGCTGACGAACCTCAATACCCTCCTTTTGGTGGCCGTGTGTCTTGGCCTCGGCGCCACGCTCTGGTGGTCTCAGATCGCCCTGGAGCGCCCCTATTTGCTGATGGAGCGTTACCTGGGGCTGTCACGGCAATTCCAGGGCGAGGTGGCTCGCAACATCGAGGACTATCTGGCCAGCGGCGACGCCCTGCGCCTGAGCGCCGCCACCCAGGCCCTCGAAACCTTGCAACAGGATCTGGACCAGTTCCCGCCGGAACTGGCACAGGGCCTGCGCCCGAGCCTGTCGAGCCTCGATGGCTTCAGCAAGAACGATCTGCTGGCCGCCGGCAAACTGGCCGCAGATCCCCAGGCCCTGCTGCTGCAGGCCGAACGTGAGCTGAGCGCCAACCTGGACCGCCTCGCCCAATACGCCAACGGTGCACCCGCCTACCTGGCCCCACTGTTCGCCGCATCGCAGCATTTGGGCCGGCTGTCGCTGACCCGGGAAAAAATGGTCAGCGGCGGCCGCAGCGAACTGGCCGCCGACGTCGAACGGGAATTGGCCAATATCCGCACCCAGGCCGAACAGATCGATAGCCTTCCGTTGCTCGGCGTAACGGCCAGCAGCGAATCCGGCAGCGATGACTTCGCCGCACTGATGGGTCTGGAAACCCAGGAAAAGACCGCCGCCGAAGACGCCGGCATTGCCCTCAAGCGTGAACTCAACAGCCTGCTTGGCCGTTATCCGGCAGAGCTGGGACGCACCCAGGCACTGATCCAGAAGCGCACCGAGTTGAGCAACGCCACGCACCTGAAAACCGCCGATGTGCAGCAGGCCATTGATGCCATGGAGCCCGCTGTGCGTGCCCAGCACGGACAGATCCAAGGAGAGGTCCGCTTGATCCAAGGCGTGATGATCGGCCTGATCCTGCTGATCGCCCTGCTTATCGATACCCTGCAACGACGCCTGGCCCGGACCCTGACACACCTGGCGCCCGCGCTATCGACCTGGGCCGAAGGCGACTTCAGTCGCGATATCCATGTCGGCGCCAGCAACCGTGAGTTGCGGGACATCGAGGCATCGCTCAATCGACTGCGCGCTTATCTGACAGACCTGGTAGGGGCCATCCATTTGAATGCCGAGCAGGTCGCCGGCAGCAGCCGGGCCCTGGCCGAGCTGAGTGCGCAAATGCACAGCGGCGCGGAGCACCAGGCCGGCGACACGGCACTGATCCGCGATTCCCTCAGTGAACTGGAGGCGACCATCCAGCAAGTGGCCGGTGACGCCAGCCAGGCCGCGCAGGCCAGCCGCAGCGCCGGACACGCTGTGGAACAGGGGCAGAAAGTCATTGGGCTGAGCCTCACCGGGCTGCATGCACTGGTGGGCGAGGTGCAAGGCAACGCGCAGATGATCGAACAACTGGCCGAGGAATCGGCCACCATCGGCGGCGTGCTGACGGTGATCCGCTCGATCGCCGACCAGACCAACCTGCTGGCCCTCAACGCCGCCATCGAAGCCGCTCGAGCCGGGGAAATGGGCCGGGGTTTCGCGGTGGTGGCCGAGGAAGTGCGCTCCCTGGCGCAGCGTACCGCAGGGGCCACGGCCGAGATCCAGGCCCTGATCGCGCGCCTGCAACTGGCCGCGCGCCAGTCCGTGGACGGCATGCGCGCCCAGGTCGAACACGCCGAGGCCACCGCCAACCAGGCCCAAGCGGCCGACGGTGCACTGGACAAGATCGTCGATGCCATCCAGACCATCGCCGACACCGCGGTGCGCATCGCCGACGTCACCGCCCAACAGAGCGGCGCGGTCAGCGAGATTCGCGATCACAGCGAACGCATCCACCAACTGGGCGGGGAAAACCTGCTGCGCATCGGCCAGGGCCGGGAACAGGGTGACAACCTGTTGGTCCTGGGTGGGCGCCTGCACACCGCCGTGCAAGCCTTTCGCGTCTGACTCGCGGCACAGCCTGCCAATCCAGGCTTTTGCGCCACGGATGACCGGTTTTTAGAGCACGGTCACAAATTTCGCGCAAACATCGGTCATCGTGCTGGCTATTGCCGAGAACTGGACAGTCATAAAGGCTTTGCGGCATAGTCGCCGGGTTCTGACACCTGCTCACGGATAACAAGGAACAGCAGATGGCGACCCTATTGGTCCTGCATGGACCCAACCTGAACCTGCTTGGCACCCGCGAACCGGGCGTCTACGGGGCCGTCACGCTCGCTCAGATCAACCAGGATCTGGAGCAGCGGGCCCGCACCGCCGGCCATCATTTGCTCTATCTGCAAAGCAACGCCGAGTACGAACTGATCGACCGCATTCATGCCGCCCGCGACGAAGGCGTGGACTTCATTCTGATCAATCCCGCAGCTTTTACGCATACAAGTGTCGCATTACGTGACGCGCTGCTGGCGGTGAGCATCCCATTCATCGAAGTGCATTTGTCCAACGTGCACAAACGCGAACCTTTCCGCCATCACTCCTATTTCTCCGATGTAGCGGTAGGAGTGATCTGCGGCCTTGGCGCCAGCGGTTACCGACTGGCCCTGGAGGCCGCCCTAGAGCAGCTTGAAAGACAGGCAACAGCTTGAACAACAAGCGTTAAACGCCCCTGACCGACCCTTGGGAGTTGATGATTCATGGATATCCGTAAAGTTAAGAAACTGATCGAATTGCTGGAAGAGTCCGGCATCGACGAGCTCGAGATCAAGGAAGGCGAAGAGTCCGTACGTATCAGCCGTCACAGCAAGACTCCGGCCCAGCAGTACTACGCCCCGGCCCCTGTGCAGGCTCCGGCCGCCGCACCGGCTCCGGCCGCACCTGCTGCAGCTGCTGCTGCTCCAGCCGCTGCCGCCGCGCCTGCGCTCAACGGCACCGTCGCTCGGTCGCCAATGGTAGGCACCTTCTATCGCAAGTCGTCCCCAACCTCGCCGTCCTTCGTTGAAGTGGGCCAGACCGTGAAGAAAGGCGACACCCTGTGCATCGTCGAAGCCATGAAGATGATGAACCACATCGAAGCTGAAACCAGCGGTGTGATCGAGTCCATCCTCGTTGAAGACGGCCAGCCGGTTGAGTATGACCAACCGCTGTTCACCATCGTTTGAACCGCGGAGAGCCTTTGATGACTGCGAAGCTGGAAAAAGTCCTGATCGCGAACCGCGGTGAAATCGCCCTGCGAATCCTGCGCGCCTGCAAAGAGATGGGCATCAAGACCGTCGCCGTTTATTCCAAGGCCGACAAGGAACTGATGCACCTGGGCCTGGCAGACGAGTCCGTCTGCATCGGTCCGGCATCGGCCGCGCATTCCTACCTGCACATCCCGGCGATCATCGCCGCGGCCGAAGTGACCGGCGCCACCGCCATTCACCCAGGCTATGGCTTCCTGGCGGAAAACGCCGATTTCGCCGAACAGGTCGAGAACTCCGGTTTTGCCTTCATCGGCCCGAAAGCCGAAACCATCCGCCTGATGGGCGACAAGGTTTCGGCCAAGCACGCGATGATCGCGGCCGGCGTACCCACCGTTCCAGGTTCCGACGGCCCGCTGCCTGAGGACGAGGAAACCGCCCTGCGCATCGGTCGCGAAGTCGGTTATCCGGTGATCATCAAGGCCGCTGGCGGCGGCGGTGGTCGCGGCATGCGCGTAGTCCACAAGGAAGAAGACCTGATTTCCTCGGCGAAGCTGACGCGCTCCGAAGCGGGCGCGGCGTTCGGCAACCCGATGGTCTATCTGGAAAAATTCCTGACCAACCCACGCCACGTCGAAGTCCAGGTACTGTCCGACGGCCAGGGTCACGCCATCCATCTGGGCGACCGCGACTGCTCGCTGCAACGTCGTCACCAGAAGGTCCTCGAAGAAGCGCCTGCACCGGGCATCGACGAGAAGGCACGCCAGGAAGTGCTGGCCCGTTGCGTCAAGGCCTGCATCGACATCGGCTATCGCGGCGCCGGTACGTTCGAGTTCCTGTACGAGAACGGTCGTTTCTACTTCATCGAAATGAACACCCGTGTTCAGGTGGAGCACCCGGTTTCGGAAATGGTCACCGGTATCGACATCGTCAAGGAGATGCTCAGCATCGCCGCCGGCAACAAGCTGTCGTTCACCCAGGATGACGTGGTCATTCGCGGTCACGCACTGGAGTGCCGGATCAACGCCGAAGACCCGAAAACCTTCATGCCAAGCCCAGGCACGGTCAAGCATTTCCATGCCCCGGGCGGCAACGGCGTTCGTGTCGACTCGCACCTGTACAGCGGTTATGCCGTTCCGCCGAACTACGACTCGTTGATCGGCAAGCTGATCACCTACGGGGCGACCCGCGACGAAGCCATGGCGCGCATGCGCAATGCGCTGGACGAAATCGTGGTGGACGGGATCAAGACCAATATCCCGCTGCACCGCGACCTGACCCGCGACGAAGGCTTCTGCGAAGGTGGCGTCAACATCCATTACCTGGAGCACAAGCTGGCCAACCAGCATTGATGCCCGTGTGATGTAAAAAAGACCCCGGTCCGTTGGCCGGGGTCTTTTTTTTCCTTTCCCAGTGACAATGAACGGGTCAGCTCAGCGCCACCGTGGGGAACGCGTGTGCCTCGATCTGGGCCGAGGTCGCAGGTCGGCCCTGGAAGGTGAGCACCGCACCGTTGGCACTGGCCGCCAGCGGTTCGCTGCGTACGCGCGCCATGAATTCACGCGCCCGCGCCGACACCGGGTCGGAACTCTTCTTCGCCCTGGCCAGCACCGGGATGTAATAGCGCTCGACCTGGCTGCGCGAGGTCTTGAAGACCGAGGTCATACCGCTGCGCAGGTCCAGCGAGACTCCATAGGTATTGCCGAAGCAGGATGAATACGACCAGTGATCCCAGGTGGGTCGCAACCCCTTGCGCCTCATCGCCGACCTCACCCGACCGCCAATGTCAGCCCCCGTCAGCCAATCTCCCCCCGCCAGCGTGGCGCGGATATCCTTGGCCGCACCGCCCAGGCGCCGGATCACATCCCCCAGGCTGCGCTCGATGAGGGCACGGATATTGTGATCGAAATGGATGACAGCCCCCACCCTGGTGCTCGGGTTATACAACGAAGCGATTACGCATGTCTGGGCGTTCAGCGAGAACAGATAGTTGTCCGCCACCGATTCGCTGAACCTTGCCACCACCGCCTCGCCCTGCAACGCGCCCCTCGATACATCCGGGTAGACATGGCCAGGAAACGCTTCGCGCAGGTCCTTCACGCGCCCGAGGACCAGCACATCGTCGGCGCCGCCCCTCAAGCCGACTTTGTCGTGCACCCACTTGCCATCCCCCATCCTGCGGATGGGCAGTTTGTACAAGGCATCGGGACGACTGGCGTCCACCAGGCACAGGCCACCGAAGTAAGGGTCCTCTTTCACCTGGTAGTACTTGCCCTTGCTGCGTATGTAGTACTTGTTTTGCGGCTGCGACGCGCTGGAGGGGCTGCGATAGGTACCCTGGAAGAGGCCTTCATCGGTCACCCGCTTCAGATTCCCAGGGGGTTTGCCGACCGCCTGCCTTGGCTTGAAACGGATGGGCTGGACGACCGGCCCGGTGTCCTTGGCGATGACCGGCGCCACGCGCCGCAAACGCTGCGCGGACAATGACATCGGCGTCATGACCTGTTTCAGGCTCCTGGCTCCATTGCCCACCAGGGAGGCAAGGGTTCCGGCTCCCAGCGCGGCGAAGAATACGCCCCAGGAGGCCATCAGCCAGTAAGCCAGGGCGCGATCCGTGTCGCCTTGCCCATGCGCCTCGGCGGCCTGCCTGACGCTGGCGGCGATGAAGACCGCATCCAGCAGCAGGGCAAAGGGCGGGTACACCAGGCACACGGGGGCAGACGCAAACAGCAGCCCCTTGATCACCTGCTCCCTGATGACCTCGGCGCGGCTTTTGGTGACATCTTCCACATCGCTGATGGCGCGCTCTACCCAGGCATCGAACTCGGTCCGGATATCGATCACCCGATTGAACTCGCGCAAGGTATCGAGGCCACCTTTCGATGCCTGCAGGACCAACAGCGAGCGCCTGACGGCCGTGCGCGCAGCGAGTGCGACTCGCGCCAGCACGTAGTCATGCAGACGCGCGACGACCTTGCCGGTGAAGTCGCGGTACGGGCGGAACGTGACGCCGTCCGGAGCGTCAGGCGTGTACAACCAGGAAAAACCCTTCGGATCGAAGTAGGTAAAGACGTAGACACCCATGACGATATGGCCACCCACGGAGAACCTGATCACGCCTTCGCGCTGCACCAACGAGCCCGAGTAGACCGGGCCGACCGTGGGCACCGACTCGCTCAGCAGGGTGACCTGGCGTGTAAGCCACCAGAATTCGTCGGCGCTGAGCTGGGACTTGCCTGTTGCGACACGCAGGTCGCGGTCCATCCGGGTCAGCAGCAGATTGCGGTAGGCACTGCGCCGCCTGGCGTACTGCGGGGTGCTGGCGTCGAGAAACCGGGTACGGACCTGCGCCGCATATTGCTCGCCCAGATACGCCCGCCGCAGATACGACGCCAGCTCCGCACTGCGAACCTGGCTCAGGTCCTGCCCCACCGATGAGCGCACACCTTTTGCGGGATGGTCGATCCCTGAGTTGTCGTCATAGCCGTAGATGGCGAGATCCAGCAGGCTGGCGACCTGCGTCTTGCCAGCCGCCAGCCCGGGGCTGTAGTCGATGAGCACCGTCGCGGGGTCCACCGGCTCCTGGACACCCTTGCTGCGCATGTAGGGTGCGATCGCCTGGGTGACGACGCGCCTGGCGAAATCGGCGAACACTTCATAGCCCGCAAGCGCTTTGTCGAACACCTGCTGATGCCTCAGGAGCTCCTGGCTCAAGCTGCTGATGTTACGCCGTGACTCCAGGGGTAGCGCGCTGTACCAAAGAGGCGATTCGTCCTGCTCCACTTGCGCGAGGTTGTGGGCAAGGCCGGTTGCGACGATGTCACCCACGCAGGCCTGGAAGCCGGTCACCGTGGCCCTGGGATCCTTGCTGGCGCTCCAGAACGATGGCTTGTCCGCCACCTTGGCAAAGTATTCCCGGGCCACACTCCGATCGGCTGGAGAAATCCGCTGCAACAAATATTCGCGACCCGCTTCACTTCGGGTCCAACCGCCGATCTCCACGCTGACCGCCCACAGCGATGGCAGCTCGATCCACTCCTGGCCATCCGGCTTGTCCGGGGCATACAGCAGCAGATCACCTTGCAGGTCATGGCGATAGAACAGCAAGACGTCGGTGCATTTCAATGCGTTTGGCAGCACTACCCCGGCCACCTGGAAAAGGCTGCCCGCCTGTACCATGGGGCCGCCTGTGCACAGGGCTTTCACCGCGTCATGGTGGGCAGGTTTCAAATGGCCCGCGCAACGGGCGACGAACGCGCTATGCAGAAGCCGCGCCACGAACCAGTCGAACAAGGCGTCCTTCAGGTCGTCGCGGCCATAGCGGCTGACCAGCGCCTGCCGGTAGCCGGCCGGAGCGTCCACCTGGGTCAGCAACTGAGTAATGAAGGCGGATGAAAGAGGCTGGTTGCGCAACATGCCGCCGTTTTCCACCAGGAACACCGAGACGCTGTCCTGCCTCAACGGCCCCACCGTCAACAGCTCGCTCAGGCTGTGGGCCCGCACCGGCTGGTCGATGACGGTTCGCCACAGCAACTGCACGCGAATACTGTCCGGCTCGACTTCCATGTCCAGCTCATGCCTGACGTACTCCCTGGCCAGTTGCCGCGCAAAGGCCCGTAGCGAACCCAGGCCATCGAGCAATTCATCCACCAGCGCCGCCGCTTGGGTGGACAGCTCCTGCAACGTCTCCAGTTGCGTACGCTCGGCCTCGCCCAGGGTTCGCAGCCAGTCAGGCAACTGCCCGCGAGTCATTGCCTCAAGACTCCGTCGCTCCAAAGGCGTAGCCAAGGCGGTCAATCGATTGCCGCGACGCCATGAGTCCTGGAACAGCTCGATCGTCTCTCGGAGCTCATCGACGTCCAGGCCCGCCAGTCGGGCAGGCTGGAAAGCCAGGTCGATGAGAGCCATGTGCTCGTTGAGTCGCTGCCCGACCCTCTCTCCAAGCTCTGGGTCGAGACCAGTCATCCGCCAATGGCGCCGCAGATAATCCTTGTAGTGATCGACAAGACCCGATGCGACCCCTTCGACTGTCTGGGCGATGACCTCCTGGCGCTCGGCCGCGAATCCCCGGTCAGCCGCCCCCTCCCAACGGTAGGGCGCATCCTGCTCTTCATCGATGACCACCAGTTCCCGGTCGATCAATCGCTGCAGCACCGTGTCCATCAGGGTGCCTATGAAATGCGGATCGATGTTGCCTTCGTAAAAGTGTGTGCGCAGCTCGACTAGCAGACGCTCCTCCAGCACCTCCAGAAAAGTCATCTGGCTGTTCCATCGAGCATCGAGCGCAGCCTGCCATCGAGTCAGTTTCTGCAAAATGCCCTGTGCAGTTTCCCCCTGGGGGGAAGGCACCGGCCCCGTGCCGTTCGCCTTCCCTTGCCGTTCGGCAGTGTTGTCCATCACATTCCTCCCTGTCGTGTGGACCCGCACCTTATCCGCCCCGCGTCGTGCCGGGGCCATACATATGTATATCGGCCAGGAGACGAGCCACGCTTATCCACTTTGACCTCGACCTGGCGTACACTGCGCAGCTTTCGCAGCCCTGGGGCTGCTCCTGTAGATTTATTTCCAAAGGTGCCCGCCATGCCTTGGCTGCAAGTACGCCTGGCCATCCGCCCGGAACAAGCCGAAACCTACGAAGACGCGTTTCTCGAAGCAGGCGCCGTGTCGGTAACGTTCATGGATGCCGAAGACCAGCCGATCTTCGAACCGGAACTCAATACCACCCCGCTGTGGGCCCACACCCACTTGCTGGCGCTATTTGAAGGCGGCACCGAGGCGGCTGGCGTACTGGCCCATCTCGAAGAGCTGACCGGCAGCCCGCTGCCGGAACATCACAGCGAAGTGATCGAAGACCAGGACTGGGAACGCAGTTGGATGGACAACTTCCAGCCGATGCGCTTCGGCCAGCGCCTGTGGATCGTGCCAAGCTGGCACGCGGCGCCCGAACCCGACGCGGTAAACCTGCTGCTGGATCCGGGGCTGGCATTCGGCACCGGTACCCACCCGACCACCGCGCTGTGCCTGGAATGGCTCGATGGCCAGGACCTGAAAGGGTGCAACGTGCTCGATTTCGGCTGTGGCTCGGGCATCCTGGCCATTGCCGCGCTCCTGTTGGGCGCCAGGGAAGCGGTGGGCACCGACATCGACATCCAGGCCCTGGAAGCCTCTCGCGACAACGCCGGGCGCAACAACATCGACCCTGAGCATTTCCCGCTTTATCTGCCGCAGGACTTGCCACAGGTCCAGGCCGATGTGCTGGTGGCCAACATCCTGGCCGGCCCGCTGGTCTCCCTGGCCCCGCAACTGTCGAGCCTGGTCAGGCCGGGTGGGCGCCTTGCGTTGTCGGGCATCCTCGCCGAACAGGGCGCGGAAGTCGCCGCCGCTTATGCCGCGGACTTTGACCTGGACCCGATCGCCGATCGTGATGGCTGGGTGCGCATCACCGGACGTCGGCGCTAGAATGACCGCCTGTATCCACCGGATTGCCGCATGACCGACAGCTTCGTCACCCAGTGCCCGCATTGCCACACCAGTTTCCGCGTCAGCCATACTCAATTGAGCGTGGCGCGCGGGGTGGTTCGCTGCGGCTCGTGCCTGCAGGTGTTCAATGCCGCACGGCAATTGCTGGAACAACGCGCCGCCAAGGAAACCGCTGTCCCCATTGCCCCACCGGTCAAGCCTGTCGCCACCGAAGCGCCGCCCCGTGCCATCAGCCAGAAACAGTGGACCGCCGCCGAGCTGGACCTTGATGACCTGGACAAGGAGCTGGCTCGCCTGGAACGGCGCGACAAACGGGCGCCGGGCACTGCCGGTCGACGCCGCGAAGACAATCTGAGCGCACAACGCGATCCCCTGTCCGACGAGCAAGAGGCTTGGTCCGACAGCCTGTACAGCGAATCCCCCGCCGAGCGCTTCGAGGCCGTCACCCAGGCGCCGATCGAGCCGTTCTCGCCTCATGAGCCCGCCCGACCGCCGCGCACCGAGCCTTCCCTGTCCCTGACCCTAGAGCCCCTGGAGCCGGACGACGAACCTGTCGCCCCGCTACGCCTGGAGCCCGTGGACGAGCCCGGTGAACATCTCGAACGCCTGTCTGCCACCGACGACCTCGACGAAGAGCCGGAGCCGGCGACGCCGCCGCGCAAGAAACGCGAGCGCCAGGAACCCGGGATTCGCGCCGAAGTCCTGCAGGACCTGGACGACGACCCGTTGCGGCTGGACTGGCGCAAGCGTCGCTCGCCATGGGGCCGACGCTTGCTGTGGAGCCTGTTGATCCTGCTGGCCACCGCGGCCCTGGCCGGACAATACATCGCCTATCACTTCGAAGAACTGGCCCGCCAGGATCAATATCGCCCCTGGTTCCTGCAAGTCTGCCCGGTCATCGGTTGCGACGTTCCATCCAAGGTCGATATCGCGAAGATCAAAAGCAGCAACCTGGTGGTACGCAGCCACCCGGAGTTCAGTGGCGCCCTGGTGGTGGACGCGATCATCTACAATCGTGCGCCCTTCTCCCAGCCGTTCCCTCTGCTGGAACTGCGGTTCGCCGACCTTAACGGTCACCTGATCGCCAGCCGTCGTTTCAAACCCGGGGAGTACCTGGGCGGCGATGTCGAAGGCCTTGGGGAAATGCCCCCGCAGACACCGATCCACATCGCACTGGATATCCTGGACCCGGGTCCCAAGGCGGTGAACTACAGTCTGAGCTTCCATTCGCCCGAGTGAGGCGACCCGCGTCAGGCGAATGACGACGGCTTTCTGGGCGACCCCACCCAGACCAAACCGCTGGCGATAACGAATCAGCTGTTCAGATTTTATCCAATTCGATCTTTATCCAGTCATCGAGAGCGGGTATCATGCCAACCCTTTTTCGAAGTCTCATGATCCGGCCCCACTTCAGGGAAGTCCTATGTCGGCGGTACGCATCGGCCCATATACATTGCAGAACGGTCTGGTTCTCGCCCCCATGGCGGGCGTCACCGATCAGCCCTTTCGTCAGCTGTGCAAGCGACTGGGTGCAGGTTTAGTGGTTTCGGAAATGGTCACCAGCGACATGACGCTGTGGAACACCCGCAAATCGCGTCTGCGCATGGTCCACGAAGGTGATCCCGAGCCCCGCTCGGTACAGATCGCCGGTGGCGATGCGCAGATGCTGGCGGAAGCGGCCCGGGCCAACGTGGCGTTGGGGGCACAGATCATCGACATCAACATGGGCTGCCCGGCGAAAAAAGTCTGCAACAAGGCTGCCGGTTCCGCGTTGTTGAAGGATGAGGCCCTGGTTACCGAGATCCTGCAGGCGGTCGTCGCCGCGGTCGATGTGCCGGTGACCCTGAAGATCCGCACCGGGTGGGACCGGGAAAACAGGAATGGCCTGACGGTGGCGAAGATCGCCGAACAGGCGGGGATCACGGCACTGGCAGTCCATGGCCGCACCCGTGCCGACCTGTACACCGGCGAGGCCGAGTACGACACCATCGCCGCGATCAAGCAGGCGGTGTCGATTCCGGTCTTCGCCAATGGCGATATCGATTCGCCCGAGAAGGCCCGGTACGTGCTGGACGCGACCGGTGCCGACGGCCTGTTGATCGGCCGGGCCGCCCAGGGGCGGCCGTGGATTTTCCGTGAGATCGAACATTTCCTGCGCACCGGCGAAAAGCTCGCTGCGCCGCAATTGTCCGAGGTGGAACGAATTCTGCTGGAGCATCTGGCCGCGCTGCATGCCTTCTACGGAGAAGTCATGGGCGTACGCATCGCTCGCAAGCATGTGGGCTGGTATCTCGCAACCCTGCCGGGCGCCAGGGAGTTTCGCGCCCGCTTCAATCGTTTGGATGGTACGCAAGCACAATGCGCCGACGTTCAGGCCTTCTTCGCTGAACGTTACAAGAGCCTGACAGGGGACGAAGGGGTGGCCGCATGACGATGATGACCGAGACTTTAGTGAGTGGAATAACACCCGTGAGCGACAACGTGAATTTGAAACAGCACCTCAATACGCCCAGCGAAGAGGGTCAGACCCTTCGCGGGAGCGTCGAGAAGGCGCTGCACAATTATTTCGCCCACCTTGAGGGCGCTGCCGTCACGGATGTGTACAACCTGGTGCTTTCGGAAGTCGAGGCACCCCTGCTCGAAAGCGTGATGAACTACGTCAAGGGCAACCAGACCAAGGCCAGTGAGCTGCTGGGCCTGAACCGCGGCACCCTGCGCAAGAAACTCAAGCAGTACGATCTGCTGTAAGCATTCAATCAAACCAGAAAGGCGCCCGCGTAAAAAACGGTCGCCTTTTTTGCTGACTTCCCTTGCTTTTGATGGAAATTGAAATGACCGACCAGACCACCCGCCTGCCGATCCGCCGCGCCTTGATCAGCGTCTCCGACAAGACCGGGATCCTCGAATTCGCCCGTGAGCTGCAACAGCTGGGCGTCGAGATTCTCTCCACCGGCGGGACCTTCAAGCTGCTGCAGGACAACGGCGTCGCCGCAGTGGAAGTCGCGGACTACACCGGTTTCGCGGAAATGATGGACGGTCGGGTCAAGACCCTGCACCCGAAGATCCATGGCGGGATCCTGGGCCGTCGCGGCATTGACGATGCCATCATGAACGAACATGGCATCAAGCCGATCGACCTGGTGGCGGTCAACCTCTATCCGTTCGAAGCCACCATCAACAAGCCAGGCTGCGACCTGCCGACCGCCATCGAGAACATCGACATCGGCGGCCCGACCATGGTTCGCTCCGCAGCCAAGAACCACAAGGACGTGGCCATCGTGGTCAACGCCAGCGACTACGCCAGCGTGCTGGAGAACCTCAAGGCCGGCGGCCTGACCTATGCCCAGCGTTTCGACCTGATGCTCAAGGCCTTCGAACATACCGCCGCCTATGACGGCATGATCGCCAACTACATGGGCACCGTGAACCAGGCCGCCGACACCCTGAGCACCGAAGGCCGCAGCGAGTTCCCCCGCACCTTCAACAGCCAGTTCATCAAGGCCCAGGAAATGCGCTACGGCGAGAACCCGCACCAGAGCGCGGCATTCTACGTCGAAGCCAAGCCTGCCGAAGTCGGCATCGCCACCGCCACCCAGCTGCAAGGCAAGGAGCTGTCGTTCAACAACGTGGCCGACACCGATGCCGCGCTGGAATGCGTGAAGAGCTTCGTCAAGCCGGCCTGCGTGATCGTCAAGCATGCCAACCCGTGTGGCGTAGCGGTCAGCCCGGACGCCGAGGGCGGTATCCGCCAGGCCTATGAACTGGCCTACGCCACCGACACCGAATCGGCCTTCGGCGGCATCATCGCCTTCAACCGTGAACTGGACGCCGAGACCGCCAAGGCCATCGTCGAGCGTCAGTTCGTCGAAGTGATCATCGCCCCTTCGGTCAGCGAAGAAGCCCGCGCCATCGTCGCCGCCAAGGCCAACGTGCGCCTGCTGGCCTGCGGCCAATGGTCGGCCGACCGCGCACCGGCCTGGGATTACAAGCGTGTCAACGGCGGCCTGCTGGTTCAGAGCCGTGACATCGGCATGATCGGCAGCGACGATCTGAAAGTCGTGACCCAGCGCGCCCCCAGCGAGCAGGAAATCAACGACCTGATCTTCGCCTGGAAAGTGGCCAAGTACGTCAAGTCCAACGCTATCGTCTACGCCAAGAACCGCCAGACCATCGGTGTCGGCGCCGGTCAGATGAGCCGTGTGAACTCGGCCCGCATCGCCGCGATCAAGGCTGAACACGCCGGCTTGCAGGTCAAGGGCGCTGTCATGGCCTCCGACGCGTTCTTCCCGTTCCGCGACGGCATCGACAATGCCGCCAAGGTGGGTATTACCGCAGTGATCCAGCCGGGCGGTTCGATGCGTGACAACGAAGTGATCGCAGCCGCTGATGAAGCCGGCATCGCCATGGTATTCACCGGCATGCGCCACTTCCGTCATTGATACACCGATCAACTGTGGGAGCGAGCCTGCTCGCGATAGCGTCGGATCAGTCAACATTGAAGTCCACTACACGCCGCCATCCGAGCAAGCTCGCTCCCACAGAAAAGCATCTGCGCGATGCTCAACAGAATCAGCGTCATCCGAGGTTTTTGAAATGAATGTTTTGATCATTGGCAGTGGCGGCCGTGAACACGCCCTGGCCTGGAAAGTGGCCCAGGATTCGCGTGTGCAGAAGGTCTTCGTGGCACCGGGCAATGCCGGCACCGCCATCGAAGCCAAGTGCGAAAACGTCGCCATCGACGTGCTGGCCCTGGAACAGCTGGCCGATTTTGCCGAGAAGAACGTCTCCCTGACCATCGTCGGCCCGGAAGTGCCGTTGGTGGCCGGTGTCGTCGACCTGTTCCGCGCCCGTGGCCTGGATTGCTTCGGTCCGACCGCCGGTGCCGCCCAGCTGGAGGGCTCCAAGGCGTTCACCAAGGATTTCCTGGCACGTCACAAGATCCCGACCGCCGACTACCAGAACTTCACCGAAATCGAACCGGCCCTGGCCTACCTGCAGGAAAAGGGTGCTCCGATCGTGATCAAGGCCGATGGCCTGGCGGCCGGTAAAGGCGTGATCGTGGCCATGACCCTGGCCGAGGCCGAAGCCGCCGTGCGCGACATGCTGGCCGGCAATGCCTTCGGCGATGCCGGCTCCCGCGTGGTGATCGAAGAGTTCCTCGACGGCGAAGAAGCCAGTTTCATCGTCATGGTGGACGGCAAGAACGTCCTGCCGATGGCCACCAGCCAGGATCACAAGCGCGTCGGCGACGGCGACAGCGGTCCGAACACCGGTGGCATGGGCGCATACTCCCCAGCCCCGGTGGTCACCGCCCAGGTGCACCAGCGCGTGATGGACCAGGTGATCTGGCCGACCGTGCGCGGCATGGCCGAGGAAGGCAACGTCTATACTGGTTTCCTTTATGCCGGCTTGATGATCGACAAGGCCGGTAACCCAAAAGTCATCGAATTCAACTGCCGCTTCGGCGATCCTGAGACCCAACCGGTGATGTTGCGCCTGCAGTCGAGCCTCGTGCTGCTGGTCGAAGCCGCCCTGGCCCAGGCGCTGGACAAGGTCGAAGCCCAGTGGGACCCGCGCCCGAGCGTCGGCGTCGTACTGGCTGCCGGAGGTTATCCGGGCGACTACGCCAAGGGCAGCGTGATCCATGGCCTGGACGCAGCGGCCCAGCAGGAAGGCAAGGTCTTCCACGCCGGTACTGCGCTCAAGGATGGCCAGATCGTCACCGCCGGCGGTCGCGTACTGTGCGCCACTGCCATGGGCGCCAGCGTCGACGCCGCCCAGCAGCAAGCCTACAGGCTGGCCGCCGCTATCGACTGGGAAGGCTGTTTCTACCGCAAGGATATCGGCTATCGTGCCATTGCCCGCGAGCGTGGTGAAAATCTGCAATAACCCGGCCTTTCAGCCAGGCAGGGGCGTGTGGCCCTTGCCTGTCTGCCGGGACGCCGCGCATAGTTATAATCTGGCATCAACCTTTGAAGGGAACTCGCCGTGCGCTGGCTCAGGATTGCCATAGGCTTTACCGTTACCCTGCTGACGCTGCTCTGCATGCTCCCGGCCCAGGCCGCGCCAGGCAGTGGTTGGGCGGTATTGCTCGACGAACAGGGCGACCTGAAGCTGAGCGACATCCGCTCCGCCCGCTACACCAATCAATTCAGCCCCATCGACCTGGACCGCCTCAAGGCGGCCGAACCGGGGGGCGCGCTGTGGTTGCGCTTTCGCCTGGCGCCCGACAAACATGAACAGATCCTGCGTATCTTCGCGCCCGACCTGTCGCGCCTGAACCTCTACGTACTGGACGGCGACGCACTGATCGACCAGCAGATCGGCGGTAATGCCCAGCCTCGCACCGAGCCTTCGGTGCCCAGCAGCGACGTCATGCTGGCCCTGCCCCGCAGCGACAAGCCCCTGGATGTCTACCTCAGGCTGGCATCGCGGCACGAACTGCGTCCCTATATCACACTGCAACCGGCAATCATGGCCGCCGCCGACCAGAACCAGACCCTGATCTATGGGCTGCTGTTCGGCTGCATCGCCATGCTGATCCTGCACAACCTCACCCGCTACGCCTACACCCGCTCACGCAGTTGCCTGTGGCTGGCGGCCTGTGAAGGGCTGCTGATGCTAAGCCTGGTGCTGTTGCTGAACCTTGCGGGAGGCTGGCTACCGGACTGGCCAGCGGTGCAGACGCCTGGCGCCTACCTGGCCCTGCTGCTGACCGCGCCCTGCGGGCTGATGTTCGCCTACCGCTTTTTCGCGCCCCTGGGGCCGCACCCGCTGAATCGGCTGCTGCTGGGGGACATCGTCTTCATCATGCTGTGCTGCCTGTTGCTGCTGTTCGTCAACACGCTGCCGCTCAACATCATGACCTATGCGTTGGTGGCCCTGGCCGGCCTGAGCATGCTGTTCGTCAGCGCCTGGCACTGGCAGAAGGGCTACCGCCCGGCCCGGCTGTTCGTCGCGGCCATGGTGGTCTTCAACCTCGGCACGCTGATCATCCTGCCCGCGCTGCAAGGCCTCACCGAAGTGGCACCCCAGGGCCTGATCGTCACGTTGCTGGTGTTCATCTGCATCAGCGGTCTGCTGATGAGCGTCGCCCTGGGCGAGCGCCAGCGCTCGATCAACGAAAGTCGTTTCAGCATCAGCCGCGACCTGGCTGCCAGCAACGCCGAGATCAATGCCAAGGCGGAATTCCTGGCCAAGATCAGCCACGAGATCCGCACCCCGATGAACGGCGTGCTGGGCATGACCGAACTGTTGCTGGGCACGCCACTGTCGGTCAAGCAACGCGACTACGTGCAGACCATCCACAGCGCCGGTAACGAGCTGCTCACCCTGATCAACGAGATTCTCGACATCTCACGGCTTGAATCCGGCCAGATCGAGCTGGACGACGTACAGTTCGATCTCAACGCGCTGATCGAGGATTGCCTGAGCATCTTCCGCGCCAAGGCCGAACAGCAGAATGTCGAACTGATCAGTTTCATCCAGCCCCAGGTACCCCGGGTAATCAGCGGCGACCCGACGAGGCTGCGCCAGGCGTTGCTGAGCCTGCTGGAAAATGCCCTGAAGAAGACCGACGAAGGCGAAGTACTGATCGTCGTGGCCCTCGACGAGCGCAGCAAGCAGCCGCGCCTGCGCATCGCGGTGCAGGACAGCGGATCGCCCATGGATGCCGAGGAGCGCGACACGCTGATGCACGCCGAATTGCACAGCAAGAACTTCCTCTCGGCCACGCGCCTGGGTGGAAACCTGGGCCTGGTCATCGCCCGCCAGCTGATCATGCTGATGCACGGCGAGTTCGGCATCAAGAGCGGCAACCAGGGCAGCACCCTGTGGCTGACCCTGCCATTGGACCCGGACCGCCTCGAACACCCGACCTCCGACCTCGACAGCCCACTGCAAGGCGCACGGGTGCTGGTGGTCGACGACAACGAAACCTGCCGCAAGGTACTGGTGCAGCAATGCAGCGCCTGGGGCCTGAACGTCAGCGCGGTGCCATCGGGCAAGGAGGCCCTGGCGCTGCTGCGCACCAAGGCGCACCTGCGCGATTATTTCGACGTGGTCCTGCTGGACCAGAACATGCCAGGCATGACCGGCATGCAACTGGCGGCCAAGATCAAGGAAGATCCAAGCCTGAACCACGATATCCTGCTGATCATGCTCACCGGCATCAGCAACGCGCCGAGCAAGATCGTGGCACGCAACAGCGGGGTCAAGCGCATCCTCGCCAAACCGGTGGCCGGTTATACCCTCAAGACCACCCTGGCCGACGAGCTGAACCAGCGCAACAGGGGCCACGCCCCCAGTTCCCCGGCAAGCGCGGGGCCTACCGCCCCGGTGAAGGTACCCAGCGACTTCCGCATCCTGGTGGCCGAGGACAACAGCATTTCCACCAAGGTCATCCGCGGCATGCTCGGCAAGCTCAACCTGCAACCCGACACCGCCAGCAACGGCGAAGAAGCCCTCAAGGCGATGAAGGAGCAACGCTACGACCTGGTCCTGATGGATTGCGAGATGCCGATCCTCGACGGTTTCTCCGCCACCCAGCAATTGCGTGCATGGGAGATGGGCAACCAGCGGACCCGCACGCCGGTGGTCGCCCTGACGGCGCACATCCTGGCCGAACACAAGGAACGGGCCCGCCAGGCAGGGATGGACGGTCATATGGCCAAGCCGGTGGAACTGTCGCAACTGCGTGAGCTGATCGAACACTGGGTGGCCCAGCGCGAACAGCAGAACCGCACGGCGCAAACGTCCTGAGCCGACAGACGTCCCATCGCCTGATAGACTCCCGTCGTCCTTCTCTGCCTTGAGCCTCGACCATGCTCCATGTGCTGTTCAGCGTTTACCTGAAGATGCTGGTGCTCTACAGCCCCTTCTTCGTGTTGTCCTGTTTCATCAGCCTGACGCGTGGCTATTCGCGCAAGGAACAACGGCGCCTGGCCTGGAAGGTCGCGATCGCAACGCTGGTCTCCAGCGTCTTGCTGTATTTGTTCGGGCGGGTGATTTTCACTGTGTTCGGCATTACCGTGGATGCGTTCCGTATCGGCGCTGGCAGCGTGCTGTTCATCTCGGCGCTGGGGATGGCCCAGGGCAAGTCGGCCGTACAGACCGACAACGTTCAGCAGGACGTGACCATCGTCCCGCTGACCATTCCCCTGACTGTCGGCCCTGGCACCATCGGCGCCTTGCTGGTGATGGGCGTGAGCCAGCCGCACTGGGACGACAAACTCACCGCCATCGTCAGCATCGCCCTGGCCAGCTTCACTGTCGGCGTCGTGCTCTACCTGTCCAGCCGCATCGAGCGGATCCTGGGTGACCAGGGCTTGCAGATCGTCAGTCGCTTGATGGGGCTGTTTGTCTGCGCGCTGGCGGCGCAGATCATCTTCACAGGGGTGAAAGGCTATCTGGGGCCATAGCCCGACGCCCCTTCACCCCAGCCTGCGACGGTTGAATCGCTGGCGCAGGACTTCCCTGCGGTGCTCGCCCAGGTACTCTTCGATGTCCTGCCGGAACTCTTCGTAGCGCGCCGGATTGAAGGTCACCAACGATTTGCCGCGAAAGATTTCCCGCGCCGAGGACTGCCAGTTCACGAACAGTACGCCGCCGTTACTCGAAGTACCGACCTGCCTGATCGAGGCAGACGAAGCGATCAGGGTACCGTTGGCCAACTGCTCGCAAGGGATGACCGACAGGCGCGCCCCTTCGGGCGTCTTGACCTGGCTGTTGAACAGGTTGAGGGTGTTGTTGTCCTGCTTCAGGCCGTCGATCGTGGTGTTCACCACGGCACCGAGCACCGAAGCCGCCGGCACGCTGGCCTTCACCCCGTCGATGATCCCCCTGACGATATCGCTGATGACATTGTCCATGTCCACCCGCTGGGAGCTTTCGGAGTAGCGGGTGTAGCCATCATCGGCCACGAAACACCCCAGGTCCCGCAGACAGTGAATAAAGGCGTCGTACCAGGCCAGGGTGTTCTTGCCGCGAGGCACTTCGTAGTTGGCCTCCATGATCGCCATGGTCATCAGGTTTTCCATGATCGCCATGTTGGTGAGCGACATGTTCGTGCCGTAGCCCAGCAACGCATCCCCCAGCATCAGTGCATCCAGGGCCTTGGTAGGGCTGTCATGCATTTCTGCGGAACGACGCACGCGTCGATGGGCAGAAGCCAGCGCCTTGCGCCTGTCGATACGGGCGCCGATCAGTTCAATACTTTGTTCAACGCTGATTTTACTTTCAAACTGTTCCATATAACTTTCCTTGGTTATTCAATGACCGCTCCTGCGGACCAGCGTCAATCTAATTTATTATTCAAACGCACTACAACTCCGCCCCATTACAGCGTATGTAGTTACAACCGCTCATTACAATAAAATATTCAGCCTCAAAATAAGCGGCGTTAGCCATACACACTTTTCTCCTTGCACTGTATTTATAAAAAAACATTCCCAAGGAGAATCTTCCATGAACGACGAATCATTGACCGGACTGGTCACAGGCCCCAATCTGCTGTCTTATATCGAAACGCTGTCCCTGCAGGACCACAACGATATTGCCGATTGCAACAACATCGCCACCCAATCGGCGGACCTCGGCCATGACCGCTACACCGACGCCAAGGGCTGGTTCGAAGAATATGCCCGCACCCTGAACTTCCTCGGCTGGGCGCTACATGGCGACTCCATCTTCACCCGCACGCAACATCTCGTATCGGGCTCCGTGGCCGACTTCCTGGTCCAAAGCGCCTGGTCCATGAGGGATTCGCGGCAGGCGAACGCCATGATCGACACCCTCGACGCGTTGAAGATCGAGCGCCTGGCCATGCTTTCATTCGACAATGAAACCCG
Source organism: Pseudomonas sp. NFACC43 (assembly GCF_900119645.1). Taxonomy (NCBI): domain Bacteria; kingdom Pseudomonadati; phylum Pseudomonadota; class Gammaproteobacteria; order Pseudomonadales; family Pseudomonadaceae; genus Pseudomonas; species Pseudomonas sp. NFACC43. The sequence goes on from NZ_FPKK01000009.1 coordinate 61,742, forward strand.
GGAGGGGGAATCGTTCCAGATCATTCCGGCTCGCTACGACACCCAAAACAATCTGAACATCGCCGTGTATAAACTCCAATTGAACGTGAACATCAAGAAGCGTGGTTTTCTGTTCTGGAACTGGGAACAGCGCTCGGCCACAATCACCCAGCAACGCATCTTTTTAAGATTGGACAGGAGCGAACTGGAGCGCAAGCGCGGACTGATCAGGAACAAACTGAACGAGCAATCCATGCGGCGATTCAATTTAAGGAGAATCGCCTCATGAATGGCAGAATGAGCTGATTCAGCACTTTAGGCCGTCTCAACCCACCAGGTTGCTCTCTAATACTTGCGGGACGCTCAGCAACTCTTTCAGCGTTATGCTGTCCTGAGACTTCTGCCGAGCGTCCATTCGCTTGACCAGCGTCGAAACAGCATAACGCCGATGTTCTTCAAAGCTGAGCAGCACTTCTCCACGCAGATTGATATCCGCGGCATAGGCTTCTCGGAATATCACACTGTGCCCATTGTCCGGGTCGATGATTACCAGGTGTTCATCGACAAGACTCAGCAGCAGCTTTTCCGGTTCGTCCAATTCCCAGATCAGCTTGCCCGGCTCTGTCGCTGCGTTGTCCAGGGTATGCCGGCAGTTGAGAATGACCGACTCGAGCCTCAACCAGGCCGCTTTCGACAATCGGTAGCTCTGCGTGCCTTGCCCCATGCGCAGGACCAGGGTCGTGATGCCGTCGGGCATGAGCGGCAGGAAATCGTCGATCTTGGTCTGCCCTTCCATGACCATGACCTCGCCAACGCGCTGCACATAACTGAGGGGCCCCGCATGCCCGATGTCCGGATAGGTCAGCAGTTTTCCATGGCGGCCTTCGTGAATCAGCAGGTTGGTTTGCTTCTTCGTCCCAAGCACTTCGAAGGACTCGGGAATCGCGGTCCGTGGAACCCGTATCAGGCGTTTGCTCTGGGTGACGAACCATTTCAGGTTATCGGGATCCTCCACCGACAACAGCGGGCCATGGAAAGGATACTCCAGCAATCGCTTGAGTCCTTCATGCTCGCGCCCCCCCTGAGCGATGCTCCACTCCAGCGTGACACCGGTGATGAACGCCGGCTCCGGCTCTCGCAACGAGACCACCACGCCTTCGAATGTCACGCCACGCAAGCCAGCCCCTTCGACCGTCAGTTCGGCGAACTGCCAGGGCGCCCATACACGTTGCGGGACGGGCAGGGCGTCAGCCTGCAACAATTGCGAGCCTTCGCCAAAGGCCGGCTCCAGGCGTTGCGGATCGATGAACGCCTGGCGATAGACTTCACCATTTGAAACATTGAACAGCCAGGCCGCCTCGCCGTCCGGAGTCGTCCTGAGCAGTCGCAACTCCTTGCCATGCCCCGGGTCGATCAACAGCAATCTGTTGTCGATGTACCAGGCCCCCAGCTTCGCATCCCCCTTGAAGTTGGCCAGGCCGATCAAGGCGAGGGGCCTGCCCGGATAGCGCCGGGCCAACGGGTCCAGTGCCGACCACCAGTACGCGCGGTCCTTGAACCAATGTTCGGTCACACCGCCCAGTTCCTGGCGTCCCTGGTCCGTCAGGTTGTAGAACAGGCCATCGGACATCAGTGCCAGATAGCCGTCCTCGACGGCGATGATATTGTCCAGTTTCTCAGAGCGTAGCCATCGGTTGGACCACTGCCCTTTTCCCTCCACCAGGGTGCGCTGCCTACGGCACAGCTCCTGCCTGGTCCTGTCGTAGATGACGAACACATCGCTCCCCTGCGCCGGTGTGAGCAGCGTCAGATCGGTGAGGTTCTTGATCGAGTCCGGCCACCCACGGTAATGATTGCGTCTCGGCGAGGGGCGGATGATCAACTGATCGCTGCGGCGAACCCAGGCCATGTCTCGCAACGTCTCGTCGATCTTCCAGCAGACCGAAACAAAGGGGGCCGGCTGCCAGTTGACGGTGGCATAGGTACGGTCAGCGACGTACGGTGTAAAAGGGTAGCCAGCACCCAGTACCTGCGACCAGTCGGCCAGCGTTTCGCTGGCGCTGAACACCGATTCAAGCGTCGGATCGAGATCCCGGGTCACGGAACTCAGCAGCAGTTGCCCATCGTGGACGACATAGACCAGCACCTCGGTGGTCTGGTCCTCGCGGGTGATTTCCTGCGCCACATGCACCACCCCCTGGGCATCCGCCTCGACACTTTTGATGATCGTCTGCCTGTCTTTCGCAGGCCATAGCCAATAACGGTGGCTCAGCAGCCCGGTGACCGCATCGACTTGCCAGACGATCAGGTTCGCCGGTTCGAAAAAGTAGGCGTAGCGGCCCGCCACGGTCCCCAGGATCGCATCCTCGGCACCCGGTACATCGTCGCGGATATACAGGAAACGATCTTCCCGGGCGTCATACCAGGCCGTGAGATAACGGGGCTCGTCCGGCTTTTCGAACGGAACCAGATAGTGGTGCACAGGCGTGTAGGGCATCACCAGGCGATGCTCGCGGGCCAGGGCCTTGAGGTGCGCCTGCAACACCTGCCGATCCATGCCTGGCGGCACGTCCTGCTCGATGAGGGCCAGCTTGAGCTGCGTCATCTCGACCTGGAACACCTGATTCCCGCTGATGCGCAGCAATATGGCGTGGCGGCGCGTCCCCGTGAAGTTCACCTGGACATCGCCAACGAACATCCTGGTGTAGCGCTCGAGCCGGATATCGTCCTCGCTGGCCCAAGGAGCGTCCAGCACCCAACTGGCCTCCTGCAGGCTCAACGACTCCAGGGTGAGGCTCACGCCAGGATTGAGCGTTACCGCACAGCGTTTGCCGGCGCTGCGGATCTGATAGGCGATCTTCCCGCGCCAGTCCGTGGGGATGGCAGGCACCACCAGTGAACGCTCGTGGTCGTCGAGCAGCACATCGATGACCGTTGGCCGGTAATCCGGGACCAGGCGGTACAGGATGTAGTCGCTGGGAAACGAATAGAACGAAAACAGGAACAGCCAGCCGCCATCGGCTTTCCTCTTCTCCAGGCGCCGTGCCGTGTCGAACCCGGCATCATGGCGCAGGCTGGCGAATGGCAGCGCCTTGTACTCATAGCGATAGCAGGCTTGCGGCGTGCCGGGCAGCATGATGGCCTGTCCGGCGGGCGGTGTGAACATGACCCGACCGGGCAGGCGCAATTCGCTGCGGATGTCGATCGAACGGTCATAGTCGAGATCGAACGTCGGCACACCGAAATGATCCCGCAACGGGTACAACCTGGGACTGTCCAGCTGAAGTTGGCCGCGCGCCAGGTCCAGTGTCCGGACAATCAACGAGGCGTTCGGGAGCCACGCGTTGCCATGGGCGTCAAACCGATAGGGCTGCAGATGCGCCTTTGTCATCTCGTCGAAGAACAGTCCGACCTGCTTGGCTTCTTCGGCAATGGTCGCGAACCCCTGGGCCAACGCCGCCACCCCCACCGCCAACCCGCCCAGGATCACCCCCGCCCCGCCTAGAAAAGCCCCTGCGGTGGCGGAGCCCGCAGCGAGTGCTCCGGCCGACAACACCAGGCCGGCCGAGTCGAACGCCAATTGAGTACCGAACTGGGCACGTGCGACTTCGTTGGTCGCGGTGGCCAACTGATAGATGTCGAACCCGACATTCGCCAGTTGCAGCAGGCCGCCGGTCGCTTCGCTCAAGCCAGACCCCACGGCCGCCTTGACCACGGGAGCGACGGTGCGGGCGATCAGTTTCTCTTCTGCCAGCGCCTGGCGGACCAGCCCGACCAGGCCCGCCACATCGGACACGACGCCATGCACCAATTGCGCGTAATTGACATAGGCGTGCAGCCGGACTGCCAGGGACAGCGGTCGATCAGGCCCTTCATGCGCGGTCAGCGCCATCATCAGCGCCTGGATGGCGAAGCCGGCATTGAGGGTGTGGACACTGCCCACCTCGGCAGGATCGCTGGGCAGGGAAGGCTTGTTGGCCAAGGCCAGGAAGCGTTCCGACAGGTAGCTCTTGATCCGCAGGAGCCGGTGGTCATCCGACGTGACCCGCACCAGGTGCTCGGGCTCTTCAGGATCGATCAGGCTCACCCGGTACGTGCCATCCGACATGATCTCCAGGGTCTCGAACAAAGGCACGAGCCGGGGGGCCAACTGATCCTGCTGACGCAGGCCGGTAGTCACTTGCGCGATCTGCTGTCCCCACCAATGACCATCCAGCGCCAGCAGGCAACTGCCGAGTCGGGGATTGCTCATCAGCGACTGCCCACGGGCAGAGGCCAGCCGCTGTTGGACAGGATGTTGCGCCTGTCCTGGCAAGGCACCGGGATGCAGCAGGTCCGAGACCTTGATCGCACCCGGTAACGCAATTTTCGACACGCGCGTACCGTCCAGTTCAAGCAAATCGAAGGTGGGACGCGTCGCGTCGCCGTAGGCGGCGTAATAACCGGCCATTCCCTGATCGAGGAAAAACCGCTCCAGCGCTTGCCTGAACCGCGTGGCGTGCTCGAACTCGAAGACACCGAAATTCGGATCGTAGAAATGATAGGTACTGCGCTCGCCTTCGACAGTCCTGGCCACCAGCATGGCGTGGTTGTCGGAGCTGAGCATCAACGTGCTGGTGGTGGTCCTGGCCTGCAACGCCTCCACGACCTGCTTCAGGTCCGAGCGCGCCAGCGCGCTGCCGACGTCACCGACCTGCACCTCACGCAATGCTTCCACCCCTTGCAGGAAGGTCACGCAATCGCTTGCCTCGGGCTCGATGGCTCCCAGGTAGAAGCGCTCGCGCAAGGTGTTGACCGCCGCTTTTCCCGTCGACAAGGCCGCCGCCATGGCCAGGGTCAATGGATAGCAACGTCCGCCCACCCTGTCCCCTTCGCCCTGCAGCAGCAGATCCTGGGGCACAGGCTTGGTCACGTCGGCCTCGAAACCATCCAGTACGACTCCGACACGCTCGGTGACCCGGATACGGAACTCGAGCTGCGCCAGTCGCTGGATCCGGGCCACTTGGCGCCCCCACTGGCGCAATGTCAGCGGCCGCTCCAAGGCGTCTTTCTTCAGGCCCAGGGCAGTGTCCGAATGCAGGAGCGAATATTCGACCGGGTCAGCCAGTCCGGCCAGGAATGCCGGCGCCTGCTGTCGGTACAACGCCTGCTCGATCATGGCGTAGCTGCCCACGGTCCCCCGCTCGCCAAGGTTGTTGGCCAGGTTGTCCAGATGCGGGCGAAGTGCATCGAAGTTGCGGTTGTCCAGGGACTTCGCGCCGATCAAGGTACCCAACAGCAGGCGTTGCAAGGGGCTCAACTGGACCACGTCGAGATCGCCATCGGCGAGCTGGCCCAGCACTTCGGCAACAGAAAGCCGCTGCGTTTGAGGATCGCCCAACGAGGCAGGCGCCAACAGGCTGGAACCTTGGACGCGAATTGCCTGGCGCGCATCGAAACTCAGCGGTATGGGCTGGTCGAAGGCCACCACGCCGGTATGGCTGCGCCCCATCATCGCCATGAAAGGCTCGCCCAACTGATCGGCCAGATGCTGCAGCAAGTCGGTGGACAGCACGTGACGCCCTTCAACCACCGGCCAGCCTTCATCGAACTGAAGCGTGCGGTATTTGAGCAGTTCCGCCAGCTCACCGGCGTAACGCGCCTGGAAGAGGCCCTGTTGCCAGCGTTTTTTCTCATTGCCCAGCCATTGCACGACGTCGCTTTCGTTTTCTTTCCAGGAATGGTCCAGTTCTTCCTCGGTGGCCCGGTTCACCGTTGCGACAGCAGGTATGGCGAGCTCGCTACTCCATCCTTCGGCACTTCGAGGGGTGAAATTTGCCTTCTGATAATCCAGCATGGCGGCGCGCATGGCTCCGGGCCCGGTCAGGTAGATGGTCACTTCGCTCTGGGGGCGGATGCCGTCGCTGTAGTAAGTGGCGGCGGCCTGAGCCAGGAAAGAAATCGCCATCTCCTCTTCCGGGGGTAGCTCGTGCAAGTTGCCGAAGATCGCTGTCGCGGCCTGGGAAGCAAGCTGTTCCATGGTGCGGATATCGGTGAAGGCAACGTTTTGCTCATCGGCCAGGTGCGCGGTGGCATCGACGAGTTCATAGTTGAGCCTGAAGCGGTCGATGACGGTCTTGAGCATCGCCGCCCCTGGATGAGCCATCAGGAACGCGTTGCTCATCGAATGCTGCTCGGCTACAGCGCGCAGTTCGTAAGGCCGGGCGAGACGCTGCGCCGGTATGCGAAATACCTGCTTGAGCCCGGGCTTGCTGTCGGCGAAACGCTCGAGGGCCTCACGACTTTGCAATGGGACCTGGTCTTGATAATCCTTGTATCGGCTGCGTAATGCCTGGCGACCCGGCATCCACTCAGGGTTGCGATCGAGCAACAGTTGCAGCACACCCAGGCGGGCGTCCGTCTGGAAGGCGCTGATATCCACAGCGCCCAGTTTATCCAGCAAAGGCGGTAGGTTATCGACGTCAGCGTAGAACCCGCCTTCGCCGAAAAGCGCTTCGACACGCACGACATCCGAGCCGGAAGCCAGGTTGCAACGCAGGTTGATCTCCCGCTCGTAGATATCCTGCAACTGCAAGGGGGCCTCGCCCCGGGCAAGATCGCGCAATGTCAGGCTCCCTTCGGCCACTGCCGAAAGGCTGAGCAGGTTGGCCGCCTTCAAGGCCGTCAGCCGAGCCTTGTCCTGGCCATAGGCTCGGACCAGCAGATCGATCCTCGCGTCATCGGCGCTACCGCCGCTTTCCACCACATCCCTGATATGCGCAAACATCTGCTGCTTCAGGACAATCACCCGCTCTTCGTAGCGGTCGCCCAATTCAAATGCATCGGTAATGTCCAATGCACCATTGAGCATGGCATCGGCCTTGGCGGCTTCGACAATGATCCGATTGGTTTCATAAGCCAACAACGCATCGTTGTCATACCAGAGATTAAGTTGATAACCATCGTCGACCATCACCTTTTGCCAGATATTTATATAGTCGCGCTGAATAGCGCCAATGCCGCCTCCCAGCCAGACGAAATGCAACTTTTTCGGAACTTCGAGCGCCGCTGTCCTCAACTGTTCGACGCTGTTTTGCAGACGCGCCTCAAAACTTTCGACGGCAGTGCAGATGTGCGCCAGGTCCATCGACTCGGCAGCGCCGGACGGCGCCGGTTCCGCCGTGCGCCGATGACGCCCGACGCCCTGGAATGCCTTCAACGCCTGCTTGAGCAACCCGAGCGGCTCCAACATCGATGGCGAATCCAGCGAGGCGATACAGCCAAAGTAATAACGCAGCACCGCCTCGTATCGATCAGTGCCTTTATGCGGCATCAATGCCTGTTCAAGATCCTTGAGTTTCAATAAACCCATGAAATCGACGTAACCCTGCGTCGATTTTATTCCGCTCTCACTCATCACCAATAATTCCATTTATTGCATACGAACATGCCGAAGCCGGTTTTCGGCAACAGCAAACTGCACGTGCATCCAGGCACGTGGACATAAACTTTCAGAACGCAGTACGCCCGATAAGGTGGCGCAAAACTAACTCACCACTCTTCCTCGTTCAAACCGAATGAATTACCAAATAAAAACCGAACAGCATGTAACCAGCCAAACTTATCGACAACTTGCTGTTTTACCGACCGCATGCAACCAAGCAGACCTCGGAGTGATGGCAGCCCGAGCGGGCTGCCGAGTTGCATCAAAGAGGCTTTTCGCCGTACCAGCGTGGGGTATATACCCAGTCGCCACCTTCGGCGCGAGGAAAGACACAGGTGGTGGAAGAGCCCACCAGCACCATGGTGCGCATATCCACCTGGTCCGGCGTCAACTGGCCCAGTGTGGTGACCCGCAGCGTCTGGCCCGGGCGCGCGATGTCGCGCCCCAGGACCACCGGCGTCTCAGGGCTGCGATGGTGCGCGACGATTTCCAGCGCTCGTCCCAGTTGCCAGGGCCGCGACCGGGAAATCGGGTTATAGAACGCCAGGGCCAGGTCTGCCTGTGCGGCCAGGTCCAGGCGCTTCTCGATGACCGACCAGGGCTTGAGGTTGTCCGACAGCGACATCACGCAGAAATCGTGCCCCAGGGGCGCACCGGCCTGGGCGGCCGTAGCCAGGGAGGCCGAGACGCCCGGCAGGATCTGCAGATCGACGTTGTGCCAGTGGACATCCGGCGACTCATGGAGCGCTTCCAGCACCGCTGCCGCCATGGCGAACACGCCTGGATCGCCGGACGATACCACCACCACGCGTCGGCCCTGGGCGGCCAGCTCGAAGGCATGCCGGGCACGCTGCATTTCTTCACGGTTGTCGGTGCAATGCTGCACCTGATCGGCCCGGAACGGCCCCGCCATCCGCACATAGGTTTCATAGCCCAGCACATCGGTGGCCAGGTCGAGTTCGGCGCGTACCGCCGGCACCATCAACTGCGCCGCTCCAGGCCCCAGGCCGATCACCGCCAGACGCCCCCGGGGACGGCCGATCCGTTGCGGGTCGACGGGGTGCTTGGCCACAGCGATGGCCAGGTCGTCGGTGACCCGTAGCGATGCCGGTTGGCCGAGGGACTCGCTCATCCACCGGGCAATATCGTCACCGGCCGGGGCGAAGCGCAGCGGCACCTCCAGTGCCGAGGCCGCCTGATGCAACCCGGGACGCGCCATGTCGGTGTCAGGGGCCAGCAGGCACGCCAGCGATTGCACCGCCAGGCCCTCCTGGCGCAAGGCATCTGCGACGACAGTGGCAACCTCCGACCTGCCTGTCCTTATCGCCACCACCACCTGGCGCGGGTAGATGCGCAACTCGTCAGGCGACGGCGGGGCCGCACTGCAATCGATACGGATCGCCAGGCGCGCCTGAGCGTCCTGGGGCAACTGCGCCTGGTCCAGCCAGGATGCGGCGCCTTCGATGCGCACCGTCTCGCCGGCCAGCAGGTCGGAGACAAAGCGCTTGCCCTGTTCAAGGTCGCCAAGGCGATAGCCGCCCGGCGGATTCAACAGGCAAGTGCCGAAACGCAATTCGCCGCTGGTGGTGATCGCCGCAGCGACCTGCAGGGTATCGGCAATCTCCCGGGCCAGGACATTGACGCCGCCCAGGCCGCCCAGCAGCGGCACCACGGCACTGCCGTCTTCCGCCACTGCCAGCACCGGCGGCTCCGCGCCTTTTTCCAGCAACAGCGGCGCCAGGGTACGGATGACGATGCCGGCCGCGCACAGGGCGATGATCGGCGTGTCTTGTTGATAAAGCTCGCGCAGCGTCGCGCCAAACTCGGTGTAGGAGCGATCCACACCCTCGACCCGCCCGGCCAGACCGTGAATCAACGCGTCGGGATAGCGCTGCTGGATCCGCCGGGCCGTTGCGAGGCTGCCCGGGCCGAGGATGACGATTGCCGCAGTCCTGGACGTCATCCTTGCCACCGCTCGCCCGGCACGATGATCAGCGAGAAGTACGGCGAGGACATCGGCTCGACTTCATCCAGCGGCACGATCTTCTGATTGGCCATGGTAGCCCGCTCGACGTAGAGCGCCCGCCCGTCCAGGCCCAGCTCACCGAGCACCTGGCGGACCTTGGGGAAGTTGCGCCCCAGCTTCATGATCACCGCCGCATCGGCATCGGCCAGGCGGCGCTTGAGTTCCTCATGGGGCAGCACACCGGACAGCACCGACAGGCTCTGGTTGCGATACACCAGCGGCGCTCCCAGTACCGAGGCCCCGCCCAGCATCGAACAGACGCCGGGAATGACTTCGGCCACATAGCGCTCGGCCAGGCGATCGTGCAGGTACATGTAGGAGCCATAGAAGAACGGATCGCCTTCGCAGATCACCGCCACGTCGCGACCGGCATCCAGATGCACCGCCAATTGCTGGGCGGCGGTATCGTAGAAATCGGCGATCACCTGTTCATAGGACAACGGCGCCGGCAGCGCCTCGGTAGTGACCGGGTAGACCAGTGGCAGCAACGTCTGCTCGGCTTGCAGATGGCTTTCGATGATGCCGAAGGCATTGCCTTTCTTGCCCTTGGCAACGAAGTACGCCACCACCGGCGACTCCCGCAGCAGGCGCAGCGCCTTGAGCGTGATCAGTTCAGGATCACCGGGGCCCACGCCGAGGCCGATCAGACGTCCAGGCTGCTGCATCATTCAATCTCCGTGGCGAGGGCGTTGACAGCGGCGGCGGCCATGGCGCTGCCGCCAAGCCGGCCTTGCATGATCACGAACGGCACGCCACGACTGTCGGCCGCCAGCATCGCCTTGGACTCGGCGGCACCGACGAAGCCCACCGGGAATCCCAGGATCAACGCTGGTTTCGGCGCGCCGGCATCGAGCATCTCCAACAGGTAGAACAGCGCGGTCGGCGCGTTGCCGATCACCACGACACTGCCTTCCAGGTGCGGGCGCCACAGCTCCAGGGCCGCTGCCGAACGGGTATTGCCCAGCTCATGGGCCAGTTGCGGCACGCGCTCGTCACGCAATGTGCAGATCACCGGATTGTTGGCAGGCAGCCGGGCCCGGGTCACCCCCTCGGACACCATGCGCGCATCGCAAAGGATCGGCGCACCGGCGGCCAGCGCCTGGCGCCCGGCGGTACCCGCGCCCTCGGAAAACTGCAGGCCATCCACGGCCTCGACCATGCCGCAGGCGTGTATGACCCGCACGGCGAGTTTTTCCAGGTCGGCCGGGATACGCGCCAGGTTCGCCTCGGCGCGAATGATCGCGAAGGAGTTGCGATAGATCTCCTGACCGTCGCGGATGTAATCAAGCATCAAGGGGACTCCGGGGGTGAGCGTCGAGCCAGTGGCCGACCGACTCGATTGTCAGGTTGTGCGCCTGCAACGCGCCGAAACCCGGCAGCGCGGCATCGCGAAGATAGAGGTCGTAACGACCGGGGGCGACCGCCAGCAGGGTGACGGGCGCGATATGGGCCGCCGCGCAGGAACGCGGGCAGCCGGACAAATGGACTTTCAAGGCGCGGCCCTGGCCATGCAGCCGTTCAGCCAATTGCCAGGCATCGGCCTTGGTGTCGGCCAGGGCCTTGCCGCAACCACTGGAGCCGGTGCAGGCGATAAGGTGCGCCAGGGGGCGGGCGAGCGAGCCCACCAGGCCCAGCTCTTCGAGCCGCGCCAGCACTTCGTCCGCGTCCTGGCGGTCGATGTTGGGCAACAACAGGCTTTGCCAGGGGGTCAGGCGCAGGCTGCCATCGCCCTTGTCCCGTGCCAGTTGCGCCGCGCCGCGCAGCATGGCGGCGTCGAGCCGCCCCAAGGGGGGCGCGGCGCCGACGTAGAATCGCTCGTCGTGCTGGGAATGGATGCCGATGTGCAATCCATCCTCGGACGGGAGACGTCGCCAGTCACCGCATGGTTGCAGGGGGACGCGTTGAGCCAATCGAGCGATGAACGCATCCACCGTGATTTGCGCCAGCAGGTGGCGCATGCGCGTCTGGTCCGGGCGGGCCAGGTCGAGAAACAGTTCCAGCACCGCCACCACCAGGGCGTGCCCCTGTCCCAGCGGCACCCTCCCGGCCGGCTTATCCAGTGGCGAGCCGGCCAACCCGAAAGCCAGCCAAGGCTCACCGTCCTGGACCAGGGCTGACAGCCACAGGTCGTGAGGGTGTTCGAGCATCGCCATGGCCTCTGCGCCGTCCAGTTGCACGGCGAACTTGGCCGACAGCTCATGAAAACGTTCATGGGTCTGCAGGGTGAGCAGGATCCGCGCGGCCAGCGGCCGGGTGTCGATCAGCATCTGCCGGTCGATCCCGGCCGACGGGCTGAGCATCAGGTTACGGACATCGTCACCGGCCGGTTTATGAGGGCCGAGGCCGACGGCCAGCAGTTGGGCGATCAGGGCCTCCTGCTCGAGGCCGATCCCGCGGATCTGCAGGTTGGCACGATTAGTCGCCTCGATGACGCCACCGGCAAACCGCTCGGCCGCCGACGCCACGGCTTCAGCCTGGACTGCCTGGATGGACCCGCCGTCGAGCTTGATCCGACAGATCCCGCCGTCCAGCGCCTGGACGACACGCAGCAACCCCGGACAACCCGAGGGGCGGATGACGCAGGAGGATGGACGTTCGTTCAAGGGAAACCGGTCAATGAGGCACGCCACGGCGGCGAAGGACGGCCATTATGCCTGCTTTGCCGGGGGTCATGAAAAGCTTGCCGGTCGGATTGCGCACCCCCCTTGCCAATCGCGTCCCTCACGGCCTGGCCGACGACCTCGCCAGCGAGTTTCTGCCGAAGGCAGACAAGCCCCCGGAGCGTGGGATCCCGTCGCCTGCCTCGTAGTACTTTTTACCTTTAAAAACAGTGACATGAATTGAAACCAGGACTGGTTTGAACAAGTCGGAAAACACCGCTTTATTCAAAGGGCAGGCGATTACTTCAACCAATCCTCGATAAGGAAATCAGGGATGTCACACGCTCCGAACCACACCTACACCTACACATCGGCGCAGGTCACCGCCGCGTACGAGGAAATCATTGCCACGCTGCTGAGTGGCATCACGGCCGAGGCGGTTCCCAGGATGCTGGTCACTGCCGGAGCGCAAGGCTCGGGCAAAACCTATCTGCTGGAAAAGAACCTCCTGCCCTCCCGGCGCTACGACAACTACGTACGCCTGTACCTGCCCGAGTACCGGGAAAAACATCCGCAGTACCCACAGATGATCAAGCACGGCGCATCGCACGCCTATGAGCATACGGAGGCGTTTGTCCGGGAAGTCAGCACGAAAATCTTCGAGAAGGCCTTCCAGTGCAGGTACAACATCATCATGGAATGCGCCTTCGACAGCATCGACTTCGTTACCTTCCCCCCCATGGCGACAGCCGCCGGGTACCAGTTCGAAACCCACATCGTCGCCTGCAAGAAAGAATTCGCGCACCTGTCGAGCATTCACCGGGCACTCAGGAGCCTGGAAAAAAACGAGATGGAAAGGTTCGTCCCGCTGTCGGCGCTCAATGCCAGCCTGGCTAACGCCCAGGCGACGATCCTCGCTCTCGAGACCGCTGCCAAAGCAGTCGACGGCTCTCGGATGTTCCTCTACGAGCGCGGGCTCGGCCAGCTCCGGGAGCGCTTGCTGCGCGTCCAGAATACCTATACCCGGGGCTCGAACGGGGCCCTGGTCATAGACGGGCCCAAGGTGGCCTACGCAAGTGTCTTTGAAGCCATTGTCAACAATCGACTCCAGCTCATTGGCGATCGCGAGGAAATGGTCAGGCAATGCCACCTGGCGCTCCACGAGGCACGAGTACACGCCGAACACGTGCCCGACGCCGTTTTCAACGACCTATACGCCTATATCCTCAGGTACGTCTGTCGATAAGGCTGGCATCGACTTGTCGCGCGGATCCTGCTTCCACGGGTTTCGGCGCGTTATGATGGCGGCCCGGTTCGCGAACGCAACGGTTCGCCAATCAAACAACCCCATTCGAGGAACAAAGATGACCCCCTGGCTGACCATCGTGGGCATCGGCGAAGACGGCTTCAAAGGCCTGGGCCGCACGGCTCGCCACGCCCTGCTGCAGGCCCCGCGTATCGTCGGCAGTGCCCGTCAGTTGGCGTTGCTGCCGGCTTGCATCCGCAGCGAGCGGGAGCCATGGCCCAGTCCGTTTTCCCTCGAACCGCTGCTGGCACGCCGCGGCGAGCCGGTGTGCGTACTGGCCAGCGGCGATCCGATGTTCTACGGCGTGGGGGCCAGCCTGGCCAAGCAGGTGGCTGCGGAGCAGATGCGGGTCATCCCGGCACCCTCGTCCTGTTCGCTGGCGGCGGCACGCATGGGCTGGCCGTTGCAGGAAGTGCTCACCCTGTCGCTGGTGGCACGCCCCCTGGCGGCACTCAACGCCTGTCTGTCCACGGGCGTCAGGCTGGTGCTGCTGAGCAATGACCGTCATAGCCCGGCGGCAGTGGCGGCGCTGCTGCGCGAGCGCGGCTTCGGCCCCAGCCCCATGACCGTGCTGGAGCATCTCGGCGGCCCGGCGGAACGGCGAATCCAGGGCAGCGCGGCCCAGTGGGCCGATCCGGCCGTCGCCGACCTGAACCTGATCGCCATCGAGTGCCGGGCCGACCCCACGGCGTTGCGCCTGTCACGCCTGGCCGGCTTGCCCGATCACGCATTCGAACATGACGGCCAGTTGACCAAGCGCGATGTCCGAGCCATCACCCTGGCCCGCCTCGCCCCGACGCCCGGCGAACTGCTCTGGGACGTTGGCGCCGGCAGCGGATCCATCGGTATCGAATGGATGCGCGCCCATCGAAGCTGCCGCGCCCTGGCCATCGAAGCGGACGAGCAACGCCAGGACCTGATCGAGCGCAATCGCGACGCCCTCGGTGTGCCCGGCCTGCAATTGATCCGTGGGCGAGCCCCAGAGGCGCTGGAGGGGCTGGACGCTCCGGATGCCGTATTCATCGGTGGCGGAGTCACCCGTGAAGGCGTGTTCGAGACCTGCTGGAGCCGGCTCAAGCCCGGCGGACGCCTGGTGGCCAACGCCGTGACCCTGCAAAGCGAGGTGGCGCTCATGGCCTGGCGCGAACGTCATGGCGGCGAGCTGACCCGCATTCATGTCGCCCAGGCCCAGCCACTGGGCGGATTCGACACCTGGCGCCAGGCGCTGCCGATCACGTTGCTGGAATTGGTAAAACCCCTCGATGCGTGACGAAACCGCCGAGCAACCCGCCCCCCTGCGCAGCGGCCTGACCACCGGCAGCTGCGCCACCGCCACCAGCCTCGCGGCGGCGCGCCTGTTGCTGTGCGGCATCAGTGCCGACGCCGTGGAGATCGTCCTGCCCAAGGGCAAGCACGTGCAGATGCGCCTGGAGTTCTGTCGACTGACCGAACTGGGGGCCGAGGCCGGGACGCTCAAGGACGCCGGCGACGATCCGGATGTCACCCACGGGGCGCTGCTGTTTTCCCAGGTCCGACTGATGCCCGAGCCCGGGGTCCGCTTCCTGGCAGGGCGCGGCGTGGGCACCGTGACGCGGCCGGGACTGGTCCTGGAGGTCGGCGAGCCGGCGATCAATCCGGTACCACGAAAGATGATCGGCGATCACCTCGGCCGCCTGGCCGGGGAGACCGGCTACACCGGGGGCTTCGAGGTCACCGTCAACGTCGAGGGCGGCGAGGCCCTGGCGCTGAAGACCATGAACCCACGGCTCGGCATTCTCGGCGGCCTGTCGATCCTGGGCACCAGCGGCATCGTCCGGCCCTTTTCCTGCGCGGCCTATATCGCGTCGATCCACCAGGGCATCGACGTGGCGAAGACCAACGGCTACCTGCACATCGCCGCCTGCACCGGCAACGCCAGTGAGGACACCATGCGCCGGGTCTACGACCTGCCGGAAATCGCCCTGATCGAAATGGGCGACTTCGTTGGCGCCGTACTTAAGCATGTCCGCAAGGTTGCGGTGGAAAAGCTCAGCCTCTGCGGCGGCTTCGGCAAAATCAGCAAGCTCGCCGCCGGGCACATGGACCTGCACAGCCGTCATTCGAGCATCGACCTGCCACAACTGGCGGCATGGGCGGCCGCTGTCGGTGCCGATGAAGCTCTGCAAGATGACATCCGCCATGCCAACACCAGCCAGCAAGCCCTGGCAATGGCCAGCGCCGCCGGCATCGCCCTGGGCGACGCGGTGTGCGGGCACGCCCTGGCCTTCGCCCGGAGCATCGTACCGGCCCAGGTTCAGGTCGAAGTCTTCGCCATCGACCGCCAGGGCGGGATCGTCGGTCATGCCGGAGCCCTGCAATGAATCGAATCCTGTTGTTGGGCGGCGTCACCGAAGCCCTGGCCATCGCCCGTACGCTGGGGCCTGACCATATCTACAGCCTGGCGGGCATCGGCCGTGTTCCCACGGACCTGGCGTGCCAGGTTCGCGTGGGCGGTTACGGCGGCGCGCAAGGGCTGGCGCAATTCATCCGCGAGCACCACGTCGACCTGTTGCTGGATGCCACTCATCCCTACGCCGCCCGGATCAGCCATAACGCCGCCCAGGCGGCCCGCGCCTGTGGCCTCCCCTGCTGGGCCCTGCGCCGTCCGGCATGGCACCCCCTGGCCGGTGACGACTGGCGCGAGGTGGCCGACTGGGACGCGCTGATCCAGGCCCTGCAGCCGTTCCGCCGCCCCTTGTTCACCTTGGGCCGCGAACCGTTGCAGCACCTGCACGAAATTCCCCCCGAACAGTTCTGGACCCTGCGTGCCCTGGACGTTTACCCCGGCAATGAACGCTGCGAAGTCATCGGCGCCCGCGGGCCGTTCAATATCGAAGACGAACGCGAACTGTTCGAGCGACGGCGGATCGATGTGCTTATCAGCAAGAACAGCGGTAGTACGGCCACCGAGCCGAAGCTGGAAGTGGCTCGCGAACGCGGGATACCGGTGCTGGTATTGAAGCGCCCCCCATTGCCGGAAGTGGACCGGGAATTCGGGACGCTCGACGAGCTATTGGCAGCGCTGTCCACGTCGCGCGGATCCTGAGATCAAGCGCCATGGATTTTGTCGCCACCACGACAGAACGCTCCCTTGCGAATCTGTTGCTACTGTTAATACGAGCCCTGCGACCCTACACCGCACATGGCTTTTTTACTTCTGCCCCTCGATCAGGCTAAATACCGCCACCTGATCGCCCAACCGAGCGGATTGCCCCATGTCCCGACAACGGCTTGCATTTGCCTGGATCGCCTGCTTCGCAGTGCTGTTCAACATGCTCGCCATGCCGCTTTCCGGGAACGCTTCAGCGACTGCAAACGCGCCGGCCGAGCAACTGCTCTGGGGCAGTTTCTGTTCGTCCAGCGGCACGAAGATGGTGGCGATTTCCCTGGGCAAGTTCGAACAGAATACGCCGCAGAACGACGATCACTCGACGATGCAGCATTGCTGGTGCTGTTCCGGTTCCGCGCCGCTGGTGGCGCTGGCCGGGCAACCTGCGCAATTGTACGTGGATGCGCGACTGGCCCACGCCGGCGCCGTCCCTCCGACGCTCGACAGCCTCACTGCGCGCCAGCAATGGCCAAGTCTCAACCCCCGCGCCTCGCCTCTGGTCTGATTCCTTTCGCACATACCTGCGCCCTGAATCACTTCGGAGAACTGCCATGTTGAACAGACTCATCCTGCTGGCCGCCCTGTTGCTTCCCGTCGGCTTCGCCCACGCACATCAGTACAAAGCGGGGGAACTGGAGATCGGCCACCCGTGGTCCCAGGAACTGCCACCCAACGCGCCCACCGTGGCTGCGTACTTCGTGCTTCACAACACCGGCAAGAGTGCCGACAGACTGCTCAGCGTCGAATCGCCGATTGCCGCCAAGGCCGAGCTCCACGAGCACGTGAAGCAAGACGACCTGATGAAGATGCAGCCGGTGCCCGTGGTGGATATCGCCCCCGGCGCTACCGTCACCTTCGCGCCGATGGCTTATCACGTGATGTTGCTGGAGCTCAAGGACCGCAGCCTTTTGAGCGACGGCAAGCGTTTCCCCATGACACTGCATTTCGAAAAAGCCGGGGATATCACCGTCGACGTCGCGGTGCAGAAAAAAGCCCCCGACGGCAGCAAGCCGTCGATGCACGCACACTGATCGAGCTTGTCCATGGGTAACCCCCGCAGCAGCCCGGCCCGTCCCCGTCGCCAGCCCATGAGCCTGGCACGCGGCAGCTGGATCAGCCTGTTCGCGATGCTGATGATCTTCATCGGTCCACTGATTTCTCAGTCGATGCCGATGGATCGGCCTATGCCTGCGTCCATGAATATGGACATGAGCATGGGCATGATGGGCATGGACACGATGGACATGTCGACGAGTGCCCAAGCCGAGCACGACGCGACAGCCGCCGAGCACTGTGCCCCCCAGAGCCAGCACCATGCGCTGTGGGAAAAGTGCGGCTACTGCAGCCTGTTGTTCAATTGCCCTGCCCTGCCGGGCGGACAATCCTTCGCCGTTTTCGACACGCCAACGGCCAACACCCACACCAGCCCGTCCCCACGCCTGGGCCATGTCCGGCCCTCCTTCTTCCCGGGTGCCCGCACCCGCGCACCGCCCTTCGCCGCGTAAGCCCGACACTTACTTCACCCGGTCGCACAAGACAGCCCCAGGCTGCCCGACCGTGTCGTTTACGTCTGTTCGATGGAATCCTCATGTCCAGGTTTTCTGCCGGCATCGCTTTGGTTCGATGCCTCCCGAACGAGCCACGGGTTCGTTTACGCCCTATGGTCGCTGCGCTGTGCGGCCTGTTGCTGGCCCAACACACGCTGGCCGATGAGCACGATCATCACGAAGGCCAGCTCGAAGAGCTGAGCCCGACGGTCATAACCGCCATCGCCCCCAGTTCACCCCTGACCGTCGTCACCGATCCCAAGGATCCGCGCCAGCCGGTGCCGGCCAGTGACGGCGGCGATTACCTCAAGACCATTCCCGGCTTTGCCCTGGTACGCAACGGCGGCACCAATGGCGATCCGGTGCTGCGGGGCATGTTCGGCTCGCGACTGAATATCCTCACCAACGGCAGCATGCTGCTGGGCGCCTGCCCGGGCCGCATGGATGCGCCGACCTCCTACATTTCGCCGGAAACCTACGACAAGCTCACCGTCATCAAGGGCCCGCAAACGGTGCTCTGGGGCCCTGGCGCATCGGCCGGGACCGTCCTGTTCGAACGCGAGCCGGAGCAGTTCGGCGAACTGGGCACCCGGGTCAACGCCAGTGTGCTGGCCGGCTCCAACGGTCGCTTCGACAAGGTGCTGGATGCCGCCGCCGGCGGCCCACTGGGTTATGTACGGGTGATCGGCAATACGGCCCACTCGGACGATTACCGTGACGGCAACAACGACACCGTGCCATCGCGCTACGACAAGTGGAACGGCGACGTCACCCTTGGCTGGACGCCGGACGCCGACACCCTGCTGGAACTGACCGCGGGCAAGGGCGATGGTGAAGCGCGCTACGCAGGGCGAGGCATGGACGGTTCGCAATTCAAGCGCGAAAGCCTCGGGCTGCGTTTCGAGCGATCGAACATCGGTGACGTGCTGGACAAGGTCGAGGCCCAGGTTTACTACAACTATGCCGACCACGTCATGGACAACTACACCCTGCGCACGCCATCCGGCACCGGGATGATGGCCGGGCCCATGGCTTCCAATGTCGACCGCCGCACCCTGGGCACACGTATCAAGGCCACCTGGCGCTGGGCTGACGTGCAGTTGATCAGCGGCCTGGACGCCCAGACCAACGAGCATCGCCAGCGCAGCGGTATGGGCATCGATACCTACAAGGACCTGCCGTACACCAAGGACGCCGACTTCCACAACTATGGCGTTTTCGGCGAAATGACCTGGTACGCCGCCGACCGCGACCGGCTGGTGAGCGGCGCCCGGCTCGACCGCGCCTCGGCCAAGGACTATCGCCAGAGCATCGGTTCCGGCATGTCGGCCCGCCCCAACCCCACCGCCGACGAGACCCGGGCCGACACCCTGCCCAGCGGTTTTGTCCGCTATGAACATGACTTGGCCGACAGCCCGACCACTCTTTACGCGGGCCTGGGCCACGCCCAACGCTTCCCGGATTACTGGGAGCTATTCTCGCCGAACGCGGGCCCCAGCGGTTCGCTGAATGCCTTCGACTCGATCAAGCCGGAAAAGACCACCCAGCTCGACTTCGGCCTGCAATACAAGAGCGAAACCCTCGAAGCCTGGGCCTCGGGTTATGTCGGGCAGATTCGCGACTACATCCTGTTCGACTACACGCCCGGCATGATGGGGACCACCTCCCGTGCCGAGAACATCGATGCGCGAATCATGGGTGGCGAACTGGGCGCGGCCTACCCGTTGACCGACCACTGGAAGACCGATGCGACCCTGGCCTACGCCTGGGGCAAGAACAGCAGCGATGGCAGCGCCCTGGCGCAGATGCCACCGCTCGATGCCCGCCTCGGGCTGACCTACAGCGAAGACCGCTGGAGCGCCGGCGCCTTGTGGCGTGTGGTGGCGGCGCAGCATCGGGTCGACGAGAACAGGGGCAACGTGGTGGGCAAGGACTATGGCAAGAGCTCGGGCTTCGGCGTGTTCTCGCTCAACGGTGCCTACCGCATCAACAAACACTGGAAGGTCAGCAGCGGCGTCGACAACCTGTTCGGCAAAGCCTATGCCGAACACCTGAACCTGGCCGGCAATGCCGGGTTCGGCTACCCGGCAAGCGACCCGCAGGCCATCAACGAACCGGGGCGCACGCTCTGGACCAAGGTGGACATGAGTTTCTAACCGGCACCGGAGATCCGTCAGCAAGGACACAAACTGTGGGAGCGAGCTTGCTCGCGATGGCGAAGGCGCATTCAACATCGATGCAGGCTGAACCATTGCTATCGCGAGCAAGCTCGCTCCCACAGGGTTCGATCCCACCTTGACTGACGGCACAACATAACGACCTATTTGCCCTGCGGAGCGCTTTGCAATGAGCCAACCGAAACCGAATTTCTACAACCTGGCCTGGCGCTGGCATTTTTATGCCGGGCTGTTCGTGGCGCCGTTCATGGTGATGCTGGCCCTGACCGGTATCATCTACCTGTTCAAGCCACAGCTCGACCCATTGATGTACGGCAGCCTGCTGAACGTACCCGCCGGGCATCACACCCTGGCGGCGGACGACCTGCTCAAGCAGGTTCGCCAGGCCTACCCCGAAGGCCAGGTCACCCAGTACCTGCCGCCGCCCGACGCCGGGCGCAGCGCGCAATTCGTGGTGATCGAAAAGGGCCGGGAATTGAATGTGTACATCGATCCGTACCATGGCGACGTGCTCGGCGAACAGGATGCGAAGAACAACCTCCAGGCCATGGCCCGGGCCATCCACGGCGAGTTGCTGATCGGCACCATCGGTGACCGGCTGGTGGAAATGGCCGCCGGCTGGGGCGTGGTGCTGGTGGTGTCGGGGCTGTACCTGTGGTGGCCGCGCGGGCAATCGACGGCCGGTGTACTCTGGCCCCGATGGCACGTTCGCGGCCGGCTGTTCTGGCGCGACTTGCATGTCGTCATGGGTTTCTGGGGCGCGGCTTTGCTGCTGGTGATGCTGCTCAGTGGCATGACCTGGACCGGCTTCTGGGGCAAGCAGTACGCCGACCTCTGGAATCGCTTTCCGGCGGCGATGTGGAACGACGTACCCAAGTCCGACGTGGAGGCCCGCAGCCTCAACAACGCTCATCGCCAGACCGTGCCCTGGGCCGTGGAAAACACTCCGATGCCGATGTCCGGCGACCATGCCGAACACATGGGCCATGGCCGCCAGCATGAAGGCCCCGCCGCCCCGACGGTCAGCCTGCAGGCTGTGCAGGACATCGCCAGCGAACGCAACGTGACGCCCGGCTACAGCATCACCCTGCCGAAGACCGCCAGCGGCGTATTCACCATTGCCGTCTTCGCCGACGACCCGCGCAACGACGCCACCCTGCATATCGATCAATACACCGGCAAGGTCCTGGCGGACGTGCGCTGGGAGCAGTACAGCATCGTCGCCCGCGCCACCGAAACCGGCGTAATGCTGCATGAAGGCAAGATGTTCGGCCCGCTGAACCAGATCATCGTGCTGCTGATCTGCCTGATGATTCTGCTCAGTGCCGTCAGCGGTCTGGTGATCTGGTGGAAACGCCGGCCCCAGGGCAAGTTCGGCGTGCCGCCGTTGCGTCACGACTTGCCGACCTGGAAGACCGGGGTGTTCATCATGCTGGCCCTGGCGGTGGTGTTTCCGTTGGTGGGCGCGTCGCTGGTGGTGATCTGGATCGTCGACCGCGTGTTGGTTTCGCGCTGGGCGCCAGACACCAACAGCGATGCCGTACGCTGAAAAAACGATCAGGGTCGAAACAGGTCCCCACAGGACTCCCGTTGAAGGATGCCGTTGCAGATGTGAAGACTTTTCACCTCGATGACGCTGACCCCTTCGACCTCGTTGGGCGTGCCTCCACCGTAGGCGTTTCTGCACGTCACGGTGATCCGGCATTGCCCGTTGCCCTGAGGCTCGATCATCGCGCGAGGTGGGCGCCCCTCCACGGCGCTCACCGTCGCCTTGCAGCTGGAGCTGATGGGGTTGGCTCCCCATGCCTGCTCGCAGGAAAGCTCGGAAGTAGCAGCAGGGCGGATGAACAGACACCAGAAGGTCAGCACGCCGACAAACACCCGAAACCTGGACATTGTCATGGCTTTCAACCTCGCTTGAGGAGAAGCAGGCCGACCCGCATCCAACAGGCCTTGCGGTCATTCTCGATACCAATGCCGCTTCAGACCACTTCGGTCGCAAGCGACAGCATTCGGGGCAAAACGGCAAGCGCGGAGTCGACGCTGATTCCGCGCTGCCCGACCTCGACGCCTTTCAAAGTCATGGAGCGACCTTGAGCACTCCGTTGATATTTTGCAGCTTGGACAGCGTATCGGGCGTGCCACGGAAGGAGTTTGGCATGCCATTGTGGGTTGGGCCTACCGTGCACCAGGTATGAAGCAAGCACTGCCCGTTGCCTTCATCCTTGATATCGGCCCAGCCGCCCCCTATTCCTTGGCCTTGCGCCCCGCAACTCTGGGCGGCCGAGCTTTTGCGCCACCCCTCGGTGCAGTCATCCGCCAGCGCGATTTGATGAATACCTGCCAGCAATGCTGCCAGGGTAAGTCCATTTATCAAGCGGTTCATCGATTCATCCTCATGATGAGTAGTGGAGACTCCAGAGTAAAAGCCAACCGCAACCAGATAAACTGTAATAAATGACAGTGCATTTAACTGATTAGGAATTACCTCGCTCTTTTTTAGACGGCAAAGCTACAACGCAATCACTACCCCTGTTGCAGGACGAGCTGTCAACCGGAGCCAATCTAATCCTGCGATTGAAGACGGCGCGTTAACGGAAAGCGGCGTGAACCATTACAATCGCGCCCGCTATTGGAAAAACGCGAACACAACCCTGTGGGATGCGCGCGCCACCATGACTTGAGTAGATGCATGACCTCCCTGTCCCTCACCCATCTCGCCTGGACGCCCCTGGGCCACGGTCACTGCCATCATCAGTTCCAGCTGCGGGACGTCACGCTGCAGGTGGCGGCAGGTGAATTCGTCGGGTTGATCGGGCCCAACGGCAGTGGCAAGACCAGCCTGTTGCGCTGCGCCTATCGTTTCAGCCGACCGGAACATGGCGAGGTGAAGCTGGCCCATTACAACGTCTGGCAACAATCCTCGCGCTGGTGCGCTCAACGCATCGCCGTGGTGCTGCAGGAGTTTCCCGACGCCTTCGGCCTGACGGTGGAAGAAGTAGTCGCCATGGGCCGCACTCCTCATAAAGGCCTGTTCGATGGCGACGATCACGAGGATCGGCGGCTTGTGCGCCAGGCACTGGCATCGGCCGGTCTGGAAGGCTTTGGCGACCATGCATTCGCGACCCTCTCGGGCGGTGAAAAACAACGGGTTATCCTTGCCCGCGCACTGGCCCAGCAGCCACAACTGCTGATCCTCGACGAGCCGACCAACCACCTCGATCCCCGCTATCAGCTGCAACTGCTGCAACTGATCAAGGGCCTCGGCATCGGTACCCTCGCCAGCCTCCATGACCTGAACCTCGCCGCTGCCTTCTGCGACCGGCTGTACGTGATCGACCACGGCCAGATCGTCGCCAGCGGCACGCCGGCAGAAGTCCTGACCGCCGCGCTGCTGCGCGAAGTGTTCGGTATCGAAGCCCTGGTGGACGAACATCCCCTGGCCGGCTACCCACGAATCACCTGGATAACCCAACCATGACCCTGCGTTCCCTGCTGCTTCTGCCCATGCTGCTGTGCAGTGCCCACGCCCTGGCCGAAGCCACCCGCTACCCGCTGACGATCGAAAGCTGCAACCGCCAGGTCGTGTTCGACCAGGCCCCCCGGCACGCCGTCAGCCATGACATCAACATGACCCAGATGATGCTCGCCCTCGGGCTCAAGCCACGCATGGTGGGCTACAGCGGCATCAGTGGCTGGAAGTCGGTGACTCCCGAGATGGCGAAGATCCTCGAAGGCCTGCCGGAGCTGGCGGCCAAGTACCCCTCCGTGGAAACCCTGCTCGATGCCAACGTGGACTTCTTCTTCGCCGGCTGGGACTACGGCATGCGCGTGGGCGGCGACCTGACACCGCAGACCCTGCAACCCCTGGGGGTCAATGTGTATGAGCTGACCGAGTCCTGCGCGTTCGTGATGAAACGTCCGGCGGCGTCCCTGGAAGATACCTATAACGACCTGCGCAACCTCGGCAAGATCTTCGACGTCCAGGATCGCGCCAATGAACTCATCGCCACGATGCAGGCACAAGTGGCCGAAGTCCGCGAACAGTTGCCCGCCGATCGACCGCGGGTGTTCCTGTATGACAGCGGCGAAGACCGGGCCATGACCTCCGGGCGCCTGGGCATGCCCCAGGCGCTGATCGAGGCGGCGGGCGGACGCAACATTCTCGACGACGTGGAGACCAGCTGGACCCGGGTGAACTGGGAGAACGTGGTGGAGCGCAACCCCCAGGTCATCGTGATCGTCGACTACGGTGAAGTCAGCGCCGAGCAGAAAAAGCAGTTCCTGTTGAGCAATCCGGCCCTGCAGTCGGTGGAGGCGATCAGGCAGCGGCGCTTCATCGTGATCCCTTATGTCCAGGCCACGCCGGGCATCGATAACGTACTGGCGGTGCAAACCCTGGCGAAGGGATTCCACGCCCGATGACCACACGTCGCTATGGCGCGCTGCTGGTGCTGCTCGGCGCGTTGCTGCTGGTGTCATGCGTGGTGTCCCTGGGCTTCGGGCCGGCGCGGGTGCCGGTGGGGGTGGTCTGGGACATCCTGCTGAACAAGGCTTTCGGGGCAGGCCAAGTCCACTGGACACCCGGCCAGGAACACATCGTGTGGCTGATCCGCGTCCCGCGCCTGCTCCTCGGCGCCCTGGTTGGAGCGGGACTGGCGCTGATCGGTGCGGTGCTGCAAGCGGTGACTCGTAACCCACTGGCGGATCCACATCTGTTGGGCGTCACTTCCGGCGCGACCCTGGGCGCGGTGATCGTGGTGCTGCATGTCGGCGAAATCGTCGGCCTGCTGACCCTGCCCCTGGCGGCGTTCATCGGCGCCTTGCTGAGCATGCTGCTGGTGTTGGCGATTGCCAGCCGCCAGGGCCGCCTGGAAAGCGATCGTCTGCTGCTGTGCGGCGTGGCGGTATCCTTCGTGATGATGGCGGTGGCCAATCTGCTGCTGTTTGTCGGTGACCATCGCGCCAGCTCCGCGGTGATGTTCTGGATGCTGGGCGGTCTGGGCCTGGCGCGCTGGGAATTGCTGGCGGTGCCGGCTGCCAGTGTGCTGCTGGGGCTGGTGTTGCTGCTGGGTATGGCTCGCCCGTTGAATGCATTGATGGCCGGCGAGCAGACCGCCGTGACCCTGGGCCTGAATGCGCCGAAAGTGCGAGTATGGATCTTCCTGATCGCCTCGCTGATGACCGGCGTGCTGGTGTCCATCAGTGGCTCGATCGGGTTCGTCGGGCTGATGGTGCCGCACATCGCCCGGCGCCTGGTGGGTGCCGAACATCGACGACTGCTGCCGGCCTGCGTACTGCTGGGCAGCCTGTTCCTGGTGTGGGTGGACGTGGCCGCCCGGACCTTGATCGCACCGGAGGACTTGCCGATCGGTGTGGCCACCGCTGCCATTGGCGGGTTGTTTTTCATCGGCCTGATGCGCCGCCGCTGACTTGTCACCGACTCGCCCTGTGGCGAGGGGATTGAGCGAAACGTCGCACCGCCCCGTCGGGCTGCGCAGAAGTCCCAGGAACCTGCCGTCGCCATCTATCTGGTTGGGCTGCTTTGCAGCCCAGCGGGGATGAATCCCCTCGCCATAGCTGGCTTGTTCCCGGAGGGCACTTGTCCCACTGCGCGCCAATGTGGCGCATCCCTTCGCACCAATACCCATGACGCGTTCGCTGATGGTGCAGAAGTTCTGCTCCCGTCATTGCCAACTCCCTGTTTACGGGTGTTTTTCCGACCGGGCACACCCCTTGCAAAAGCGCCTTCAGCGTCTGCATCTGCCTTCGAAAAAAATTCATAAGTCCACGGAGATCGCACCATGAAGCGTCGTAGCTTGATCAAGGCTTTTACACTCTCGGCCAGCATTGCCGCGATGGGCATGGCCTGGACCGTCCAGGCCGCCGAGACCATCAAGGTCGGCATCCTGCATTCGCTGTCCGGCACCATGGCGATCTCCGAGACGTCCCTCAAGGACATGGCGCTGATGACCATTGACGAGATCAACGCCAAGGGCGGAGTCAACGGTAAGAAGCTTGAAGCGGTGGTCGTGGACCCAGCGTCGAACTGGCCGCTGTTCGCGGAAAAAGGTCGTCAGCTGCTGACCCAGGACAAAGTCGCAGTGGTGTTCGGCTGCTGGACCTCGGTGTCGCGTAAATCCGTACTGCCGGTCTTCGAAGAACTCAACGGCCTGCTGTTCTACCCGGTGCAGTACGAAGGCGAAGAAATGTCGCCGAACGTGTTCTACACCGGCGCGGCGCCGAACCAGCAGGCGATCCCGGCGGTGGAATACCTGATGAGCGAAGAAGGCGGCAGCGCCAAGCGCTACTTCCTGCTGGGCACCGACTATGTCTACCCACGCACCACCAACAAGATCCTGCGCGCATTCCTGCATTCCAAAGGCGTGGCGGACAAGGACATCGAAGAGGTCTACACCCCGTTCGGCCACAGCGACTACCAGACCATCGTCGCCAACATCAAGAAATTCTCGGCCGGTGGCAAGACTGCCGTGATCTCCACGGTCAACGGCGACTCCAACGTGCCGTTCTACAAGGAACTGGCGAACCAGGGCCTCAAGGCCACCGACGTGCCGGTGGTGGCCTTCTCGGTGGGCGAAGAGGAACTGCGCGGCATCGACACCAAACCGTTGATCGGCAACCTCGCCGCTTGGAACTACTTCGAATCCGTGGATAACCCGACGAACAAGAAATTCGTCGAAGCCTGGAAAGCCTACGCCAAGGCCAAGAACCTGCCGGGCGCCGATAAGGCCGTGACCAACGACCCGATGGAGGCCACCTACGTGGGTATCCACATGTGGGCGCAAGCGGTGGAAAAAGCCAAGTCCACCGACGTCGACAAGGTTCGCGAAGCCCTGGCCGGCCAGACCTTCGCGGCACCGTCGGGCTACACGTTGACCATGGACAAGACCAACCACCACCTGCACAAGCCGGTGATGATCGGCGAGATCCAGGCCGACGGCCAGTTCAACGTGGTCTGGCAGACCGAAGGCCCGATCCGTGCCCAACCGTGGAGCCCGTTCATCGCCGGCAACGACAAGAAGCCTGACTATGCGGTGAAGAGCAACTGAGTCCATGGGTGTCGGCCCGGATCCCCGGGCCGATACACAACCCTGTGGGAGCGAGCTTGCTCGCGATAGCGGTGGATCAGCCAGAAGAACAGTGACTGAGACTGCGCTATCGCGAGCAAGCTCGCTCCCACAAAAAGCACTGCGCAAGGCCTAGCATATGCCCACTGCCCTTTACCGCCTCATTCTCGCCCTGGTGCTACTGCTGCCACTGGAGGCCCACGCCGGTGACGCCGAAGACTTCGTCGCCGCCAACCCGACCCAGCAGGCCAGGTTGCTTGAAACCTGGGCCGCGCAACCTGAGCCCGAGCGTGTCGAACTGATCGACGCCTTGCAGCAGGGCCAACTGACCATCGATGGCCAGCCGAAGACCCTGCGCCTGAACAACCGCTTGCGAGGGCTGGTGGAAACCGCCCTGGCCAGCCATCAACTGCTCGCCGTGGATGCCCGCGTACGCCTGGGCGCCGCGCAGCAATTGCAAAAAAGCGCCCGCCCGGCGCAACTGGCATTCCTCGACCGGCAACTGGCCGGCGAACAGGACGAAGATGTGCACGCCGCCCTGAGCCTGGCCCTGGCGAACCTGCAACTGGTGGACAGCAACCCGAGCGTGCGCCTGAACGCCGTCCGGCTGCTGGGTGAAACCGGCGACCCACTGGCTCGCACACGCCTGGAAGGCCTGCTCGAACCCGGCGTCGAAACCGATGCCGGCGTGCGCACCGCCGCCGAAACCAGCCTCGGCCAGGTCAAGCGCAAGCTCCTGGTGGGCGAACTGCTGGGCCAGGCCTTCAGCGGCATGTCCCTGGGTTCGATCCTGCTGCTGGCGGCGCTGGGCCTGGCGATCACCTTCGGCCTGCTGGGTGTGATCAACATGGCCCACGGCGAGATGCTCATGCTGGGGGCCTACTCCACGTATGTCGTGCAGATGCTGTTCCAGCGCTTCGCGCCGGGTGCCATCGAGTTCTATCCGCTGATCGCCCTGCCAGTGGCGTTCTTCATCACCGCCGCCATCGGCATGGCCCTGGAGCGCACGGTGATCCGTCACCTCTACGGGCGCCCGCTGGAAACCCTGCTCGCCACCTGGGGCATCAGCCTGATGCTGATCCAGCTGGTGCGCCTGGTGTTCGGCGCGCAGAACGTCGAGGTCGCCAACCCGGCCTGGCTGTCGGGTGGGATCCAGGTATTGCCGAACCTGGTGCTGCCGTACAACCGTATCGTGATCATCGCCTTCGCGCTGTTCGTGGTGGTGTTGACCTGGCTGTTGCTGAACAAGACCCGCCTGGGCCTGAACGTGCGCGCCGTCACCCAGAACCGCAACATGGCCGCCTGCTGCGGCGTGCCCACCGGTCGCGTGGACATGCTCGCCTTCGGCCTCGGCTCGGGCATTGCCGGGCTCGGTGGCGTGGCCCTGAGCCAGATCGGCAACGTCGGCCCGGACCTGGGCCAGAGCTACATCATCGACTCGTTCCTGGTGGTGGTCCTGGGCGGCGTCGGCCAGTTGGCCGGCAGCGTGTCCGCCGCGTTCGGCCTGGGCATCGCCAACAAGATTCTCGAGCCGCAGATCGGCGCGGTGCTCGGCAAGATCCTGATCCTCGCGCTGATCATTCTGTTCATCCAGAAGCGTCCGCAAGGCCTCTTCGCCCTCAAAGGACGGGTAATCGACTGATGAACCAGCCCCTGATGCTCACGGCCGCGCAAAAGGCCGGTCCCAAAACCACCTTCATCGTTGGCGCGGTGATCCTGGCACTGTTGCTGAGCCTGCCGCTGCTGTCGCTGCTGCCACCGGACAACACACTGCACGTGTCGGCCTATACCCTGACACTGGTGGGCAAGATCCTCTGCTATGCCATCGTCGCCCTGGCGCTGGACCTGGTCTGGGGCTACGCCGGGTTGTTGTCCCTGGGCCACGGCCTGTTCTTCGCCCTGGGCGGCTACGCCATGGGCATGTACCTGATGCGCCAGGCCGCCGGGGATGGCTTGCCGGCCTTCATGACCTTCCTGTCGTGGAGCGAACTGCCCTGGTACTGGACCGGCACCGACAGCTTCCTCTGGGCCCTGTGCCTGGTGGTGCTGGCGCCGGGGCTGCTGGCGCTGGTTTTCGGGTTCTTCGCCTTTCGCTCGCGGATCAAGGGCGTGTATTTCTCGATCATGACCCAGGCCCTGACATTCGCCGGGATGCTGCTGTTCTTTCGCAACGAAACCGGTTTCGGTGGCAACAACGGCTTCACCAATTTCCGCTCGATCCTGGGCTTCGGCATCACCGAACCCGGCACCCGCGCCGTACTGTTCCTGCTCACCGTGCTGTTGCTGGTGGCCAGCCTGTTCATCGGCTGGCGACTGGCCCGCAGCAAGTTCGGCCGGGTACTGACCGCCCTGCGGGACGCGGAAAACCGCCTGATGTTCTGCGGCTACGATCCACGGGGCTTCAAGCTCTTCGTCTGGGTATTGAGCGCCATCCTGTGCGGCCTGGCCGGCGCGCTGTATGTGCCCCAGGTAGGCATCATCAACCCCAGCGAAATGTCGCCGACCAATTCCATCGAGGCCGCCGTGTGGGTGGCACTCGGCGGGCGCGGCACGTTGATCGGCCCCCTGCTGGGCGCCGGCGTGGTCAACGGCATGAAGAGCTGGTTCACCGTGGCCTTCCCGGAATACTGGCTGTTTTTCCTCGGTGCGCTGTTCATCGTCGTGACCCTGTACCTGCCCAGGGGCGTGATCGGCCTGCTGAAGAAAAGGGCTGAACAATGAGAATCACAGCGAGTGTCGAATTCATGCTCGAACCTGCTTTCTTCCCCACGGAGCCCAACAAGGACGCCGGTAGCAGCCGCGACGCCATCGGCCTCGGCCAGGCGGCGGGCGTCGGCCTGAACACCCGCCATGGCACCATCCTGACCCTGGAAGACATCAGCGTCAGCTTCGACGGCTTCAAGGCCCTGAACGACCTGAACCTGTACATCGGCGTCGGCGAGCTGCGCTGCATCATCGGCCCCAACGGCGCGGGCAAGACCACCTTGATGGACGTGATCACCGGCAAGACCCGCCCCAGCCATGGCAAGGCCTGGTTCGGCGAGACCCTGGACCTGACCAGCATGAGCGAGGTGCAGATTGCCCAGGCCGGTATCGGTCGCAAGTTCCAGAAGCCCACGGTATTCGAGGCCCTGAGCGTGTTCGAAAACCTGGAGCTGGCATTGAAGGCCGACAAATCGGTCTGGGCCAGCCTGCGGGCCAGACTGACCGGCGAGCAGCGCGACCGCATCGACGAAGTGCTGGAGACCATCCGCCTCACGCCGTCGGTCAACCGCGCGGCAGGGTTGTTGTCCCACGGGCAGAAGCAGTTCCTGGAGATCGGCATGCTGCTGGTACAGGACCCGCAATTGCTGCTGCTCGACGAGCCGGTGGCGGGCATGACCGACGCCGAAACCGACTTCACCGCCGAACTGTTCAAGACCCTGGCGGGCAAGCATTCGCTGATGGTGGTGGAACACGACATGGGCTTCGTCGGCACCATCGCCGACCACGTCACCGTGCTGCACCAGGGCAGCGTACTGGCCGAAGGGTCACTGGCGCAGGTACAGGACAACGAACGGGTGATCGAGGTGTATCTCGGTCGCTGAGCGGCAAATGCTGCTCCCACAGGGAACTTCAGGAGAATCTGGAACATGCTGCAAGTCGACAAGCTGCACCAGTACTACGGCGGTAGCCACATCCTGCGAGGCCTGTCGTTCGACGCCAAGGTGGGCGAGGTGACCTGCCTGCTGGGGCGCAACGGCGTGGGCAAGACCACGCTGCTCAAATGTCTGATGGGCCTGTTGCCAGCCAGGGAAGGCGCGGTGAATTGGGAAGGCAAGGCCATCACAGCGTTCAAGCCGCACCAGCGGGTCCACGCGGGCATCGCCTATGTGCCCCAGGGCCGGGAAATCTTCGGACGGTTGACCGTGGAAGAAAACCTGCTGATGGGCCTGTCGCGCTTTCCGGGGTCCGAAGCCCGGGAGGTACCGGCGTTCATCTATGAACTGTTCCCGGTGTTGCTGCAGATGAAACAGCGCCGCGGAGGCGACCTCTCCGGTGGGCAGCAACAACAGCTTGCCATCGGCCGGGCCCTGGCCAGTCGCCCGCGGCTGCTGATCCTCGACGAACCCACCGAAGGCATCCAGCCGTCGGTGATCAAGGAAATCGGGGCGGTGATCAAGAAACTGGCGGCCCGGGGTGACATGGCGATTCTGTTGGTGGAGCAGTTCTACGACTTCGCCGCCGAACTGGCCGATCAATACCTGGTGATGTCCCGGGGCGAGATCGTGCAGCAGGGGCGCGGAGAAAATATGGAAGCCGAGGGTGTGCGCGGGCTGGTTACGATCTAGTCTGTAGCGTCCTGACGATAATCAGAAATCATGAATCTACCTGTCTGTTCATTGGCGCCTCCGGCCCTGTTCACTCCCAGCTGGCACGCCGAGCTGGAATTGGGCTACGCCCGATTCGGTGAGTGCACACGCCCGGTACAGCGCCGTCACAAAGGCCCGCTGCGGGTGCAGAAGCACTTGTACGCCGAAGGTCCCGAGGTGTGCCAGCACATCATCGTCCACCCGCCCGGCGGGATTGCCGGCGGTGACCGGCTGGACATCTCGGCCCACGTCGGCCCTGGCGCCTGGACGCAACTGACCAGCCCGGGCGCGGCCAAGTGGTACCGCGCAGCGGGGCCCGCCTATCAGCAACTGAACCTGAGCGTGGCGGCCGGCGCGACACTGGAATGGTTGCCCCAGGAAACCATCGTCTTCAGCGCGGCCCAGGCCGAACTCAGCACGCGTATCGATCTGCAGGGCGACGCACGCCTGTTCTACTGGGACATGGTCGCCCTCGGCCGACCGGCCAGCGGCGAGCGGTTCGACCTGGGACACTTTCAATCGCGACTGGACATTCGCCGCAACGGCCAGTTGCTGTGGCATGAGCGCCAGCGCATCACGGGCGGTGACGGGCTGCTGGATTCGCCCATCGGGCTGGGTGGCGACCCGGTGTTTGCCACGATGCTGGTGACCGGCGAGATCGACAGCCAGCTGCTGGAGCGATGCCGATCCCTGGGCCAAGCGGTGCGCGGCGACCTGACCCAGCTGCCGGGCCTGGTCGTGGCCCGCTGCCTGGCGAGCGAGGCGCTGCTGGCGCGGGGATGGTTGATTGAATTATGGCGCTTGCTCAGGCCCGCATTGCTCGGAAGAGAGGCCGTACCACCGAGAATCTGGAGCACTTGATCTGCTTTCTGTGGGAGCGAGCTTGCTCGCTCCCACAGGGGGCGTGTTTACAGCGCAAACTATTTATCTGCCCTTATGGATTGCACATGGACCTGACCCCACGCGAAAAAGACAAGCTGCTGATCTTCACCGCCGGCCTCGTCGCCGAACGACGGTTGGCCCGTGGTCTGAAGCTCAACTATCCGGAGGCCATGGCCTACATTTCCGCGGCTCTGCTCGAAGGCGCCCGGGACGGCCAGACGGTGGCTGAACTGATGCACTACGGCACCACCCTGCTGAGCCGCGAGCAAGTGATGGAAGGCATCCCGGAAATGATCCCGGAAATCCAGGTCGAGGCGACGTTTCCCGACGGCACCAAGCTGGTCACCGTCCACCAGCCCATCGCCTGAGGCCACCTCATGACCTACCAGATTCGCGACGCTCGCCCCGCAGACCTGCCGGCCTTGCGCGACATCTACAACGACGCGGTGCTCAACACCACGGCCATCTGGAACGAACAGGCCGTGGACCTGGACAACCGCCAGGCCTGGCTCGACGGCCGGCAGGCCCAGGGATATCCGGTCCTGGTGATCGAAGGCCAAGGGCATGTGCTCGGCTACGCTTCGTTCGGTGACTGGCGTCCCTTCGACGGCTTCCGGCACACCGTGGAGCATTCGGTGTACGTGCGCAGCGACCAACGCGGCCATGGCCTCGGCCCACGGCTGATGGCGGCGCTGATCGAACGTGCCAGGGCCTGCGGCAAGCATGTCATGGTCGCGGCCATCGAAAGCGGCAACGCGGCCTCGATCCGCCTGCATGAGCGGGCCGGGTTCGTCGTCACCGGACAGATGCCCCAGGTGGGCGTCAAGTTCGGTCGCTGGCTCGACCTGACCTTCATGCAGTTGATCCTCAACCCCGGTGCGCCAGCGCCAGCCTTGCACAAGGAGTGAAAAGCCGATGAATCCCGCCCAGTTGCGTCGAGTCCACGCTGAAAGCTTTGCGCATTACCGCCAGGGCCTGATCGACCTGTTGCTCGACGCCGTCGAAAACGGCGCCAGCGTGGGGTTCATGGCCGACCTCGATGCGACCCAGGCCCGCGCCTATTTCGACGAGGTCCAGGCCAGCCTCAACCAGGGCCACCTGCTGCTGTGGGTGGTGGTCAAGGATGAACAGGTCCAGGCCAGTGTCCAGCTTGCCCTGTGCCAGAAGCCCAACGGCCTCAACCGTGCCGAAGTGCAGAAGTTGCTGGTGCGCGGCGATGCCCGGCGCCGGGGCCTGGGCCAGCAATTGATGAGCGCCCTGGAACTCGGCGCTCGCCAGCACAAGCGCGGCCTGTTGTACCTCGACACCGAGGCCGGCTCCGAGGCCGAAGCGTTCTACCGCGCCATGGGCTACACCCGCGTCGGCGAACTGCCCGACTACTGCCAGAGCCCGGACGGCACCTACAGCCCGACCGCCATCTACTACAAGACTTTGGGGCAACCGCAATGATTCCAGGCCAATACCAGGTCCAGCCCGGCGACATCGAGCTCAACGCCGGTCGCCGCACCTTGACGCTCACCGTCGCCAACCAGGGCGACCGGCCGATCCAGGTCGGCTCGCACTTTCACTTTTTCGAGACCAACGATGCCTTGAGCTTCGACCGCGCCGCCAGTCGCGGCATGCGCCTGAACATCCCCGCCGGCACCGCCGTGCGCTTCGAGCCGGGTCAGAGCCGGGAAGTGGAGTTGGTGGACCTGGCCGGGCATCGCCGGGTGTTCGGGTTTGCCGGGCGGGTCATGGGCGACCTGTAAGTCATGGGTGCCTGCACCCGCCTCATCGCGAGCAGGCTCGCTCCCACAGGGGAACGCGATCAAATGTGGCAGCGAGCTTGCTCGCGATGAGTGAGCGCAGCGAACGGTTTCAACATCCAATCGAATTCCAAGGCAAGCACATGAAGATTTCGAGACAAGCCTATGCCGACATGTTCGGCCCCACTGTCGGCGACAAGGTCCGCCTGGCCGACACCGAGTTGTGGATCGAAGTGGAGAAAGACTTCACCACCTATGGCGAAGAAGTGAAATTCGGCGGCGGCAAGGTGATCCGCGACGGCATGGGCCAGGGTCAACTGCTGGCCGCCGAAGTGGTCGACACGCTGATCACCAACGCACTGATCATCGACCACTGGGGGATCGTCAAGGCCGATGTGGGCCTCAAGGACGGCCGCATCGCCGCCATCGGCAAGGCCGGCAACCCGGACATCCAGCCCGACGTGACCATCGCCATCGGCGCCAGCACCGAAGTGATCGCCGGCGAGGGCATGATCCTCACGGCCGGCGGCATCGACACCCATATTCACTTCATCTGCCCGCAGCAGATCGAAGAAGCCCTGATGAGCGGCGTCACCACCATGATCGGCGGCGGCACGGGCCCGGCCACCGGAACCAACGCCACCACCTGCACCTCCGGCCCGTGGCACCTGGCGCGCATGCTCCAGGCAGCGGATGCATTCGCGATGAACATCGGCCTGACCGGCAAGGGCAACGCCAGCCTGCCGGAGCCGTTGATCGAGCAGGTCAAGGCCGGGGCCATCGGCCTGAAGCTGCACGAAGACTGGGGCACCACGCCCGCGGCCATCGACAACTGCCTGAGCGTGGCCGACCAATACGATGTGCAGGTGGCGATCCACACCGACACCCTCAACGAGTCGGGCTTCGTGGAAACCACCCTCGCCGCGTTCAAGGGCCGCACCATCCACACCTACCACACCGAAGGTGCCGGTGGCGGGCATGCGCCGGACATCATCAGGGCCTGCGGTTTCCCCAACGTATTACCCAGTTCCACCAACCCGACCCGGCCGTTCACCCGCAATACCATCGACGAACACCTGGACATGTTGATGGTCTGTCATCACCTGGACCCGAGCATCGCCGAGGACGTGGCCTTCGCCGAGAGCCGCATCCGCCGCGAGACCATCGCCGCCGAGGACATTCTCCATGACCTGGGCGCGTTCTCGATGATCAGCTCCGACAGCCAGGCCATGGGCCGCGTCGGCGAAGTCATCACGCGTACCTGGCAGACCGCCGACAAGATGAAGAAGCAACGCGGCGCCCTGCCTGGGGATGGAGAGGGCAACGACAACTTCCGCATCAAGCGCTACATCGCCAAGTACACCATCAATCCGGCGATCACCCATGGCATCAGCCATGAGGTGGGCTCCATCGAAGTGGGCAAGTGGGCCGACCTGGTGCTGTGGCGCCCGGCGTTCTTCGGCGTCAAGCCGACGCTGATCCTCAAGGGCGGCGCGATTGCCGCCAGCCTGATGGGCGACGCCAACGCCTCGATTCCGACGCCACAACCGGTGCACTACCGACCGATGTTCGCAAGCTTTGGCGGCTCGCGTCATGCCACCAGCCTGACCTTCATCAGCCAGGCCGCTGCCGAGGCCGGGTTGCCGGAACAACTGGGGCTGAAGAAAAGAATCGCCGTGGTCAAAGGTTGCCGCGACGTGCAGAAGACCGACCTGATCCACAACGACTACCTGCCGAGCATCGACGTCGATCCACAGACTTACCAGGTCAAGGCCGACGGGGTGTTGCTGTGGTGCGAACCGGCTGAGGTGCTGCCGATGGCGCAGCGCTATTTTCTGTTTTGATGGTCGACTGACACTGGCCGACTACACATTTGGTAGGGAGCAATTGGGCGATCCGGGGGTGAAGGAATCCAACCTGTGGTGAGGCGGTAGCGTCTGTGGCGAGGGGATCTAGCGAAACGTCGCCCCGCTGGGCTGCGCAGCAGCCCAGGACTCAGCACCTCGGTGGGTCAGGCCGATTGCGTCCAACCCTCCTCTGGGGCTGCTGCGCAGCCCAGCGGGGCGGTGCGACGTTTCCCCTCGCCACAGGGCCTGCATTTAGCTCAAGGGCTGCGTCACTCCACCAGCCGCCCCAACCGCTGCTTGAGCATGCGGTTTTCGCTGCGCAGTTGCTGCACTTCCTCCAGCAGGTCCAGCGCCAGGGCGACGCCGTCCCATTCCAGTTCCAATTCACGCCGCAACTTGGCGGCGCGGCGCGCCAGGACCAGTTCGTAGTCGGTGAAACGCCAGTCGGATGGGGCCTTGCCGTGGGGTTCGAGAATGCCATGGGCGACGATTTCTATCACATGGACATCCGCCAGCGCGGCGGCCTCGCAGAATTCCTTCAGGTTCAGTTCAATGATCGGGTTGTTCATGGTCTGCTTCTCCCAATGCTCTAACCGTGCAGCAGCGGTGTGATGACCTGGGCCGTCAGAAATTCGCCCGTGGATCGAACGCAGCTTTCTTCGCCAGCTCCGCCCACAATGCCTTGACCGACTCGTCGTTGGCCTTGGGCATCACGGCCTTGAGTTGCACGAACAGGTAACCCCGTTCGCCCGCCTTGTTGCGCAAGCCGTGCCCCTTGGCG
Source organism: Pseudomonas sp. NFACC43 (assembly GCF_900119645.1). NCBI lineage: Bacteria > Pseudomonadati > Pseudomonadota > Gammaproteobacteria > Pseudomonadales > Pseudomonadaceae > Pseudomonas > Pseudomonas sp. NFACC43. Next base: position 98,646 of record NZ_FPKK01000009.1, read on the forward strand.
CGCATGCGCTGGCCGTTCTGGCTGCCGGCCGGCACTTTGAGGTTGATCTTGCCGGTGAGGGTCGGGACAGCCACTTCGGTGCCCAGGGCCAATTCCCAGGGCGCCAGGGGCAAGGTGATGATCAGGTCCTGGCCTTCGACATCGAACTTGGGGTGCGGGGCGAAGCGAATGGTCAGGTACAGGTCGCCATTGGCGCCGCCACCGATGCCTGGCGCGCCCTGGCCCTTGAGGCGGATGCGCTCGCCGTCGGTCACCCCCAGAGGGATCTTCACGTTCAGGCTCTTGGTGGTGTTGCTCACGTGCTGGCCTGCGGCGTTGTGCTGCGGCACCTGGTAACTGATCTTCTTCGATTCGTTGGACAGGGTCTCTTCCAGGAAGATCGGTAATTCCAGTTCCACGTCCTGCCCCCGACGGCCGGCGCTGCGACCCGATTGCCCGCCACCGAAACCTGATCCGCGATTTCCGAAGATCGAACTGAAGAAGTCCGAGAAGTCCCCGGTGTCCTGGCCGCCAAAACCGCCACGGCTCTGCCAGCCCGGCGGCCCCTGGAACGGTTGACCGTGCTGACCGTAGCGCCGCAGGTCATCGTACTCGGCGCGCTTGTCGGCGCTTTTCAGCGCTTCATAGGCCTCGGAGACGTCCTTGAACTTGGTCTCGGCGTCTTTTTCCTTGCTGACATCCGGGTGGTATTTGCGCGCCAGCTTGCGGTAGGCAGCCTTGATCGTGCTGTCGTCAGCCGTCGGCTCGACACCCAGAATCTTGTAGTAGTCTTTGAAGTCCATCGAAGCATCACCATCCGTTATCGACGTCGCACCGCCACGCACAGCATGCCCGGATGAGCGGACAGCGGGTTGACCAACCTCAAGGTTGTGACCGGGCGGCGTATCAGAAGTTTATCGGCAGTCGGTGGCGATTCTTGCGCTCGCCCTGTGACCACCCGTTGATGCATACAAGATTGGGGATAAAACCGGCCCTTTCAAGGCTGGACTGGCGCACAGGCCGTTTTTTCAGCGCACTATGTACATCCTGCGATTCTTTTCATGCCTGCCGGATAGCCGGCCTTCGAATCCGCTGCGTACTGGCATACACTGCGCGGCCGTTTTTTCAACCGGAACCTGGAAGACATGAAAAACGCATCCCCGGCCCGTGCCTGCGGCATCGACTTCGGCACGTCCAACTCCACCGTCGGCTGGCTGCGCCCCGGCATGGAAACGCTGATCGCGCTGGAGGACGACAAGATCACCCTGCCTTCGGTGGTTTTTTTCAATCAGGAGGAGCGCCGCCCGGTCTACGGCCGCCTGGCCCTGCACGAATACCTGGAAGGCTACGAAGGCCGCCTGATGCGCTCGCTCAAGAGCCTGCTGGGTTCCAAGCTGATCAAGCACGATACCAGCGTGCTGGGCACGGCAATGCCATTCAAGGACCTGCTGGGGCTGTACATCGGCCAGTTGAAGAAACGCGCCGAAGCCACTGCCGGCCGCGAGTTCGAAGAAGTCGTGCTGGGGCGTCCGGTGTTTTTCGTCGATGACGACGAACTGGCCGACCAGGAAGCGCAAAACACCCTGGCAGACGTGGCCCGAGCCATCGGCTTCAAGGAGGTCTCGTTCCAGTACGAGCCCATTGCGGCGGCGTTCGATTATGAATCGACCATCGAGAGAGAAGAGCTGGTGCTGATCGTCGACATTGGCGGCGGTACCTCGGACTTCTCTCTCGTGCGACTGTCACCGGAGCGCCGCACCCACGACAACCGTCATGCCGACATCCTCGCCACCGGCGGCGTGCACATCGGCGGGACCGACTTCGACAAGCAGCTCTCCCTGGCCGGCCTGATGCCGCTGTTCGGCTATGGCAGCCGGATGAAAAGCGGCGCCTACATGCCCACCAGTCACCACATGAACCTGGCGACCTGGCACACCATCAACGCGGTGTATTCGCAGAAGTCCACCCTGGCCCTGGGCAGCATGCGCTACGACATCGAGGACACCGGTGGCATCGACCGGCTGTTCAAGCTGATCGAACAGCGCGCCGGGCATTGGCTGGCAATGGAAGTGGAAGAAACCAAGATCCAGCTGACCCAGGCCGACCATCGGCATGTGGCGCTGGATCGGATCGAGCCGGGCCTGAGCGTGGACTTGAGCCGGGCCCTGTTCGAGTCGGCCATCGACGGGTTGCTGGAGCGGGTGCGCACCAGCGTCACGCAATTGCTGGGCGATGCCGACGTCGGCGTCGATCAGGTCGACACGGTGTTCTTCACCGGTGGTTCCAGCGGCATCCCGGCGCTGCGCAACAGCGTCTCGGCCATGCTGCCCAAGGCGCGGCATGTGGAAGGCAACATCTTCGGCAGCATCGGCAGCGGGTTGGCGATCGAGGCGATGAAGCGCTATGGCTGACACCCGGAGTCGCCTCGTGACCTGCACGAGGCGACTCCTCGCCCTCATGTTCAGAGTTCTTCGACCCAGGTCTTGAAGACACCTTCGTATTTATAAAAACCGACAACCGTGCGTTGCAACTCGCCGCCCTTGAAGAAAAGCGTGGTGGGCGCGGACTGGACATCGTAGTCCGGGTCTTTTTCGATGCTGCCTTCCTTCTCGAAAGCTTTCTCGAGAAAGGTAATACGGCCGGCGTTTGAGCTGGCTGCCTCTTCCAGGCTGGCGGTCATGTTATCGGAGCTTTTCTTGCCCTTCGTGCCAAACAGCACGATCACCGGCAGCGTTGATTTGAGGACCAGTTCTTCGAAATTGGTCGTGGTGACAGTTTTCAAAGTCATGATGCAGCTCCCATGGGGCTCGCTGCGAAGCGGATTCTTCGCTCAAGGAGCTAAGCAATCCCGATGTCCGCCATCTACTGTCGGAAATAACAGTGCGGATGAACGGACATGGCGTTCAAACCATCCCGATCTGCTTCAACTCACTCTTGAGATACGCATAGTAGATCGGCCCCGCCACCACCCCTGGCAAGCCGAACGCGGCTTCGAACACCAGCATCGCCATGAGCAGTTCCCAGGACTTGGCACTGATCTGCCCGCCAACGATCCGCGCATTGAGGAAATATTCCAGCTTGTGGATCACGATCAGGTAACCCAGCGCCGCCATCGCCACCCAGATCGACAGGGACAGGCCGACGATGGTGATCAGGGTGTTGGAGATGAGATTGCCGATGACCGGCAACAACCCCAGCAGGAACGTCATCACGATCAGAGTCTTGGTCAGCGGCAGCTTGATTCCGAACAACGGCAGTACCACCGCCAGGAAGATCCCGGTGAAGAAAGTGTTGAGCAGGGAGATCTTGATCTGGGCGAAGACGATGTTGCGAAACGCCTTGACCAGCAGGTTCAGGCGGTCGAACAGCGCGGCGGCCAGGGGCTTGCGCTTGGTCAGGTCGGGGATGCGCTGCAGGGCGACGATGGCCCCCAGCACCATGCCGATCAGCAGCGTCACGAACATGTGGGCCGCATCCTTGCCCACCAGTTGCAGGTCGCTCAGGTGCTTGCTCATCCAATCGCCGATCGCTACCCGGAACTCGGCGGCGCTGGCCGGCAGGTAGGCATCGATGAACGGTGGCAGTTGCCCGCGGGCGCGGTCGACCACTGCCATGAACTTGTCCAGGGACGCACCGGGATTCTCCGCTTCATGCAGGAGAAAGCTGAAGGCGCCGGCGAAGATCAGAGTCAGTACGCTGACCACCAGCGTGCCCAGCAACGCCACTGCCAGCCAGCGTGCGCGCCGGCCTTCGATCAACCGCTGCAACTGCGGGGTCAACATGTTGACCAGCTCGAACACCAGCAACCCGGCCAGCAGGCTGGGCAACAGGCGCAGCGGCAACACCAGCAACAACCCACCAAAAATGATCACCCAACTGATCACCAACAACACATGACGCTGAGAAAACGTTGGCATACAGCCTCAGAACGAAACGGCGTGAAAGGATTGGCAGTCTGCCAGCGATCCACGGGCAGCACTAGGCTCTGTATGAAAAGCCCAGGGATTGTATCGGCCGACCCCAGTCGCAGGTGCAGGTATTTTTTTTCAGGCGCCAGTGGGGCCTGCTCGCGATGAGGCCCCACTGGCCCGGGTTATTTTTTCTTCAGGCAATCGCTCATGAAAGCCTTGCGGGCATCGCCCTTCAATGCCTGGGCCGTGGCCGTGGCGTTGCAGCTCGTCATACGTTCCTGAGGCGTGACCGGCCCTTCAGGTGGCTTGGTCTTGAGGCAGGACCCCATGAATTCCCGTCGTGCATCGCCCTTCAGGCCCTGGGCCGTGGCGTCGGCATTGCAGGTGACCATCAGGGTCTGTTGAGAGTTGGCGGCAAAACCTTCGGTACACAGCAGTAAACCGACCACCAGCAAAGGCACACGCAACCGGTTCATGATGCTTCTCCTTGTAGCCGCGCAAGAGGCGGCGGTACAGAGCAGTGTAGACATCCCCGTTACATCCACGGCCTCTCATACCCCGGCCGCCTTCAAGCGCTGGGCATGCTCGACAAACAAGCGGACCGGCTCGGCGCCTCGCCCCACCAACCCCAACGACTGGTTGACGATGTCGAAATGGTCCAATGGATAGTCGTCGCCGATCACCGTACCCAGGTGTGAACTGAATCGCCCGACCATGCCATCGCACTGCCCCGCCTCGCGGACGAAGGTGCGGGCGAACAGCCGGCAGCTGCGGTTCGTGCCATCGAACAGATTGCGCCCCCTGTCGGTCCTGCCTGGCTGCAGGATCCCGGACCAGGAGTAATAACGTACGCCGTCGACCTCTTCCGGCCCCTGCCCACCCCAGGTGTCAGGCAGACCCTGTGGATAATGCTCGTTGAACAGCGCCACACCGGTGGTGGTCAGGGATTCATGGGACGCCTGGATATCCACCGGCAGCTTCGGCCCGCGATAGCCGGTCTCCAGCAGGTTCATCAGGGCATTGATCAGCCACAGCAGGGCTTTGAGCAGGCGGCCCTTGGCACGGTCGGATGGGTAATGGATGCGCAGGTAGTCGGCCAGCTCCGAGCCGTGGTTGGGCCCGGCCACCGAGGTGACCGAGGCCACCAGGTCCGGGCGTCTGGCCGCTGCGTAACGGGCTGTCAGGGCGCCCTGGCTATGGCCGATCAGGTTGACCTTGCCGGCCCCGGTCTGGCGCAGGATGTCCTGGATCTGCACCAGCAGTTGCTCGCCACGCACCTCGGATGAATGCAGCGGCGACACTTTCACCGCCACCACTACCGCCCCTCTTAGACGCAGCGCCGAGACGATCCCATACCAGTACGGATACAGCACCAGGCGAATGAACCCGAGCATTCCCGGAACCAGCACCAACGGATAGCGGGTGGCACATTGTTGCGACATGGGTGGACGTCCTTGTGATCGGAGGGGTGTGCCAGGATCGGCATCGATGATGACCAGTCTATGACACACCCGTCACTTCAGCCCGCTCACCCCCGCCACGATCAGCCCCACCGAGACCAGCTTGACCAGCGTCAGGCTTTCCCCCAGCAGCACGAATCCCAGCAATACGGTGCCCAGCGAGCCGATAGCCGTCCAGATCGGATACGCCACGCTCACCGGCAGTTCGCGCATTGACAGTGTCAGGAACCAGATTCCGCCGACCGCGGCCACCACCGTAATCAGCGAGGGCCATGGACGGGTGAAGCCTTCGGCGTATTTCATGCCCATGGCGAACGTGACCTCGAAGCCGGCCGCCACCAGCAGATAGACCCAGGCCATCAGAAGGTCCGCGCCAACGCCAGCAGGCGCTGCTCGGCCTCAGCGCAGGACTGGGCAAAGCTGCGCTCGGCCGATTCTTCGCCTTCGGCGGCAACCACGGTCACATCGGTGATGCCGATAAACCCCAGGACCGTGCGCAACAGGGTGTCGGCATGGTTCATCGCCTCCAGCTGTCCGCCGGGACCGAAGCCGAAGTCGCCACGGCTGGTCACGATCAGGGCTTTCTTGCCCAGCACCAGCGGCTCGTAATGCGAGACACCGTTGTCCAGGCTGTGGTTGAAGGTCAGGCCGATCCGCACGATTTGATCGATCCACGCCTTCACCCCGCCCGGCACGCTGAAGTTGTGCATGGGCGCGGAAATCACCAGCCGGTCGTGGGCCCGCAGCTCCGCGACCAGAGTGTCGCTCAATGCCAGGTCCGCCTGAATGGTCAGCGGCCGTGCCTGGGGCTCGGGATAGAAGGCGGCGGCAATGAAGGCTTCGTTGACCGGTGGTATCAAGGTGCGCCCCACTTCACGACGAGTCGTCAGGGCGTCGGGATGGACGGCCTGCCAGGCCGACAGAAAGGTTTCGGCCAGACGCCGGGAATGGGAACGTTCACCACGCGGACTGCCATGCACCACAAGAACACTGCTCATCTGAAGCTCCTTTGATTCATCTACAATGAAAACTGCCTGGGGCCTCAAAATGCGGTCTTTCAAAGCCCCCATGCAAATGAGCGCTTATCAACCCGGATGAATAAATCTCATCCATCCAGCCAATCTGGAGTCTCGATGTTCGCCAACCTGCCCCTCAACGCCCTGCGCGCCTTCGAATCCGCCGCGCGGTTGCTCAGCTTCAAGGCCGCTGCCGAGGAGCTGGCCGTGACGCCCACGGCGATTTCCCATCAGGTCCGCGCCCTGGAAACCTGGCTCGGCGTGCAATTGTTCGAACGCTTGCCACGCCAGGTGCGACTGACCGACGGCGGCCAACGCCTGTTCCACAGCCTGCACGGCGCCCTGCTGGACGTGGCGCAAAGTGTCGATACCTTGCGCCCGCAACGCAGCGGCACCCACCTGACACTTTCCACCACCGCCGCGTTCGCCGCACTCTGGCTGGTGCCGCGACTGGGGCGCTTCTATGCGCGGCATCCGGACATCAAGGTGCGCCTGGACACCCATTGCGAAGTGATCGACCTGCATCAGGACGCCAGCGTCGACCTGGTGGTGCGCTACAGCCTCGATGACTACCCGAACCTGTACGGCTTGTGTCTGTTCGACGAGCGCTTCGGCGTGTATGGCTCGCCCGGGCAAGTAGCCCTCGCGGCCGAGCAGACGCCAACGTTGATCAGCGTGCGCTGGCACAACTCCAAGCTGTACGCCCATGGCTGGGATGCCTGGTGCGCCCAGGCCGGGGAAAACTGGCTCACCCGGCAGCCCTGCATACGCGAATACGACGAGGAGCACTACGCCTTGCAAGCGGCGATCGCCGGGCAAGGCCTGGTGCTGGCAAGCAACATCCTGGTGTCCGAAAGCGTCGCCAGCGGCCTGCTGGTGGGCTACCGCCCGCAGGTCCAGGTCGATGGCGCCGGTTACAGCGCCCTGTGCGTACCGGGTCGCGAACGCCATCCACCGGTGCGTGCGTTCTTCAAATGGCTGGAGGAGGAGGTACGCCTGTCCGGCTCGCAGCACTTGCCGGTCGCTCGGACAGTTTCATAAAACTTTTCCTTTCGCTCATGACTCCCACCATAGGCGTTGTACGAAAAGTCGCCGAGCGGCGACAGGCATCGTTCGTACAACGCCCAGAAATGATCACGCCGACAGAGCGCGACATACAACCGGATCAGCCTCCAGGAGAACGAGATGAGCGACATGCACTTGACCGATGTAACCACCCTGCGCGAGCGGGCGCGCCAAAACGTGCAGAACGGCGCAGTGACCGAGGGCTACAACGCCGATCGACAGGAAGTCGTGCGCCTGCTCAACGAAGCGCTGGCCACCGAGCTGGTGTGCGTGCTGCGCTACAAGCGCCACTACTTCATGGCCACCGGCCTCAAGGCCAGCGTGGCCGCCAGCGAGTTCCTCGAGCACGCGAACCAGGAAGCCGAACACGCCGACAAACTGGCCGAACGCATCGTCCAGCTGGGTGGCGAGCCGGAGTTCAACCCTGACCTGCTGACCCGCAATTCCCACGCCCAGTACGTCGCGGGCAATACGCTCAAGGAAATGGTCTATGAAGACCTAGTGGCCGAGCGCATCGCCATCGACAGCTACCGGGAAATCATCCAGTACATCGGTGAGAAAGACCCGACCACCCGGCGTATTTTCGAGGACATCCTGGCCCAGGAAGAAGAACACGCCGATGACATGGCCGATATTCTGGCCGATCTGTAATCCCGCTGACGTGGACAGGCTCGCTCCCCCGGGCACCGGCCAGATGAAGGGGCGAGCCTGCTCGCGATCCGGGCCCTGAGCCGGCCCATGAGCCCGGCGTTCAACGGGTAGGCTTGACCGTGACCGGTGCCTTGCCGGCCTTCATCTGCTCCAGCAACGGTGCGCACTGGTTAGGTTCGCCGCCGCTGGGCGCCACCAGCGCCAGCAACCCGGCCGCTGGCGCGGCGATCACTCCCAGCGCCACCATGCCGGCTCCGCGCAGCATCAGCGGCACGGCCTTGACGCCCGCCGACGGCTTGGCGAATGGGCCCCGGACATAGAGTGGCGAGCGCAGGGAAATCAGCCGCCAGCCCTTGGACTCCGGCGTGACGGTCAGGTCCAGTTGTTCGGTGGCCATGTTCGCCGTGCCATCGACGTAGATGATCGCGTTTTCGGTGTCGAAGACAAACAGGCGGGTGGTCGCCAGGCCGCTCTTGATGTCGAAATCCGCCGCCGCGCAGTTGATCTTCACCTCCTTGTCGCCAAAGATTTTCCCCACCACGTAGTTGCCGACGTTCAATCCCGCCAACTCCATCAATTCGCGACTGATGGCACCGTCGTTGATGAGCATTTTCAACGTGCCATTGGACGTGCCCAGCAAGGCAGCCACCGAGTTTCCTCGCCCGGCGATATCGGCATCGCCGTTCAGCTCGCCGAAACTGGTTTTCATCGGCTCGAACCCTGGAAACAGTTGCTTGAGCTTGAAACCGCGAGCCGTGAGCCGAGCCCTTCCCTCCAAAGGCTGGGTATGGCCGTTGAGGCGGATCTGCGCGTCGAGCCGACCACCCGCTACCCCGAACCGCAGGGGCTCGAGGCTCAACTGGCCATCGGTGAGCACCAGGTGGGTATAAAGATCGTTGAAGGGCAACTGCTCACTGTGGACGATGCGTTTACCGGTGAACTCCACGTCGGCATCCATTGCGCTCCAACGCTCGGTACGGAACTCCTCCACGGGCAAGACCTTGTCCGAAGGTTGTTTGCTGGCCGCGCCGCGGGCCTTCTGTTCGGTGTTGGAGTCTGCGCCGATCAGGGGGGCCAGGTCGCTGAACAGCAGCTGATCGGACACCAGCGCGCCACTGAGCTTGGGGCGCGGCTCACCGGCAGCATAGGCCAGGTCGCCATGGATATCACTGTCGCCGATCCTGCCGTTGAACGCCTCATAGCGAAACAACGCACCAGCCGGCTCATGGAGCTTGGCAACCAGGTGACCGTCGGTGGCATAAGGCGGCGAATCGGGCAGCGTTACCCCCGTCAGCGGGTAAAGATGGGCCAGGTTGCTGCCGGCCAGTTTCAGGCGCAGGTCCAGGGCACCCAGGTTCTTCGGGTCGGTGAGGGTCCCGGCCAGCTCGATGCGGGTCTCGGCGATCTTCGCCTGGGCCTGCAATGGGAAGGGCTGTGTCGCATCCTGCAGAGCCAGCAGGCCGCCGACCTTGCCGGAACCGCTGAGGCCCTGGCCGTGATATTGCCCGTCGACCTTGAAGGCGAATGCGTAGTCCTGGGGCAGTGCCCCCTGGTCACGGGCTTTGCTGGCGGTCTTTTCACCGACGATATCGCTGAACGGGACAGGCTTGCCCAGCAGCTCGATCACCAGGTCGAGACGGGTTTTCAATGTCTGGTCGTCCAGGGTGACATGCCCCTTGTCGAAGCCGATGGCCCCAATGTCCACCGTCCAGCTCGACGGCTCGGCGTCCGGGTCTTTCGGATCGAACTGGAACGCCCAGTTCGCACGGCCGTCCGCCAGGCGTTGCAGATTGGCGTTGGGACCGGTCAGGTCGATACGGGGGATCGCCACGCGCCGGGCCAGCAAGGCCAAGGGCGAGATGCGCAGCTCCACGCGCTCGAGCGTGGCCATCTGCGGGCTTTTCGACCAGTCGGGATTGCCCAGGGTCAGGTCCTCGGCCACCACATGAGGCCACGGCACCCACCCTCGCCAGCCACCCTCCTGTTGCTCGCGTTGCCAGAGCACGGCCAGGTTGCCGTTGATGGCGAACGGGCGATGCAACTCTTCGGAAACCTTGGCATTGAGTGCCGGCTTGATCCGGTTCCAGTCGAAAAAGGCTATGACCAGCACCAGCGCCGCCAGCAGCACAACGAGGCTGGCAAAGCTCCAGGCAAGGATTTTTGAAGTGCGCGTCATGCACAAGGCTCCTGATGAAAGACCGGCGCCCGGACCGCGACGCCTGAAAGTCGAACCTGTCGTCGGTTCGTTGATAGTGAGACTGGCGAAACACCCAACAGGTTTAACGCCCAAGGGCGAAAACCTGACCGATCCGCCAGGCATCTGTTACCGCCCCCGCACATTTGCGTGGCACCAGTGAGTACAAAATACCCACCACGGTGCAAAAGCGCACCTCGGAAACCCGCGATCTAGAGCCTCCCGCCCGAACAATCAATTCCGTTGATTATTACCATTGCGTTTATGAACTTTTATATCGACTTATCGAGAGTAGCATTGCCTCCGTACCCACTTTATCGCCCTCCCAAGGAGCAACGATCATGAAACGCCAATTACTGATGAGCCTTTCCCTTTCACTGCTGGCTTCCACTGCTTTTGCACTGCCAGCCTCCGAGCAAGCCACCCCACAGGTCAAGGACAGTCATTCTGTCTACAGCCAGACGGTAGCTGAAGGTGGATCCGACCGCACCCCACTGGGCGAATCCCTGGCCGAAGGTGGTTCCGACCGCACCCCACTGGGCGAATCCCTGGCCGAAGGTGGTTCCGACCGCACCCCACTGGGCGAGTCCCTGGCCGAAGGTGGTTCCGACCGCACCCCACTGGGCGAGTCCCTGGCCGAAGGTGGTTCCGACCGTACCCCACTGGGCGAGTCCCTGGCCGAAGGTGGTTCCGACCGTACCCCGCTGGGCGAATCCCTGGCCGAAGGCGGTCGTGACCGGCTGGAAGAGAAAGGCCTGGTCGAAGGTGGCTCTGATCGCACCCCACAAGGCCAGCTTTTCGCAGCAGACGGTGGCGACCGCGTCATCGATCGTCGTGACCAAGTGAGCTGAGCCCATGGTGGCCCGGAAAAAAGCCCGATTCCTTCAATCGGGCTTTTGACTTTCAAGACCCCGTGTTTCCCGCCCCTTTCCTTCTACCGTTCGACGCCGGCAAAGCCGATTTGCTAGAGTGCATCGCTCCCCAGAATCAGAAGCCAGCCCTGCGATGCTGCCCCGTGCCGAACAGAAACAACAGACTCGAAATGCCCTGATGGACGCAGCCCGTCATCTGATGGAGTGTGGCCGTGGGTTCGGCAGCCTGAGCCTGAGGGAAGTCGCCAGGACAGCGGGCATCGTGCCCACCGGCTTCTACCGGCACTTCGATGACATGGACCAACTGGGCCTGGCGCTGGTCAGCGAGGTTGGCCAGACCTTTCGCGAAACCATCCGTCTGGTGCGCCATAACGAGTTCGTCATGGGCGGCATCATCGATGCCTCGGTGCGGATTTTTCTCGATGTCGTGCAAGCCAACCGTTCACAGTTCCTGTTCCTTGCCCGCGAGCAGTACGGCGGCTCCCTGCCCGTACGCCAGGCCATCGCACAACTGCGCGAAGGTATCAGCTCGGACCTGGCCGCCGACCTCGCGCTCATGCCCAAGCTCCAGCATCTGGACCTTGCCGGGCTGAGCGTGATGGCCGATCTCATCGTCAAGAGCGTGTTCGCCACCCTCCCCGATATCATCGACCCTCCCGCCGAAGCCCTGCCTGACCATCTCACCCCCCAGGTGAAGATCACCCAGCAATTGCGCTTCATTTTCATCGGCCTCAAGCACTGGCGCGGACTGGGCAGCACGGAGTGACTGCCGACGGACGCTCTTGAGCGTTCCCTTTGCGGGCACACCCCACTTCACAAAATGGTGCACCCGCCAGTATCGCGCACCAAATCAATGCGCCCACCTTCATTCACTGAAGCGCCATCCGCCCATTCCCATTGCTTTTTCCTACACCGGCATCCCTTGGCAAGCCCCTTGCTCTAAACACCGCACCGTTCATTGCTGGAAGCACTCCGATGCTGGTGATTCATCGCAGAATCGACATTCAATCCTGCTGGGATGCAGAGCTGCACCTGACTTTCGACGCCCGCAGCAAAAGCCGCCTGCGCTGTTTCAGTGCCGAGGGTGAAGATGTGGGGTTGTTTTTGGAGCGGGGCCAGCCACCGCTGTACGACGGCGAATGCCTGCAGGCCGAGGACGGTCGTGTCGTGCGGGTGTGCGCTCGCCCCGAACAGTTGCTGCATGTCACCTGCACCAACGCCTTCGAATTGACCCGGGCGGCTTATCACCTGGGCAACCGTCATGTCGCCCTGCAAGTGGGGGATGGCTGGCTGCGCCTGCTGGACGACTACGTGCTCAAGGCGATGCTCGAACAACTGGGTGCCCGCGCCGAATCCATCGAAGCGCCGTTCCAGCCCGAACATGGCGCCTACGGCGGCGGCCATCATCATTCGCGACACGGCGACGAGGATTTCAATTACGCGCCGCGCCTGCATCAGTTCGGCGTGCGTCCATGAATCCGGCCTGGGCGCTGCTGCGTCTGGCCAGCCCGCAATTGCCGATCGGCGGCTACAGCTATTCCCAGGGCCTGGAAATGGCAGTGGACAACGGCTGGATCAAGCATCCCGATGATGCGCGTCGCTGGATCGGCGATCAATTGCTGCTGAACCTGGCACGCTTCGAGGCCCCCTTGCTACTGGCACACTGCACAGCCGCCGCGGCCGACGATTGGGATGTCCTGCGGCAACACTGTGAAACCCATCGCGCCAGCCGGGAAACCCGCGAGCTGCACCAGGAAAGCCGGCAGATGGGGTATTCGCTGCAACAACTGCTGGGCGGCCTGCCGGAACTCGACGTCGCGGCCCAGGGTTTCTTCGAACAATGCACCGAGCCACACCTGGCACTGGCCTGGGCCCTGGCGGCCCGCGCCTGGCACATCACCCCCCAGGATGCCCTCGCCGCCTGGCTATGGAGCTGGCTGGAAAACCAGCTGGCGGTGCTGATGAAAACCCTGCCCCTGGGCCAGCAAGCGGCCCAGCGCCTGACCAGCGAACTGCTGCCGCTGTTGCAACAGGCCCAGCACAACGCATCGAACATCGACCCCGAGCACTACGGCAGCGCCGCGTTTGGCCTGTCCCTGGCGTGCATGGCCCATGAGCGCCAGTACAGCCGTCTGTTCCGTTCCTAGGAGACCCACATGAATACACAACCTTTGCGCGTCGGTATCGGCGGCCCGGTCGGTTCCGGCAAAACCGCGCTGACCCTGGCCCTGTGCCTGGCCCTGCGCGAACGCTACAACCTGGCAGTGGTCACCAACGATATCTACACCCGCGAAGATGCCGATTTCCTGGTGCGCAACCAGGCCCTGGCGCCGGAGCGAATCATTGGCGTGGAGACCGGCGGTTGCCCCCATACCGCCATCCGCGAGGATGCGTCGATCAACCTGGAAGCGGTGGACCAGCTGAACCGACGCTTCCCCGGGCTGGACCTGATCCTGGTGGAGTCCGGCGGCGACAACCTCTCGGCCACCTTCAGCCCGGAGCTGTCGGACCTGACCCTCTATGTGATCGACGTATCGGCTGGCGACAAACTGCCGCGCAAGGGCGGGCCGGGCATCTGCAAATCCGATTTGCTGGTGATCAACAAGATCGACCTGGCACCGCTGGTGGGGGCATCCCTGGAAATGATGGACAGCGACACCCGGCGGATGCGCAACGGCAAGCCCTTCGTCTTCAGCAACCAGAAAACCGGCCAGGGCCTGGACGAAATCATCGCCTTCATCGAGCGCCAGGGCCTGCTGACAGCCGCCTGACAGCCGGAACTCCCGCCTTTTCCACAATCAACAAGGAAGCTTATCCATGACACTCAAACGCCTCTTTGGCGCCCTGGCCCTGCTGCTGACTCCGGCCCTGGCATTCGCCCACCCCGGCCACGGCGACAATGGCCTGACCGCCGGCCTCGGCCATCCCATCGGCGGGCTCGACCATTTGCTGGCGATGCTGGCGGTCGGTTTGTGGGCTGCGCAACAACAAGGCGCCGCGCGCTGGGCATTGCCATGCACCTTCGTCGGTACGATGCTGCTTGGCGGCCTGCTGGGCTTTGAAGGCCTGGACCTGCCGGCGCTGGAAAGCGGCATCGCCGCCTCGGTGCTCGCCCTGGGCCTGGCCGTGGCACTGGCGGTGCGTCCGCCGCTGGGCCTGGCGGTCGGTGCAACCGCCCTGTTTGCGCTGTTCCATGGCATCGCCCATGGCTTGGAATTGCCGGACATGTCGACCCCGTGGGCTTATGCGACAGGCTTTGTCGCAGCCACGGCGGCGCTGCATGGCGCAGGTTTCGCGCTGGTGCGGGTGTTGCCTCGGGCAGCGGCGCCGTTGATTCGATTGGCCGGGGCAGCTTCGGCGGCGACTGGGGTTTGGTTGCTGGCGGGCTGATTCTTTAGCGCCTGCCAGGCCGTCATCGCGCGCTTGCTCGCGATGACGGACTTGCAGGCGCCATCTCTCTGGAGTCGGTCACTCTGCTACCATGTCGCGCAATCGCCCCCAGCCGTGACGACCTCCACCGATGCCTGATGCTTCCCGCCCCGCTCCCCAGCCTGAATTGATCGCCCTGTTCGCAACAGTGCGTCAGCATTTTCACGACGTGATCGTGCCGATGTGGCAAGGCCCGGGTTGGAACGCCGATCTGGCACTGCCCTATGAAGCCCTGGATGCCGGACATGCGCCGCTGCCACCCCAGCGCTACCGCGCCATGGCCTGTGCGCGACAGTTGTATGTGTTCTCCAGTCTGATGGGCGAGGTGCCAGGCGCCGCAGAACGTGCCTCTGCACTGTTTCGCTCGTTGCAGCGGCACTTCCACGATGCCGAACACGGCGGCTGGTTCTACAGCATCGACCCGCAAGGCGCGCCGCTGGATTCAACCAAGGACCTCTACACCCACGCCTTCATCCTTTTCGCCTGTGCCCATTACTGGGCCAAGGTTGGCGAGCCGCTGGTGGAGTCGGTACTCAACGCCGCCCTGCAAGTCATCGCCCAGCGCTTCGCCAGCCACGACGGGCTCTATGAGGCCAGCCTCGGGCGCGACTGGTCCGAGCTCGGAACAGGCCCCCTGCAGAACCCCCTGATGCATCTGGCCGAAGCGTTCCTCGCCGTGCTTTCTGTGCGTGACGACGCCACTGTCCGACAGGCATTGCTGGCGTTGTGTGATGGGATGTCCGAGCGTTTCATTGACCCGCAGCAGCGCGTCATGATGGAGAAGCCCCTCGGGGCTGTGGATAACTGGTACGAGCCGGGCCACCAGTTCGAATGGTATTACCTGCTGGCCTCGTCGCCCTTGTTGCGTGGCGGCACGTTGCACACGGCCCTGGAGCACAGCTTCGATCAGAGCGAACGACAGGGCGTGGACATGAAATCCGGGGCGGTGTGCGCCATGCTCGACCCGCAACCGCAAGCGACGCCACGGGACGCGACCCAACGCATCTGGGCCCAGGCCGAATACCTGCGGGCACTCACGTTACGCCCGGGGAACCAGGGGGCTTTGCTGCGTCAGTTGCAGGCGTTGCAGCAACATTTCCTGCATAACAGAGGCTGGAACGAATGCCTGGATGCCGACGGCGTCGTCAGCCGTCGGGACATGCCCTCCACCACGCCGTATCACCTGCTGACCTGCTATCGCGGACTTGCCGAGTACCTGGCATAGCGCCTCTGTGGCGAGGGATCTAGCGAAACGTCGCACCGCTCGCAGGGCTGCGCAGCAGCCCTGAAAAAGATAGATCGCAGGCTCAGGTCTTAGGCTCTGCACGAAATTGCTTTAAACGCAGGTTGGGCAAGGCAAAAACCGGCGAGGAAGCGGAGTTGACTGGCTGTCAATGAGCATTCCGAGCCGGTTTTTAACGCCGCATAACCAAGTTCCAAACAATTTCGTACATAGCCTAGGGGAACTACGCTCAGCTACGGGGATACCCCCTCGCCACAGAATCTCCCGCTACGCCTTGTTTCGCTCGATGGCGAATCCGGCCCAGGTCTGGCTCACCGGCATCAGCTCCAGGCTGTTGATGTTGATGTGCGCCGGGACATTGAGCACCCAGAAGATGGTTTGCGCGATGTCCTGTGGCTGGATCGGCTCGGCGCCGGCGTAAGTCGCGTTGTAACGCTCCTGATCGCCACCGAAGCGCACCAGGGAAAACTCGCTTTCACACAGGCCTGGCTCGATATTACTCACTCGCACACCGGTGCCTTGCAGATCGCAGCGCAGGTTCAGCGAGAACTGTTTGACGAACGCCTTGCTCGCGCCATACACGTGACTGCCCGGGTATGGATAGTTACCGGCGATGGAGCCCAGGTTGATGATCCCCGCGCCACGACCGTGGGCGATCAGGCGCGGCAACAGCAGGCGAGTGCTGTAGATCAGGCCCTTCACATTGGTATCGACCATCGTGTCCCAATCATCGAGGTCGCACTTGGGCGCCGGGTCGACGCCCAGGGCCAGGCCGGCGTTGTTGATCAGCCCTCGCAGGGTGGCGAAGGACGGGGGAAGATTGGCGATGGCTTCCTCCATGGCCTTGCGGTCACGCACATCCAGCACCAGGCCATGCACTTCGGTCTGCTTCGACAATTCGGCACACAGGGCATTGAGGCGCTCTTCACGACGACCGGTCAGCACCAGTTTCCAGCCGGCCTCGGCGAAACGACGGGCACAGGCTTCACCAAAACCGGACGTGGCGCCGGTGATAAACAGGGTGTTGGACATCGTGTTCTCCTTGCTAAGGCCAATGGATGAAATGGGTCCATAGGATGCCCGGCCTGATGAGGAGCGGCAACTGAACGCCGCTCATGTTCTTCCTCGGCGCACTGCTCAAAAAACAACCAATCGGCTACAAGCCTTGCAGGACAAGCGATGCAGCAGATTGCCCGCACCTTATCCACAGGCACGTCCACAGTAATCGGGGGCAAGTACAAACGCTGCAGGCCGCTGTGCATAAGGCTTTGCGGGACATCTGGAAAATTTTTTCCCTTGACCCTGCGACGCAGGTTGTGCACATCAGGTTATCTGCTATGAGCAGGCACAAGGCTAGGCGATGGCTCGAAGCCAGTAACGACGGCCCTCAGCGCAGTCTTTCCAGTGTTTAATCACAGAGTTATCCACAGGCTTGCCCACCGATTTTCCGAACGCTTTGCGAGGCTACAAAAGTGTTGACAATAGCCAATGACTCTAAGCAAAAAATCCCTGATCAAAAAACAATCACACGTCTGCAAGCCACGTAAACAAAGGCTTTCAGACAGCTACTCCCACGTTACCCACAGCCAGTTCCACAGCAAACGGGGACAAGTCAAAACCGTGACAAAACAACTGTTTGCGGCGACTTTATGTCGCGGTTTGGCAAGCCTTCAGGATTGTTGTCCACAATTCCCGCCATGGCCCAAAACCCCGTGGGAGCGAGCTTGCTCGCGATAGCGGTCTACCTGTCATTTCTGTATTGAATGTGCCGCCGTCATCGCGAGCAAGGATGGGTGCATTGTGAAGGGATAAAAAAACCGGCGATCACTCGCCGGTTCCTGTTACAGCAACAGCAGCCTCAATGCCCGCCCAGGTAGGCGTTGCGCACTTCCTCGTTGGCGAGCAATTCCTTGCCGGTGCCGGTCATGCGGATTTCGCCGTTGACCATGACATAGGCCCGATCCGACAGCCTCAGCGCGTGGTTGGCGTTCTGCTCCACCAGGAAGATGGTCATGCCGGTGGACGCCAGTTCACGCAGGGTGGCGAAGATCTGCTTCACCACGATCGGCGCCAACCCCAGGCTCGGCTCATCGAGCAGCAGCAACTTCGGTCGGCTCATCAACGCCCGGGCAATGGCGAGCATTTGCTGCTCGCCACCAGACATGGTCATGGCCCGCTGGTTGCGCCGCTCCTTGAGCCGGGGAAACAGCTCGAACATGCGCTGCATGTCTTCACTGGCGAACTTGTCACCGATGGGAATGGTGCCCATCAGCAGGTTTTCCTCGACGGTCATGTCGGGGAACACCCGCCGCCCTTCCGGCGACTGGGCGATGCCGTTGGAGGCGATGTAGTGGGACGACTTGTGCGTGATGTCCACGCCCCGGTAAACGATCTGCCCACTCGCCGCCCGCGGCTGGCCGAAGATCGACATCAGCAGTGTGGACTTGCCGGCGCCGTTGGAGCCGATCAGGCTCACGGTCTCGCCTTCGCCAATGTGCAGCGAGACTTTCTTCAGGGCCTGGATCGGTCCGTAGAAAACGTCCAGCTCCTTGAGCTCGAGGATAGGTCCACTCATACCAGCTCCTCTTCATCGGCACCCAGGTAGGCCGCGATCACTTTCGGATCGTTGCGGATCGCCTCGGGGCCGCCCTCGGCGATGACGTTGCCGTGGTCCAGCACCACGATGTGGTCGGAAATGCTCATTACCATGCCCATGTCGTGTTCGATCAGCACCACGGTCAGATCGTGCTCGTCGCGCAGCAGCCGGATCATCGCGCTCAGCGCTTCGGTTTCCTGAGGGTTGAGGCCGGCGGCCGGTTCGTCCAGGCAGATGATCTTCGGACGGGTACACATGGCCCGGGCGATTTCCAGACGCCGTTGCTGGCCGTAGGAAAGCTCGCCGGCCAGGCGGTTGGCGCAATCCACCAGGTCCACCACTTCCAGCCAGTAGAACGCGTGATCCAGGGCATCGCTTTCCGCCTTGCGGTAGCCCTTGGTATTGAGAACACCAGCCACCAGGCTGCGGTTGACCCACATGTGCTGGGCCACCAACAGGTTTTCCAGCACCGACATTTCCTTGAACAGGCGAATGTTCTGGAAAGTACGGGCCAGGCCGGCACGGTTCACCAGGTGGGTGCCGCCGAACATCTTGTAATACAGCCGGCTGGCGAAGGCTTTCGGCGACACGAAATCGGTAGGACGGAACGGTTCGCCCAGCAGCTTGATGACGTTGGTATGTTCGCCGCGCACATTGAGTTCGATCTTGCCGCCAGAAGCCTTGTAGAAACCGGTCAGGCAGTTGAACACCGTGGTCTTGCCCGCACCGTTGGGGCCGATCAGGGCGAAGATCGAGTTACGCTTGACTTGCAGGCTGACGTCGCTGAGGGCCTTGATCCCACCGAACTGCATCATCAGGTTTTCAACCTGGAGTACGACTTCACTCATGGCGCTACTCCTTTACGCGGCGTCACACCGGTACGACTGATGCGAATCAGGCCACGAGGCCGCCAGATCATCATCAACACCATCAGCACTCCGAACAGCAGCACGCGGTATTCGGAGAAGCTGCGCAGCAGCTCCGGTGCCACAGTGAGCACGAACGCGGCGATCACCACGCCGACGGTCGAGCCCATGCCCCCCAGGACCACGATCGCCAGGATCAGCGCCGACTCGAAGAAGGTGAACGAAGATGGGTTGACGAAGCCCTGGTAGCTGGCGAAGAACACCCCGGCCAGGCCGGCCGTGGAAGCGCCAATGGTGAACGCCGAGAGCTTGACCAGCACGTGGTTCAACCCCATGGAACGACAGGCGATCTCGTCCTCGCGCAGCGCTTCCCAGGCCCGGCCGACCGGCATGCGGGTCAGGCGATGCTTGATGTAGAGCACCAGCAGCACGGTGATGAACAGCACGATGTAGATGAACAGGAATTTCAGGTTGGGGTTGTAGTCGATGCCGAAGAACTCATGGAAGGGCACCCCTCCCTCCTTCGCCCTGCGGCCGAACTCCAGGCCGAGGAAGGTCGGCGACGGGACCGGCATGCCGTTCGGGCCGCCGGTGAAGGACAGCCAGTTGTTCAGCACCAGACGGATGATCTCGCCGAAGCCCAGGGTCACGATGGCCAGGTAGTCACCGTGCATTCGCAACACCGGGAACCCCAATATGCATCCGGCCAACGCCGCCGCGATGGCCGCCAGCGGCAGCACCGTCCAGAAACCCAGCCCCAGGTACTGATAGCCCAGCGCCAGGCCATAGGCGCCGATGGCGTAGAACGCCACGTAGCCCAGGTCGAGCAAGCCGGCCAGGCCGACCACGATGTTCAGTCCCAGTCCCAGCAAGACGTAGATCAACCCGAGGATGACCACGGTAAGCACGTATTTGTTGGCGAAGAACGGGAACACGATGGCGATCACGATCAGCGCGGGGATGATCCAGCGCAGGCGTGACTTGTAGTCCGGCGGCAGCACATGCACGCCGGAACCCGTGGTCTCGAAACCCTGGAGGATCTTCAGCCCCCGGGGGGTCTGCAGGAACAGGCTCAGGGCGAAACGCCCGGCCATCACCACGGCCACCAGCCAGCCGACGCGGGCCGGCTGCAAGTTGAAGCTGTAGCCATCGAGCACCACGCCGACAATCGGCCCGAACACGATCAGCGAGATCAGGCCGGCCAGGATCGCGTCGATGACGCTCTGTTTGATATCAAGCGGTTTATTGGCAGCAGACATACTTATACCTTCGCCACGAGTGGGCGACCCAACAGGCCTTGGGGACGGAAAATCAGAATCAGCACCAGCAGCGAGAAACTGAACACGTCTTTGTAGTCGGAGTTGATCAGACCGGAGAACAGCGACTCGGAGATCCCGAGGATGATGCCGCCGAGCATGGCCCCAGGCAGGGAGCCGATGCCGCCGAGTACCGCCGCAGTGAACGCCTTGATGCCGATGATGAAGCCGGCATAGAAGTCGAACGTGCCGTAGTTCATGGTGATCAGCACGCCGGCCAGGGCCGCCATGGCTGCACCGATGATGAACACGTAGGAAATCACCCGGTCGGTATTGATCCCCAGGATGGAGGCCATCTTGCGGTCTTGCTGGGTGGCGCGGCACATGCGGCCGAGCTTGGTGTACTTGATGATGTAGGTCAGCAAGGCCATCCCGGCGAAAGCCGCCACCAGGATGAAGATCTTGGTGTAGGTGAGCTGGACGAAGCCGGTGCCGATATCCACGCGCATGGCGCCTTCGAGCAGTGTTGGCACGCCCTGTTGGCGGGCGCCCTGGCTGATCTGTGCATAGTTCTGCAGGATCAGCGAAATACCGATGGCACTGATCAACGGTGCCAGCCGGGTGGAGTTGCGCAGGGGTTTGTAGGCGACGCGTTCGATGACCCAGCCGTATACCCCGGTGACCACGATCGTGAACACGAGAGTGCCAAGGATCATTAGCGGGAAGGATTCGATACCGAAGTAAGCCAGCAGAGCCAGACTGATTGCCGCGAGGTAAGCGGAAATCATGTAAACCTCGCCGTGGGCGAAGTTGATCATGCCGATGATGCCATAGACCATTGTGTAGCCGATGGCGATCAGACCATAGACCGACCCGAGGGTCAGGCCGTTGATCAGTTGCTGCAGGAAAATACCATCCATAACGCAATCTCACGCAGTGAGAACCTGCACACCCTTGGGGCGTGCGGTTCTTCTAAGGAAAATACAGATTTACGTCGGAGCGATGTCAGGCGCGACCGGCGAGCGCCTTGGGAACCGGGACGAACCCGTTCCCAAGGAAGCCTGGACGGCCGCTTGAGTCCTTACTTCTGTTTTTCCAACTGGTGATACTTGCCGTTCTTGTCCCACTGGTAGACCACGTAGTCGGAGACTTTCAGGTCGCCCTTGCTGTCCCACTCCTTCTTGCCCATCACGGTCTGGACCGGATTGGCCTTGAGCCACTTGGACGCATCTTCGCCCTTGTTGGACTTGGCACCGTTGAAGCCGGCAGCCAGGGTCTGGACCGAAGCATAGGCGTACAGGGTGTAGCCCTCAGGTTCCGTGCCCTTGGCACGGAACGCATCCACCACGGCCTTGCTGTCCGGCAGCAGGCGCGGGTCGGCACCGAAGGTCATGTAGACGCCGTCGACGTATTGCGCGCCGCCAGCGGTGGTGACCAGTTCGTCGGTCACGATGCCGTCGTCGGACATGAATTTCACGTCCTTGAGGCCTTGTTCGCGCAGTTGGCGAACCAGTGGACCGGCTTCCGGGTGCAGGCCGCCGAAGTAGACCACGTCGGCACCGGCCGAGCGGATCTTGGTAACCACGGCGCTGAAATCTTTTTCGCCGCGGGTCAGGCCTTCGTACAGCACCGGGGTCACGCCACGCTTGGCCAGCTGGGCCTTGGTGGCATCCGCCAGGCCTTGGCCATAGGTGTCCTTGTCGTGCAGGACAACGACTTTCTTGCCCTTGAGCACGTCGACGATGTAGTCACCGGCCACGATACCCTGCTGGTCGTCACGACCGCACATGCGGAACATCGCGCTCAGGCCCCGCTCGGTGACCTGCGGGTTGGTGGAACCCGGGGTGATGGCGATGACGCCGGCTTCATCGTAGACCTCGGAGGCCGGGATGGTGGACGAAGAGCAGAAGTGACCGACCACGCCGGCGACTTTCTCCTGGTCTACCAGGCGGTTGGCCACGGCCACGGCCTGCTTCGGTTCGCACGCATCGTCACCGGCCACCAGCACGATCTTCTCGCCGTTCACGCCGCCCTTGGCGTTGATCTCGTCCGCCGCTGCCTGAGCCCCTTTCATGTATTGCTCGCCAAATGCGGCGTTGGCGCCAGTCATGGGACCCGCTACGCCGATCTTGATGTCGGCCTGAGCAAACGCAGAAACACCCATCGCAGTAGCGACTGCGAGGGCCAGAAAGCCTTTCTTGTAAAACGTCTGGGACATGAGGTGGTGCTCCAAGGTTTTTTTAGTTGGCACTGCGACTTCACATAGAAGCTCTGAGCAAGGGCCGTGCCATCGGTTTTTTATTCTTCAAAAAGTCGCTGCTTTATTGTTATTTCGACTGTTTCGGGCCCTTTTTCACAGGGCGTGCAACCGTCTAAACCGCACAAGGTGCAACCTTCGATTCAAATGAGTACAACCCTCCCTGAGCCATCATTGCAACCAGTGCGCGAAACGACGTGCAACCTGCCTGTAACAACCTGCGTCACCGAACTGCACACTACCGGTGCGCGTTTGCTACAACCCGCACCATAACAGGCTAGACCCTGCGCCGGAAAACGCCGGTCTGTGCAACACTTTTCAACACTCAAATGACGATCCGCAGGCACTGGCCCGCGTGATACAGGGAGAATCCCGCCTCGTACAGGCAACTGCGCAAGCCTGCGCCAGTCACCGGCTGCATGGGTGCGAACGGAATCGGCAGTGCCTTCGCATCGCCGTGGCACAGGTAGTCGGCGAAGGCTTTGCCCACCACCGTACCGGTGGTCACGCCCCGACCGTTGTAACCGGTGACAGCCACGAGGCCGGGAGCCGGCTCGAACAGACGCATCAGGTGGTCAGGCGTGAAGGCTATGCAGCCGGTCCAGGTGCACTCCCACTCCACCGACTTGAGGTAAGGGAAATAATATTGCTGGACCCGGTCGGCCCAGGCCTTGAGAAACCAGGCAGGCTTGCGATTGCCATTACCCAGGCTGCCCAGCAGCAGGCGACCGTCCTTGTCCCGGCGAATACTGCTCAACACCTGGCGGGTATCCCAAGACCCCTGGCCGCCCGGCAATATGCGAGCAGCCGCCTCGTCAGCCAGTGGAACAGAAGCGACCTGGTAGTAATAACCGGGGAAGAAATTGCGCCGCAGCGCAGTCCAGTCGCCCTCGGTGTAGGCGTTGGAGGCGATCACCACCTGCTCGGCCAGGACGCAGCCCTGGGCGGTCTGCACCGACCAGCGCTGGCCCTGGCGTTCCAGGCGTGTCACCGGCGAATGGTCGAACAGCCGGCCGCCCAGGTCCGTGGCGGCCTTGGCCAATCCGCTGGTGTAGGCCATCGGATTGAGTGTGCCGGCGCGGCGGTCGAGCAGTGCCGCGGCGATCCTGGAAGTACCGGTGGCTTGCACACAGGCCTCGCCGGTAAGCAATTGCACCGGGGCGCCACGACGCTTCCATTGCGCCTCGCGACTACGCAGGTCAGCCTCGCCCCGGGCGTTATGGGCCATGTGCAAGGTGCCTTCACGGCGCAATTGGCAATCGATGCCATATTTGTCGACAAGACTGAACACCAGGGCCGGCGCCGCCCCCAGCATGCGGTTGAGCTGGCTGCCCACCGCTTCGCCGAACCCGGCTTCGATATCGTCCGGCGGGATCCACAGGCCGGCATTCACCAGCCCGACGTTGCGCCCCGAACCGCCCTGCCCGGCCCGGTGGGCTTCCAGCACCGCGACGCGCTTGCCCTGCTCCAGCAAATGCACCGCCGCCGACAACCCCGTGAAACCTGCACCGATGACACAGACGTCGGCGCTGATTTCGCCAGTGAGCGAGGGGTGCTCAGGTCTTTGCGGCGTCAGTTTTTCCCATAGACATTCTTCGCGTAACGGCATTGCCAGACTCCGGAAATGAAACCCAACCATCACACTATTCAGTGTGGGAGCGAGCTTGCTCGCGATAGCGATTCCCCAGTCATTCCCCTGTTGAATGTGCCGCCGTCATCGCCAGCAAGCTCGCTCCCACGAGGGACCTTCACGAATCGAAGATCCGGCCCAGGCGACCTCAGTCGAAAGTGATCCCCTGCGCCAGGGGCAACTCCAGCGAGTAGTTCACCGTATTGGTCTGGCGGCGCATATAGGCACGCCAGGCGTCGGAACCGGATTCGCGGCCACCGCCGGTCTCTTTCTCGCCGCCGAAGGCCCCGCCGATTTCCGCACCGCTCGGGCCGATGTTGACGTTGGCGATGCCGCAGTCGCTGCCCACGGCCGACATGAACTGCTCGGCTTCACGCACATCGGTGGTGAAAATGCAGGACGACAGGCCCTGGGGCACGGCATTGTTCAGGTGCAGTGCCTCGGCGAAGTCCTTGTAGCCGACCACGTACAGGATCGGCGCGAAGGTCTCGTGGCGAACCACATCGCTCTGTTCCGGCATCTCGACGATGGCCGGAGACACGTAGTAGGCATCCGGGAACTGGTCTTCGAGCTGGCGCTCGCCGCCAAACACCCGGCCTCCCTCGCTCAACGCCTGTTCCAGTGCATCCTGCATGTTGTCGAAGCTTTGCTTGTCGATCAGCGGCCCCACGAGGTTGCCTTCCAGCGGATGGCCGATGCGGACCTTCGAATAGGCGGCCTTGAGGCGGGTGACGATTTCCTCTTTCACCGATTCGTGGGCGATCAGCCGGCGCAGAGTCGTGCACCGCTGGCCGGCGGTGCCGACAGCGCTGAACAGGATCGCACGTACCGCCATGTCCAGGTCGGCGCTCGGGGCGAGGATCATGGCGTTGTTACCGCCCAGTTCCAGGATGCTGCGGGCGAAACGCGCCGCGACTTTTGGCGCCACTTCCCGGCCCATGCGGGTGCTGCCGGTGGCGCTGATCAGCGCCACGCGAGGATCGTCCACCAGTGCTTCACCGGCATCGCGGCCGCCGATGATCACCTGGCTCAGGTAGGGTGGCGCATCGCTGAAGTTCTTCAGCACGCGCTCGAACAGCGCCTGGCAAGCCAGGGCGGTGAGCGGGGTCTTTTCCGAAGGCTTCCAGATCACCGGGTTGCCGCAGACCAGCGCCAGCGTGGTGTTCCAGGCCCAGACGGCCACAGGAAAGTTGAAGGCGCTGATGACGCCGACCACGCCCAGTGGATGCCAGGTCTCGCGCATGTGGTGGCCCGGACGCTCGGAAGCGATGGTCAGGCCATACAACTGCCGGGACAGGCCGACGGCGAAGTCGCAGATGTCGATCATCTCCTGCACTTCGCCCAGGCCTTCCTGGGTGATCTTGCCGGCTTCCCAGGACACCAGTTCGCCGAGATCGGCCTTGTACTCACGCAACAGGTCGCCGAACTGACGCACCAGTTCGCCACGACGCGGGGCGGGCACCTGGCGCCACAGGTCGAAGGCATGCTGGGCGCGGCTGACCTGCTGCTCGACTTCGGCGGCGCCTTCCCAATTCACGGCGCCGATGCGACTGCCGTCGATGGGCGAATGCACCGCCTGCGTGCCGTTCTGGTACAGGGCCAGGGCGACGCCCAGACGATCGAGCAATGCAGCAACCATGATTAATTCCTCAAGCGAAAGACAAAGGATTGGCAGCCGGATTTCCGACTGAACAGACCTGTAGTTGTAGCTGGCCCGAGACTTGCCAACAAACGACCTTTAAGCGAGATATCATTCCGTTTATTCATGCTGCCCGTCACGGGACATACCGAGCGACAGGAAACAAGGCCTCATCATGCTCAACAAACGCTATTTGCCGTCGATCACGGCGCTGCAGTGCTTCGAAGCAGTGACTCGCCACCTGAGTTTCACCCGGGCCGCCGAAGAACTCCACCTGACCCAGAGCGCCGTCAGCAAACAGGTCGCGCAACTCGAGGAGTTGCTGCAGCACCTGCTGTTTCGCCGCGTGCGCCGCCGCCTGCAACTGACGCCGGCGGGCGACCTGTACCTGGGGGAGGTACGCAAGATCCTTTCCCAGGTGGAGATGTCCACCCATTACCTGCGCTCCTACGGCGGCGATACCGAGGTGCTCAGGGTCTCGGCCCCTCCGACCTTCGGCGCCCGCTGGCTGGTCCCACGGCTCAAGGGCTGGCGCCTGCGGCATCCGAAGATTCATCTGGACGTCTGCAGCGAACAGGAGGCCGATGACCTGCTGCAGGGGCGCAGCGACCTGGCATTCTATTTCGGCCAGGGCTCGCGGCCCGGTACCGAATCCCTGCGGCTGTTCGACGAGGAGCTGGTGCCGGTCTGCGCACCGTCCAGCCTTCCGGAGAAACCCTTCACCGACCCGACACAACTGGCGGACCTGGTCTTGCTGCAGAATGCCTCGCGGCCCCAGGCCTGGCACGACTGGTTCGACAGCCAGGGCTACCACACCGAACACAGCTACCACGGCCCGCGCTTCGAAACCTTCTATATGTGCATCCGCGCGGCCCAGGTTGGTTGCGGCGTAGCCCTGCTGCCGCGTTTCCTGGTGGAAGAAGAACTGGCCGACGGCAAGCTGGTCATCCCCTGGGAACATGCCATGCCCAGCACCAGCGCCTACTACCTGGCCTACCCCGAACACTCGGCGGAAGTGCCCAAGGTGAAGTATTTCGTGGAATGGATGCTGGAGCAGCTCGGCAATCCGGGTACGCCGCAATAGCCATTGGCTTGCCCCCGTGGCGAGGGGACTTATTCCCGCCGGACTGCGCAGCAGGCCCAATAATTGATGGGGCGCCAGGCGCCCAGCGGGGATAAATTCCCCTGCCACAGTAGAGAGACCTTTGCCACAGAAAAATCGGTGACCAAAAATCTCTGGCAATACCCACCCAGGTTATGCGCCACTAACCCACTCATCCCAAACCGCTGCCCGCCGCAGTGACCTGTCTGGAGAACCCTATGAGCGAGAGCGTATTTGCCGATCGCATCGTGCAGAACCTGCTCGACACCGACTTCTACAAACTGACGATGATGCAGGCGGTACTGCACAACTACCCCAACGTTGAAGTCGAATGGGAGTTCCGTTGCCGCAACAGTGAAGACCTGCGCCCGTATCTGGCGGAGATCCGCTTCCAGATCGAACGGCTGGCCGAGTTGAGCCTGAGCGCCGACCAGTTGAGTTTCCTGGAGCGCATCAGCTTCCTCAAGCCGGACTTCCTGCGTTTCCTCGGGCTGTTCCGCTTCAATCTGCGCTACGTGCACACCGGCATCGAAAATGGCGAGCTGTTCATCCGCCTGCGCGGGCCGTGGCTGCACGTGATCCTGTTCGAAGTACCGCTGCTGGCCATCGTCAGCGAAGTGCGCAACCGCTATCGCTACCGCGAAATCATCCTGGAACAGGCCCGGGAGCAGTTGTATCGCAAGTTCGACTGGCTGGCCGCCAACGCCAGCGCGGACGAACTGTGCGAACTGCAAGTGGCCGACTTCGGCACCCGTCGACGGTTTTCCTACCGCACCCAGGAAGAAGTGGTGAACGTGCTCAAGCATGATTTCCCCGGGCGCTTCGTCGGCACCAGCAACGTGCACCTGTCCCGGGAGCTGGACATGAAACCCCTGGGCACCATGGCCCACGAGTGGATCATGGCCCACCAGCAACTCGGCCCGCGACTGATCGACAGCCAGATCGCCGCCCTCGATTGCTGGGTCCGCGAATACCGGGGCCTGCTGGGAATCGCGCTGACGGACTGCATTACCATGGACGCGTTCCTGAACGACTTCGATCTGTTCTTCGCCAAGCTGTTCGATGGCCTGCGCCATGACTCGGGCGACCCGGTACTGTGGGCCGAGAAAGCCATCGCCCATTACCACAAGCTCGGTATCGACCCCATGAGCAAGACGCTGGTGTTCTCCGATAGCCTGACATTGCCCAAGTGCCTGGAGATTTTTCGCGCATTGCGTGGTCGCATCAATGTGAGCTTCGGAATTGGCACCAACCTGACCTGTGACATTCCAGGCGTGGAGCCCATGAGCATCGTGCTTAAAATGATCAGCTGTGACGGGCAACCCGTGGCCAAGATTTCAGACGAGCCCGGCAAGACCCACTGCAAGGATCCGAATTTCGTCGCCTACATGCGACACGTTTTCCAAGTACCTGCCGCCCTTTCTGACACATCAAGCAAGGAGTGAATTCATGCAAGCCGTACAGCGTGAGATTGCTGAACAGCTCAAGGTCCAGCCACCGTTCGCCGATGACGCCGCCCTCAAGGCAGAGATCGCCCGGCGAGTGAGCTTCATCCAGGACTGCCTGGTCAATTCCGGGCTCAAGAGCCTCGTACTGGGCATCAGCGGCGGGGTCGACTCGTTGACCGCCGGCTTGCTGGCCCAGCGTGCCGTGCGCGAACTGCGGGAAAAAACCGGTAACGCGGCCTACAAGTTCATTGCCGTGCGCCTGCCGTACGAAACCCAGTTCGATGAGCATGAAGCGCAGGCCTGCGTCGACTTCATCGAGCCTGACGAGCGCCACACCGTCAACATCGGCCCGGCGGTCAAGGCCCTGGCCAAGGAAATCCTGGCGTTCGAAGGCAAGGGGCCCGGCTCGCGGGACTTCGTGCTGGGCAATACCAAGGCGCGGATGCGCATGGTGGCGCAATACACCATCGCCGGCGCCGAGCAAGGCCTGGTGATCGGTACCGACCATGCGGCCGAAGCGGTCATGGGGTTCTTTACCAAGTTCGGTGACGGTGCCTGCGACCTGGCGCCGCTGAGCGGCCTGGTGAAGAACCAGGTCCGGGCGATTGCCCGTGACTTCGGCGCGCCGGAATCGCTGGTGGAAAAGGTCCCCACGGCCGACCTGGAAGACCTCTCCCCGGGCAAGCCCGACGAAGCGGCCCATGGCGTGACCTATGGCGAGATCGACGACTTCCTGCATGGCAAGACGATACGGGAAGAAGCGGCCAGGATCATCTGCGAGACCTATCGCAAGACCGAGCACAAGCGGGTATTGCCCTACGCCCCGTGACAGCCGGAAGCCTGATCTGGCGTCATCGCGAGCAGGCTCGCTCCTCGATTGCCAGGCATAAAAAAGCGCCCTGCATGGGCGCTTTTTTGTGCCTGAAGGTATTACTTCAGGGTAACGGTGCCTTTCATCATCGAGATGTGGCCCGGGAACGAGCAGAAGAAGCCGTATTTCTCGTCCGCCTTGAGTTTCGAGACATCGAAGGTGACCGAATCGGTCTCGCCACCGCCAATGAGCTTGGTGTGGGCGATGATGCGAGCGTCGCCATCCTTGAGGTAGTTCTTGTCGACACCCGCGCTCAGGCCGTCAGTGGCAATCGGCTGCATGTCGGTATCTTTGCTCAGCACCCAGTTATGGCCCATGACGTTTTTCGGCAATTTACCGGTGTGCTTCAATTCGACGGTGAACGTCTTGCAGCTCTTGTCGATCTCGATGGCCTTGGTGCTGAAGGACATCTGGTCGGTCGAGTCGACGGTGGTCTTGCACTCCGCTGCCATCAGTTGGCTGCTAGCCAGTGTCAACAGGGATACTGCTACAAGTTTGGCAAACATCGTGAATCTCCAAGGCATGGTTAAGAAAAATTCCCTCGTCGGGGAAGACTGCCTGAATTTCAGACAAGTTCCTATGACCTGAGTCAAAAATTGTATACAACTTAAGGCTATCAGCCTGATGGATACAATCAACCGGCCATACGTACTGCACCGCTCTATGATCGGCCTCATCACCTTCGAGGCGCGACCACCATGAATTTCAACAGCCTGATATGCAGCCTGCTCGCCGCGTACGCTTGTGGCGCCAGTGGCACCTACGAAAAACCCCGGCGCGAGATCTAAGCCTTCGCAATCTTCAGCCCAGGCTTTACTCTGGAGCGGTTATCGATTCTGGAGTAAAGCATGTCCTTAGCTTCTGTTTGTATTTTCTGCGGTGCCAGCACCGGTGCCAACCCGGCCTATCGCGAAGCGGCACAGGCCCTGGGCCGAGCCTTGGCGGAACGAAAGCTGACGCTGGTCTATGGTGGCGGCGCCGTCGGCCTGATGGGCATCGTCGCCGATGCGGCCCTGGCGGCGGGTGGTGAAGTCATCGGAATCATCCCGCAAAGCCTCAAGGACAAGGAAATCGGCCACAGTGGCCTGACCCGCCTGGAAGTGGTCGATGGCATGCATGCGCGCAAGGCCCGCATGGCCGAACTCAGCGATGCCTTCATCGCGCTGCCCGGTGGCCTGGGCACGCTGGAAGAACTGTTCGAAGTGTGGACCTGGGGCCAACTCGGCTACCACGGCAAACCGCTGGGGCTGCTGGAAGTGAATGGTTTCTACAGCAAGCTCACCGGCTTTCTCGATCATATCGTCGAGGAAGGCTTCGTCCGCCCCCCTCATCGCGACATGCTGCAAGTCAGCGAGTCGCCACACAACCTGCTCGATGCACTGGCGCAATGGCGGCCCTCGGTGCAGCCAAAATGGGAACAGCAAAAAGCCAGCTAACGGCTCGGTCCCGATACAGGGCAGAATATGTGCCGCTCAACCTCACCTTCGACCCCAGAGGATTGCCCATGGCCAAACCCAATTATTCCTTCGCCAAACGTCAGAGAGACCTGGCCAAGGAGCAGAAGAAAGAGGAAAAGCTCCAGCGCAAGAAAGCTACAGCAGAAGAAGCGGCACTGATCCCGGATACCGAAGGCGACGTGACGGCACAACAGGATGCCGATACACCGAAAGATCAGGCGCCCGACGCCTGATACCCCCCGGGCCCGATGATCCGATCCGGCCCCTCGATTCCGTGTCCCGGGCTGGCAGCCCCACTGCCGGCCCTCACGACGCCAGGGCCTTGATGATCGACTGGCGATAACCCGTCGGCAGATTCGCCGGCAACCGTTGCGGCTCGAACAGGCCGATTTCCTTGTGCTCATGACTGATCGCCGGCACGAAGCCCCCCTGCAACTGGCAGCGGTAAGTGGCGATGAAGACGTGCTTGCCGGGGATGACCTCGAACAGATACGAATCCAGCGGTTCTCCCACGCTCACCTCGACGGCCAGCTCCTCGGCAATTTCCCGCGCCAGGCATTGAGGCGCCGTCTCACCCAGCTCGATGCGTCCACCCGGCAGCTCCCACTCGTCCCGTTCGTTGAGCATCAGCACGACCAGGCCTTCGGGGGATTGCAGTACGCCTTTGATGGATACCGGGAACATGGGCAAACCTCGTCATCCGATTGAACACAACCTGTGGGAGCAAGCTCGCCCCCACAAGGATTTCATGACTCCAGCGGCATCACTGTCACCCGCACCTCGGGATCATGATTGCCACCTCCCAGGATCACCCCGCGCAGCGGTGACACGTCGGAGAAATCCCGGCCCCAGGCCAGGGTGATGTGCTCCAGGGCAGGCAACACGTTGTTGGTCGGGTCGAAATCCACCCAGCCCAGTACCGGGCAGAACACCGAGACCCAGGCATGGGATGCATCGGCACCGATCAGCCGGGGCTGGCCAGGGGGTGGCTGGGTCAGCAGGTAGCCGCTGACGTACCGTGCCGCCAGTCCACGGGAGCGTACGCAGGCCAGCATCAGGTGGGCGAAGTCCTGGCAAACGCCCCGTCGTCGCTCCAGCACCTCCACCAATGGCGTGGCGACCTGGGTGGCCTCGGCATCGAAGGTGAACTCCTGGAAAATCTTTTCCATCAGCGCCCGGATACAGAGCATCAACGGGCGTCCCGGCGGGAAGCAGCTTTCGGAAAACGCCACGAAGCTGCGCTTGAGATGCACATAGGGCGACTCGAAACGATAGCGGCAGGCATCCAGCAACGGCGAAGCCAGCGGCCGACTGCTGTAGGTCAAGGCGCTACAGGTCGATTCCCAGGCAGGAGACCGCTGGAAGTCCGGCTCGGGGCGGGCCAGCACCTCGACGCTCAGCCGGGCGTTGACCAACAGTTCGTCGTGGGGCCGTTCGAACGCCAGGCGGGTCAGCGGGTTGCCGAAGACATCCTGCTCGTCACGCCGGGTCGTCGGCTCCGGGCTGATGGACAGCTGCCGCTCGGTACACACCTGCCAGTCACAGGAACGCGGCCACAGATGGGCCAGTTGCTGGGCCAGGGATACCGGGCTGTCGTAGTGGTAATGGGTGTCATGGAGAATCTGGTAACGAGCGTTCATCAGACGGACACCGTGCGCTGGCTGATATCATCGACGTGGGCGAAATGACGCAAGGCCAGGCGGTCCGAAACCTGGCCACTGGCGTCCGCCACCTCCTGCAACAGATCGGCCAGCCCATCCAGTGCCGCACGCAGGCTGGCCTCGCCGAACAACGGATCTTCGAGACAGCGCAGGTCAAAACGTGACAGGCGCATCACCAGCCCCGGCAACGCGGTGTCCCTGGGAGCGCCGAAGTCATCGTTAAGGCGCTTGAGGGTGCGGGCCACCAGTTTCAGCTGGAAGAGCACCGCGTGGGGGTTCTGTTCATCCAGCAGCAACAGGTCGAGCACCGGAATCAACTGGGCCACCGCCAGATAACGCGACCGATATGTGATGCTGCTGTTGCCCAGCTCCAGTAGCCACTCC
Source organism: Pseudomonas sp. NFACC43 (assembly GCF_900119645.1). Classification (NCBI taxonomy): domain Bacteria; kingdom Pseudomonadati; phylum Pseudomonadota; class Gammaproteobacteria; order Pseudomonadales; family Pseudomonadaceae; genus Pseudomonas; species Pseudomonas sp. NFACC43. The sequence continues at coordinate 131,633 of NZ_FPKK01000009.1, forward strand.
AGCCCGGCCTGGTCGAATACCGCTTCGCCACGCAGGAACGCAGCCAGGCTGCTGCTGAGGAATTGCAGGCGCTCCAGGCGCCGGCCGATCATCAGGAAGCGCCAGCCCTCGTCGCGGGTCATGTCGTCCAGGGCGAAACCGGACAATGCCGCCAGGGACATCACCAGGCGGTTGAGAAAATCCATCAGCTCACCGAAATCCGGCTCCCCGGTCTCCAGCTCCATGGCTTCTCGCTGCAGTTCCACCAAGGCTTGCCAGTTCTCCCGGGACAGCTTGCCGCGCACCTGCGAGGCGGCCCACTGCAGGCGTTGCAGGTTGGAACGCAGGCTGAACGACCAGTCGTCCCCCAGCAGCGCCGTCAGCAGACGCTCGGGCAACTCGCCCTCCTCGGGCAGCAGCATGAGGCTTTCCCCCAGGGCCACGGCCGATTGCAGCGCCTGTGGATCATCGCCGTCGACATAACGTGCCAGCATGATCCGCAGCAGTCGCGCGCTGTCATCGCAGCGCTCGCAATAGCGACCGAACCAGAACAGGTTTTCCACGACCCGGGACGGCAGGTAGGGATCGCGCCGGACCAGATCGTGTACGCCCACGGTTCGCTGGGCCTTCCACTGCTCGCTACCCGGGGCCTGTTCTCCCAGCACCCAGGTGTCCTTGCTGGCGCCGCCCCGCTGCATCGACACCACTTCGGCGTGGGCATCGGCCGCCACGCGTGTCAGGCCGCCCGGCAACACCCGATAACCGTCTGCGCCGGATACCGCGTACACCCGCATGCCGATGGCCCGCGGCTGCAGTTGACCGTCCTCGGCCTGCCATACCGGCGCCTGGGACAGGTGCGCCAGCTCCTGGGCGACATACGCATAGGGTCGCGCCCGGATACGCGCCGCCAACAGGTCGCGCTGCTCGTCGTCCAGGTCGCGGCCGAACACCGGGCTGAAACTCTGGGAAGGAAAGGCCGGCCTGATCAGCAACTGAGGCAGTTTCTCCAGGGCCTGGGCCAGCACTGGCGGCTCGCCGCACCACCAGGTGGCGATGGACGGCAATATGAGCGTCTCGCCGAACAGGAACTCGCAGATCCTCGGCAGGAATCCCAGCAGCCCCGGAGACTCCAGTACGCCGCTGCCCAGGGCATTGGCCACCAGCACCCGGCCCTGGCGCACCGCCTCCAGCAAGCCCGGCACGCCCAGGGCCGAGTCGGTGCGCAGCTCCAGGGGGTCGCAGAAGTCGTCGTCGAGCCGGCGCATGATGGCGTGGACCCGGCGCAACCCGCTAAGCGTCTTGAGGAAGACCGTGGCGTCCCGCACGGTCAGGTCGCCGCCTTCCACCAGCGGATAGCCCAACTGGCGTGCCAGGTAAAGATGTTCGAAGTAGCTCTCATTGAACCGCCCCGGCGTCAACAGCACCACCAGGGGCGGCTCGCCATCGCTGGGGGCCTGGCGCGCGAGGGTTTCCTGCAAGGTGCGGAAGAAGCCGGACAGATGCTGGACCTTGAGGTCGCGATACAGGTCGGGAAAGGCGCGGGACACGATCATGCGGTTTTCCAACGCATAACCGGCCCCGGAGGGCGCCTGTGTCCGATCCGCCGTGACCCACCAGCGACCGTCGGGCGCGCGGGCCAGGTCCACGGCATACAGATGCAGGAAGTTGCCATCCGGCGGCGTGATGCCCTGGCAGGGCCAGAGAAAGTTGTTGTGTCCGAATACCAGCTCCGCCGGCAACAGCCCTTCACTGATCAGCCGCTGCGGCCCGTACAGGTCGGCCAGCACCGCATTGAGCAATCGCGCACGCTGGGCGATACCCGCCGACAGCTGCTTCCATTCCCCGGCGTCGAGCACGTGGGGCAGCAGGTCCAGCTCCCACGGCCGGTCGGCCCCCTTCGGATCCGCATAGACGTTATAGGTGACGCCGTTCTCCTGGATCTGTCGCGCCAGCAAGGCCTGACGCTGGACCAACTGGGCCGGCGTGCTGCGCTGCAACTGATCGAACAGACGCCGCCAATGCGGGCGTACCGCGCCACTATCGTCCAGCAATTCATGATAGGTGCCCGGCGTCAGCGGGTAACAGTCAAGCAGGTCAGGCATGGAAAGCTCGGCAGGACGGCAATGAAAGGTGAGACCAGGCTCTGTTTGAAAAGCCTCGAGACGAAGGTCAGGCAAGGCGAAAACCGGCGAGCATGCGGAGTTTACTGGAGTAAATGAGCATTCCGAGCAGGTTTTCAACGCAGCATGAACGAGTCTCAAGGCTTCTCAGACAGAGCCTAGCGCAAGCGCATGATGCCCGGATAGAGACAATCTGTCCGGACTGAAACCAGATATGGCGAGCAAGGCTCCTCCCCTCGCCACAGGTCCAGATTACAGGCTTGTCGCCCCCTGGACACGTCGCAGATCGAGGGTGAAAGGAAACTCGTCATCCACGGTCAGGCTGGGTGTCGCAAGTTTCCCCGGTGTGTGTCCGAGACGGAAGAAACGCGCCATTCGCCGACTCTCGGCCTCGTTGGCGTTCACCGGCAGGCTGTCGTAGTTGCGTCCGCCCGGATGAGCCACATGGTACTGGCAACCGCCCACGGAGCGCTGGCCCCAGGTGTCGAGCAAGTCGAAGACCAGTGGCGCATGGACCGGGATGGTGGGTTGCAGGCAACTGGCCGGCTGCCAGGCCCGGAAACGCACCCCGGCGACGAACTCTCCGACCCGGCCGGTGGGTTGCAGCGGTACCGGTACGCCATTGCAGGTCAACACATAACGTTGCGGCGCCATGCCAGTGAGCTTGACCTGCAGGCGCTCCAGGGACGAATCCACGTAGCGTACGGTCCCACCCGCCGAACCTTCTTCCCCCAGCACATGCCAGGGCTCCAGGGCCTGGCGCAGTTGCAACTCGATGCCACCCACCGCATAGTCGCCCACCTTGGGAAAACGGAACTCCAGATGGGCGGCGAACCACTCGGCCCGCAACGGATAACCGGCGGCGTTCAGCTCGACAATCACGTCGGCGAAATCCTGTTCGATAAAGTGCGGCAGCAGGAAGCGATCGTGCAGCTCGGTGCCCCAGCGCGCCAGTTTCGCCGGCGCATAGGGCTCGCGCCAGAACCGCGCCACCAGCGCCCGCAACAGCAGTTGCTGGGCCAGGCTCATGCGGGCATGAGGCGGCATTTCGAACGCACGCAACTCCAACAGACCGAGCCGGCCGGTGGCACCGTCCGGCGAATAAAGCTTGTCGATGCAGAATTCGGCGCGGTGGGTGTTGCCGGTCACGTCGATCAACAGGTTGCGCAACAGCCGGTCGACCAACCATGGCGGGCACTCCTCGCCAGGCGCGGGCATCTGGGCAAACGCGATTTCCAGTTCATACAATGCGTCGTTACGCGCTTCGTCCACCCGCGGCGCCTGGGACGTCGGACCGATGAACAATCCGGAAAACAGGTAGGACAACGATGGGTGGTTATGCCAGTAGCTGATCAGACTGCGCAGCAGGTCAGGACGCCGCAGAAAAGGTGAGTCAGCCGGAGTCGCGCCGCCCAGGACGAAATGATTACCGCCGCCCGTGCCGGTGTGGCGGCCATCGATCATGAATTTTTCGGTCGTCAGCCGCGTCAGCCGTGCCTGCTCGTAGAGAAACTCGGTGCGCTCCACCAGCTCATCCCAGCTCGCCGAAGGCTGTACGTTCACCTCGATCACACCTGGGTCGGGCGTGATGCGCAAATGGCTCAGGCGCGGATCGCTCGGCGGTTCGTAACCCTCCAACAGCAGCGGGCAATGCAGCTCCTGCGCCGTGGCCTCGATGGCGGCCACCAGTTCCAGGTAATCCTCGACCCGCTCCAATGGCGGCATGAACACATACAACCGCCCTTCCCGCGCCTCGGCACACAGCGCCGTGCGGGTCAGCCAGTCGGCGGACTCGTCGATGGCTGGCGCGTGGTCCTGGTCGATGGCCGGCTCGCCATGCTGGGCCAATCGCTCGGCATCCGGCAGCCCGGGCAGGTCCTGGTTCGGATCGGTGGGATGGATGAACGGATACTCCGCCGCCGTGACCCACGGCTGGGACGCCAGCGGCAGGCGATAGCCCAAGGGCGAGTCCCCCGGCACCAGTCGACAATGTTCGTCGCGCAGGTACCACCGGCCGCTTTGCCATTGATCGCCCTTGGCGGTACGCGCCAATGGCAGGACCTGGCCGATCACCTTGTCCAGGCCCTGGTTGAAGACCTTGCGCAGCCTGGCCCGCTCCAGGGCATCTTCCAGCCGCGCATCCTGGGCCGTGACGTTCGAGGGCAGCGCGCCCTCGCGCCAGAGGTAGTAGAGATTGTCTTCGTAGGCTGGGAACACGAAGCGCGCAGGAATCTTCAGACGTTCGGCAACGCTCTTCAGGAAGCGCCCGGCCAGCTCGCCATCGGCGCCGTAGTCCTGTTGCTCATCCGCGAACAGGGCGGCGTTGCGCCAGATCGGCACCCCGTCACGCCGCCAATAGCAATTGAGCGACCAGCGCGGCAGCGGTTCACCGGGGTACCACTTGCCCTGGCCGAAGTGCACCAGCCCCTGGGGCGCGTAGTGCTTGCGCATGCGCTCGAACAGCTCGGCCGAGAGCCGACGCTTGTCCGGACCGAGCGCTGCGGTATTCCATTCGGCGCCATCCGGATCATCGATGGACACGAATGTCGGCTCGCCGCCCATGGTCAGCCGTACATCGCCCTCCAGCAGGTCGGTATCGATCTGTCGCCCCAGCGCCTGGATCGCCAACCATTGCTCGTCGGTGTAAGGCTTGGTCACCCGCGGCGCTTCCCAGATCCGTTCCACGACCATTTCGTGGCTGAATTCGCATTCACAAGGCTCCACCAGCCCGGTGATGGGCGCCGCCGAGGACGGATCGGGACTGCAAGCCAAGGGGATATGGCCTTCCCCAGCGAACAAACCTGAAGTGGCATCCAGGCCGATCCAGCCGGCGCCGGGCAGGTAAACCTCGCACCAGGCATGCAAATCGGTGAAATCCACCTCCGTGCCGGAAGGTCCGTCGAGGCTTTTCACATCGGCGGTCAACTGGATCAGATAGCCCGAGACGAAACGCGCGGCCAGGCCCAGGTGACGCAACAGCTGCACCAGCAGCCAGGCGGAATCGCGACAGGAACCGGATGCCTGCTCCAGAGTGTGCTCCGGCGTCTGGACACCCGGCTCCATGCGGATCAGGTAATTGATGTCTTCGCTCAGGCGCTGGTTGAGCGCCACCAGGAAATCCACCGTGGGCAACGGCGTGCGTTCGATACTGTCCAGGTAGGCCTGGAACCTGGGGGTCAGCGGCAGCTTTTCCAGGTAAGGCATCAACTCGTGTTTTTCATCGGGCGCGTAGGCAAAAGGAATCTGCTCGGCATAAGGCTCGAGAAAGAAGTCGAACGGATTGAACACCGCCATTTCCGCCAACAGATCGACTTCGATCCGCAGCTCTTGGGTTTTCTGCGCAAACACCAGCCGCGCCAGGTAATTGCCCTGGGGGTCCTGCTGCCAGTTGATGAAGTGCTGGTCGGGCGAGACTTTCAAGGCATACGACAGGATGCGCGTACGGCTATGGGGCGCCGGACGCAGGCGGACAATCTGCGGACCGAGCTCCACGGCGCGGTCGTAGCGGTAGTGCGTGACGTGATGCAAAGCAACATGGATCGACACGGCGGTCTCCTGCGGGCCTGGGCATTATCGAAAGCGGCGCAAGACTTATGCCATGCAGGCAAGCCGGGCACTTCCTTCTTCCACACAGGGCAGTAGAGCACTAAAACCGCGCGGTGCCCGCATTTGTGTGCAAAGGCACGCACATAAACAAGGCGAACAGGCCGCTCGCCTCAGCGTCGCTTGTGAGAAGCCCTGGCTGCCTGGACGATCAGTTCGCGCTGCCGACGGATGTCCACCAGCTTGCCGCGCATCTCACGATGGCGCTTGCTGTTGAGCAGCAACAGTCCCAGCAACGGGAACAGAACGGCGAACAGATAGACTCCCTGATGGGGCCGATAGGCGATCATCGGCAAGACGACGGCCAGACACGCCAGGAAATAACCTGCCACGCCCCAGACGGCCCAGGCCCGCCCGCGCGCGATCATGAGATTGGCCAGCACCAGCACGACCACCAGCGCCAATGCCCCGAGCCCCACATAGTCGCTCCTGACCGAAGGCTCCAAGGCACGCCAGTAAGTGGCTCCGGCCAAGGCAAGCAGGCTGGATCCGGAAAAGCAGCCCAGCAGGATGGTACCCATGAACACCGGGAAATACCGGGCCAGAAAGTCCTTCAGCGAGCCGCCCCCGATCATTCGGTGAACTCCTCGTACAGGCCGACGGCGACGGTTTTCACATGACCGCCGCCGGTGTAACTGCCGATCACGCCCAGGGCGCCACCCAGGGAGTCCTGGATCTGGGTCAGGGTAGCGTGCCGGATTTGGGCCGAAGAATAACGCTTGGGCAAGGCCCCGGCGCGCTGCTGCAACTTGAGCAGCTTGGCGGTCAGGCTCGGGTCCTTGAGCGTCAACAGCTCCCGCGTCAACTTGGACCGCTCCTGGCGGCTCAGCCCCTTGAGCAGCTGGTACCAGCTTTTTCCGGTGTTGGCCGCCTTGTTGGCCTTGAGCAGGCGAACCGTCGTGAGAGCCGACCCGCCGACGCCCACCAGGGAAACCGCATCCAGGATCGGGGATACGATGTTGTACCAATCGGCGTCGTTCATCTCATCGTTGCCAGTAGGATTGGTCAGTTCGTTGGCCACCCGCGCGCCTCCGATGACACACTGGGCAGTACTCGCGGTCGCGGCAGCGGCGCCCAGGGCCACCAGCCAGGCGCTGGCGCCAGCGGTGAAAGGCACGGCAACGCTGCCACTGAACACCACCACCCAACCGATCACGGCGGCGACGCAAGACAAGCCGGCATTGGTCGCTTCAAGGCCAAGCTTCGACTCCCGCGGGCTGCTTTTCACCTGGTCGACGAACTGCTGTGGCGCGATGTATCGCTTTGCCTCACGCAGGATCACGCGCTTGGGCGCGATGCTGCAGATCGGCTTGAATTCCCGCAGGGTCACCACGTTGTAGTCGGCATCGACATACACCACCCCCGCCCCGGCAATATTCGGATCGGCATCGATGGCAGCGAACAGGCGCGGCAGGTTGATCTGGCTTTCGATGCGTTGGCGGGCCATGTACTGGGAGAACGTGAAGTCCATGCCGATGGCCGTTGTAGCGCTGCTCATATGAATCGTCCTTGAGAATCGAAGATGAATCTTTTATCCACACGCAACCCTGTGGCGAGGGATGCCTGCTGGCTGGCATTGGCGGCCGCCACGATAACAAACGGCCACCACCCCCGCTAGAAAGCAAAACGCCAGCACTCAGGCTGGCGTTTGCGATACGACTCCAGGGTCAGCGCGGTACCACGGGCTTGCGGGCCGGTTTCGGCCCCTTACCCTTGGCGGCGTCCTTGCGCTCCTTGGCGGCCTTCTGGTTGCGGGCGAATGCCTCGGCCTTGGCCTTCTCACGCTTGTCCCACGGATTGCCGCCGTCGCTGGCACGCGGCGGCAGGCCCGTGTGCTGGGTCAGGATCCGGGTGGTTTCCTTGCCCACCTTGTGGCTGCCGGCCGGTGTCGAGTTCTTGCGACGGGCGCTCTGGTAGCTGTCGGTGGCCGGCTGGTGCAACGGGATCAACTGATGCTTGCCCGGCCCGATCAGGTCGGCGCGGCCCATGCGGGTCAACGCCTCGCGCAGCATCGGCCAGCCCTTGGGATCGTGATAACGCAGGAAGGCCTTGTGCAGGCGGCGCTGCTCCTCGCTCTTGACGATGGTCACCGCATCGCTCTTGTAGGTGACCTTGCGCAGCGGGTTCTTGCCCGAGTGGTACATGGCGGTGGCCGTGGCCATCGGCGACGGATAGAAGGCCTGGACCTGGTCGGCGCGGAAGCCGTTGCTCTTGAGCCACAGCGCCAGGTTCATCATGTCTTCGTCGGTGGTGCCCGGATGCGCAGCGATGAAGTACGGGATCAGGTACTGCTCCTTGCCCGCCTCCCGGGTGTATTTCTCGAACATCCGCTTGAATCGGTCATAGGTGCCGATGCCCGGCTTCATCATCTGGTTGAGCGGACCTTCCTCGGTGTGCTCCGGCGCGATCTTCAGGTAACCGCCGACGTGGTGGGTCACCAGCTCCTTGACGTATTCCGGGGATTCGACCGCCAGGTCGTAGCGCAGGCCGGACGCGATCAGGATCTTCTTCACCCCTGGCAATGCCCGGGCGCTGCGATACAGCTGGATCAGCGAAGAATGGTCGGTGTTCAGGTTCGGGCAGATGCCCGGGAACACGCAGGACGGCTTGCGGCACGCGGACTCGATTTCCGGGCTCTTGCAGGCGATGCGATACATGTTCGCGGTGGGTCCGCCGAGGTCGGAAATGACCCCGGTGAAGCCTGGGACCTTGTCGCGGATCTCTTCGATCTCGCGAATGATCGACTCTTCGGAACGGTTCTGGATGATCCGGCCTTCGTGCTCGGTGATCGAGCAGAAGGTGCAGCCGCCGAAGCAGCCACGCATGATGTTCACCGAGAAGCGGATCATTTCGTAGGCAGGGATCTTTTCCTTGCCGTACGCCGGGTGTGGGACACGTGCGTAAGGCATACCGAACACGTAGTCCATTTCCTCGGTGGTCATCGGAATCGGTGGCGGGTTGAACCAGACATCTACATCGCCATGCTTCTGCACCAGCGCGCGGGCGTTGCCCGGGTTGGTTTCCAGGTGCAGCACGCGGTTGGCGTGGGCATAGAGCACCGGGTCGTTACGGACCTTTTCCACCGACGGCAGGCGGATCACGGTTTTGTCGCGGGTCATTTTCGGGCTCGCCAGGATCTGCACGACCTTGGCTTCGCTCGGGTCCTCCACCGGCCCTTTCTCCTGCTCGATGGCGCAGGCGGCGGTGTCCTGGGTGTTCACGTACGGATTGATGATCTTGTCGATCTTGCCCGGACGGTCGATACGCGTGGAATCGACTTCGTACCAGCCTTCGGGTGTGTCGCGGCGAATGAACGCGGTGCCGCGCACATCGGTGATGTCCTCGATCCTGTGGCCGTAGGACAGACGCTGGGCGACTTCGACAATGGCTCGCTCTGCGTTGCCGTAGAGCAGGATATCGGCACTGGCGTCGATCAGGATCGAGTTGCGCACCCGGTCCTGCCAGTAATCGTAATGGGCGATGCGGCGCAGGGAGGCCTCGATGCCACCGAGCACGATCGGCACATGCTTGTAGGCTTCCTTGCAGCGCTGGCTGTAGACCAGGCTCGCACGGTCCGGCCGCTTGCCCGCCAGGCCACCGGGGGTATAGGCGTCATCGGAACGGATTTTCTTGTCAGCGGTGTAGCGGTTGATCATCGAGTCCATGTTGCCGGCCGCGACACCGAAAAACAGGTTGGGCTCGCCAAGCTTCATGAAGTCGTCCTTGGACTGCCAGTTCGGCTGGGCAATGATCCCCACGCGAAAGCCTTGGGCTTCCAGCAAACGGCCAATGATCGCCATGCCGAACGAAGGATGGTCGACGTAGGCATCACCGGTCACGATGATAATGTCGCACGAATCCCAGCCGAGCTGATCCATCTCCTCCCTGCTCATGGGCAGGAACGGCGCGGGGCCGAAACATTCGGCCCAGTACTTGGGATAGTCAAATAACGGCTTGGCTGCTTGCATGTCGATGACCGGTATAGAAGATGAAAAATCGCGGGCGCGGAATATAGCACAAAAAATAACCAATTCCGACGGCTATGGTCGGAAATCGGCGGCGCACCTATCGCGAGCAAACTCGCTCCCACAGAGAGGATGCATTCCAGGGTGGGAGCGAGCTTGCTGCGGGCAGCGATCCGACGATGAGGCCGGATCAGACGACGAAGAACTTACTCGTCGTCATCGAAATTGTAGCTGCCCGGCGCGAGGTTCTCGAAACGCGTGTACTTGCCGATGAATGCCAGGCGGACAAAACCGATCGGACCGTTCCGCTGCTTGCCGATGATGATTTCCGCGATGCCCTTGTGTTCCGTCTCGGGGTGATAGACCTCGTCGCGGTATACGAACATGATCACGTCGGCGTCCTGCTCGATCGCTCCGGATTCCCGCAGGTCGGAGTTCACCGGGCGCTTGTTCGGACGCTGTTCCAGGGAGCGGTTCAACTGGGAAAGCGCCACCACCGGACAGTTGAATTCCTTGGCCAGGGCCTTGAGGGAACGGGAGATCTCGGAAATCTCGTTGGTCCGGTTATCGCCACTGGAGCCCGGAATCTGCATCAGCTGCAGGTAGTCGATCATGATCAGGCCGATATCGCCATGCTCGCGCACCAGGCGGCGGGTTCGGGCGCGCATTTCCGAAGGGCTGATACCGGCGGTGTCGTCGATGAACAGCTTGCGGTCGTTGAGCAGGTTCACCGCCGAGGTCAGGCGAGGCCAGTCGTCGTCTTCCAGTTGGCCGGAACGGACCTTGGTCTGGTCGATCCGCCCCAGGGAAGAAAGCATACGCATGATCAGCGACTCACCTGGCATCTCCAGGGAGTAGACCAGGACGACCTTGTCGCTGCGCAGCACGGCGTTTTCCACCAGGTTCATCGCAAAGGTGGTCTTGCCCATGGAAGGACGGCCGGCAACGATGATCAGGTCGGCCGGTTGCAGTCCACTGGTCTTCTCGTCGAGATCGGTATAGCCGGTGGACAGGCCGGTGATCGCGTCGGATGTATTGAACAGGGTATCGATACGATCGATGGCCTTGGTCAGCAGGTCGTTGACACTGACCGGCCCGCCGGTCTTCGGCCGGGCCTCGGCGATCTGGAAGATCTGCCGCTCGGCCTCATCGAGGATTTCCTCAGCCGTACGGCCTTCAGGGTTGAAGGCGCTGTCGGCAATTTCGTTACTGATGCCGATCAACTGGCGCAAGGTCGCCCGCTGGCGGACGATCTGCGCATAAGCCTTGATGTTGGCGACGGACGGCGTGTTTTTCGCCAGCTCGCCCAGGTAACCGAGGCCACCGACCTGGGACGTCTGGCCTTCCTTGTCCAGTTGCTCGGCCAGGGTCACGACGTCGATCGGCATGTTCTGGTCGGCCAGCCTGGCGATCGCGCGGAAAATCAAGCGGTGGTCATGCCGGTAGAAATCGCCATCGGAGACTTGATCGAGCACACGCTCCCAGGCGTTGTTGTCCAGCATCAGGCCACCGAGTACAGCCTGTTCGGCCTCGATGGAATGCGGCGGCACCTTCAGGGCAGCGGTTTGCAGATCATATTGCTCTGGAGCGGTAATTTCGTTCATGGCCACAAGGATTCTGGTGATAGAAGCAGGAGTTGCAGAAAGACAAAGGGCACGACCTGTAAACAGGATCGTGCCCGATGTTACCGGCTCGCACCCGAGGGTGCCAGCCGACAGGTGCTGCTTAGGCTGCTACCACGACAACGCGTACGGTGGCTTCGACTTCGGCGTGCAGGTGCACGGCTACGTCGAATTCGCCTACGTTGCGGATGGTGCCGTTCGGCAGACGAACTTCGCTCTTGGCCACTTCAACGCCGGAGGCGGTCAGTGCGTCAGCGATGTCGTGAGTACCGATCGAACCGAACAGCTTGCCTTCGTCGCCAGCGGTGGCAGTGATGGTCACTTCCAGCTCGGCCAGTTGGGCAGCGCGGCTTTCGGCCGAGGCCTTGCGGTCTGCGGCGGCTTTTTCCAGCTCAGCGCGACGCTCTTCGAACGCGGCCAGGTTGGCAGCGGTCGCAGCGGTGGCTTTGCCAAAAGGCAGCAGGTAGTTACGACCGTAACCGGACTTAACTTTTACTTTGTCGCCCAGGTTGCCCAGGTTGGCGATTTTTTCCAGCAGGATCAGTTCCATTTGGGTATTAACCTCTTAACTTTTAACCTTCACCGTTCGCGTTGTCGGCGTCTTTCGGCGCCATACGACCGCGAAAATCAATCAGGCTGTCGACGATGGCCAGGACCACCAGCAACGGATAGATCAGCTGCATGAACAGCAACAACGTGACGTACAGCCCCACCAGCCAGAACCTGGCCAGTCGCTTCTGCGCCACCAGCCCGTGAATCAGGGCCAGGGCCGCGAACACCAGCGGTACGCTGCACAACGGCGTGAGCATGGCCATCTGCGGACCGAAGTTCGGTCCCAGAAGCATGCCCGCCAGCAGCAACATCGCCAGTCCAAGCGGGAAACGGATGGCGCGAAATTCGCGACCAAAACCACCCGGGTTGTACAACAACGCCTGCCAGTAGCGCCCGATAATCAGGCTCAGCACACTGACGATCTGCAACAAGGCCGCAATCAGGCCGGTCAGGACCGGTGCGATCAGTGACGCGAAACGCGCTTGCTCCTCAGCCGACATCTGCCGGTAGAGATCACCGAGGGCTTCGGGCAGGATTTTTATCAAAGCCTGCGACAGCATCTCGATCTGGGGCGCGAAAGCCACCCCGAGCACCACTGAAAACACCACGCCCAGCGCTATGCTGACCAGCAGCACGCGGTTCCAGGATTCGCTTGCGCGCAACACCAACGCCAGCGCCGAAGACCCCAGCAGCACCATCAGTGCCCGCGGGTCAGCGGTACTCAACCACCAGAGCAAGGCCGGCAGCAGTCCCAGAGCAAGAACGCCAACGGCGTCCCTCAATCCGCGCCGCAGGAGTACGAGACTTCCCGCGGCAGCGCCCAACCAATACAACAACGGCAATGCCGCACATCCAGCCACTACCAGAGTGGCCTGCATACGACCTCGCATGATGAACTCAGCTATGGCGCGCATGCATTCAATCCTTTGCTACGTGTCGACTGCCCGGTCTCAGCGGCCGTGGCTGTCGGTGTAGGCCAGCAGGGCCAGGAAGCGGGCGCGCTTGATAGCGGTGGCCAGCTGACGCTGATAACGAGCTTTGGTACCGGTGATACGGCTTGGAACGATTTTGCCGGTCTCGGATACGTAGGCTTTCAGAGTGTTGAGATCTTTGTAATCGATCTCTTTCACGTCTTCAGCGGTGAAGCGGCAGAATTTACGACGACGGAAGAAACGTGCCATGTGATTGGCTCCTTAGGAAGTCCGTGGATTACTCGTCAGCGTTGTCGCTGTTGTCGCTGTCGCTATCGCTGTCATCGCCTTCGGCGCTGTCAGCATGCTCAGGACGGTCGCGACGCTCACGGCGCTCACTGCGGTTTTCTTCAGCCTTGAGCATCTCGGATTGGCCAGTGATGGCTTCTTCGCGACGGATGACCAGGTTACGGATCACTGCATCGTTGTAGCGGAAGTTGTCTTCCAGCTCGGCCAGGGCCTTGCCGGTGCACTCAACGTTCAGCATCACGTAGTGAGCCTTGTGAACATTGTTGATTGCGTAGGCCAGTTGACGACGGCCCCAGTCTTCCAGACGGTGGATCTTGCCGCCGTCTTCTTCGATCAGCTTGGTGTAACGCTCAACCATGCCGCCGACTTGCTCGCTTTGATCCGGGTGGACCAAAAAGATGATTTCGTAATGACGCATGAATGCTCCTTACGGGTTGTAGCCTGCCGCTTAAAAACGGTCAGACAAGGAGTGAATGACACTTATGGACTTGTGGACGCTAGACACATAAGTGCCTGCCATCACAGCAAGGGGCGCAATTGTAGAGAAGGGTCGAGGGAGGCGCAAGGTAATTGGTGATTATTTGAACAACCGCCAGATTTGCCCAAATACAAAACGCTGTGGGAGCGAGCCTGCTCGATAGCGGCGTGCCCGTCGACTTTTGCGTCCCTGCGACACCGTCATCGCGAGCAAGCTCGCTCCCACATTTGATACGCGTCTGGATCAGGGCTTTTTGGCGACAGCCTTGACGCTCCGCTGGCGCTGGGCCTCGAACAGGCAGACACCGGTGGCGACCGAGACATTGAGGCTGCTGACGCTACCGGCCATCGGCAGCTTGACCAGGTAATCGCAATGCTCGCGTGTCAAGCGGCGCATGCCCTTGCCCTCGGCGCCCATGATCAGGATCGTCGGACCGGTGAGGTCCTGGTCATAGAGGCTGACCTCGGCCTCGCCCGCCGTGCCCACCACCCACAAGCCACGCTGCTGGAGTTTCTCCAGGGTGCGCGCCAGGTTGGTCACGGCCACCAGGGGCATGACCTCCGCCGCACCGCAAGCGACCTTGCGCACCACAGGCGTCAGGGTCGCCGACTTGTCCTTGGGAACAATCACCGCCAGCGCGCCGGCTGCATCCGCCGAGCGCAGGCAGGCGCCGAGGTTGTGAGGGTCGGTCACGCCGTCCAGGACCAGCAGCAGGGGCGAGCCCTCGGTGCGATCGAGCAACTCGTCGAGCATCGCCTCGCCCCAGACCTGGCTCGGGCTCACCTCGGCCACCACGCCCTGGTGCACACCCTCGACCCAGGCATCCATCTCACGACGTTCGGCCTGGCCCACCGCCACACGGTTTTCGCTGGCCAGTTCGATCAAGGTCTGGACCCGCGGGTCGCTACGCCCCTCGGCCAGCCAGATCTGCTTGACCCGCTTGGGATGATGGCGCAGCAGCGCCTCCACGGCATGCAGGCCGTAGATTTTTTCCAACTGACTCATGACTTGGCCTTGGGTTTACGCGCCCCGCCACTCTTGGCCGGGGCCGAGCCCGCTTTTGGCGGACCCTTGCGATGTTTGCTCGGTTTGCTGGCAGCCTTCTCCGGAGCCGACCGTCCAGCCTTGCCGCCTGCCTTGGCCTCTGCCAGCAACGCTTTTTTCATCTCACGGCTTTTGCGCACTTCAGCGTTCTTCGCCGCCGCATCGCTCGGACGATAGGCCTCGACGGCTTTTTCCTTGGCCGCACCGCGCCGACCGGACTTGCTCGGCGCCGGCTCGGCTGGGGCCTTGGTCACAGGCGCAGCGGTTTCGGCACCGCGTTTCTTGCGACCGATCGGCGCGCTGATGGTTTTTTCCGCCATCTCGAAATCGATCTTGCGCTCGTCCAGGTCGACACGCATCACCCGTACTTCAACGGTATCGCCCAGGCGGAAGCTACGACCGGTGCGCTCACCCGCCAGGCGGTGATGGACAGGGTCGAAGTGGTAGTAATCCCCCGGCAGCGCGGTGACATGCACCAGGCCTTCGACGTAGATGTCGGTCAGCTCGACGAACAGGCCGAAACCGGTCACGGCGGTGATCACACCCGGGAACGATTCGCCCACGCGGTCTTTCATGTACTCGCACTTGAGCCAGTTCACCACGTCGCGGGTGGCTTCGTCGGCGCGTCGCTCGCTCATCGAACATTGTTCGCCGAGCTGCTCCAGGGCCGCCTCGTCGTACGGATAAATGCGCGCCTTGGGAATGGTCATCGCGCCGGCCCGCTTGACGTGCGGGGTGTTCATCTTGGAGTGGATCACACTGCGGATCGCCCGGTGCGTGAGCAGGTCGGGATAACGGCGGATCGGCGAAGTGAAGTGGGTATAGGCTTCGTAATTGAGGCCAAAGTGCCCCTGGTTGTCGGCGCTGTACACCGCCTGGCTCAGCGAGCGCAGCATGACGGTCTGGATGAGATGGAAATCCGGACGATCCTTGATACTGGCCAGCAATGCCTGGTAGTCCTTGGGCGTAGGACCTTCCTTGCCCTTGTGCAGGGACAGGCCCAGCTCGCCGAGGAAGGCGCGCAGTTTTTCCAGGCGCTCCGGCGGAGGACCGTCATGGACCCGATACAGTGCAGGGATTTCGTGCTTCTTCAGGAACTCGGCGGTGGCCACGTTGGCCGCCAGCATGCATTCCTCGATCAGCTTGTGCGCGTCGTTGCGCACGGTCGGACGGATTTCGGCGATCTTGCGCTCGGAGCCGAAGATGATCCGGGTTTCCTGGGTTTCGAAATCAATGGCGCCGCGCACGTGACGGGCCGCCAGCAGCACTTTGTACAATGCATAGAGCTGCTTGAGGTGCGGCAGTACGTCGTTATATTCACCCCGCAGCTTGCGCGCCTCGGCCAGCTTCGGCGTCTCCAGCATCGCGCTGACCTTGTTGTAGGTCAGGCGGGCGTGGGAATGGATCACCGCTTCGTAGAAGCAGTAGTCGGTCATTTCGCCGGTCTTGGAGATGGTCATCTCGCAGACCATGGCCAGGCGATCGACATGAGGGTTGAGCGAGCACAGCCCGTTGGACAACTGCTCGGGCAGCATCGGCACGACACGCTCGGGGAAGTAAACCGAGTTGCCACGCACCTGGGCTTCGGCATCCAGCGCCGAACCGAGCTTCACATAGCTGGAAACGTCGGCGATGGCGACGTAAAGCTTCCAGCCACCGGAGAACAGCCGCAGCTTGCCCGGCCGGGCTTCGCAGTAGACCGCATCGTCGAAGTCCCGTGCGTCCTCGCCATCGATGGTCACGAACGGCAGGTGGCGCAGGTCGATGCGTTTCTCTTTGTCCTTTTCTTCGACTTCCGGCTTGAGCTTGGCCGCTTCCTTCAGCACAGCCTCAGGCCAGACATGAGGAATGTCATAGGTGCGCAGGGCGACATCGATTTCCATGCCCGGCGCCATGTAGTTGCCGACCACTTCCACCACATCCCCCTGCGGCTGGAAGCGAGGGGTTGGCCAGTGGGTGATCTTCACCTCGACGAACTGGCCGATCTTGGCATTGGCGTTGCGGCCCGGGGTGACCAGCACTTCCTGCTGGATCTTGGGATTGTCCGCGACGACGAAGCCGATGCCGCCTTCCTCGAAATAACGGCCGACGATGCTTTCGTGGGCGCGCGATACCACCTCCACAATCACACCCTCACGGCGACCGCGACGGTCCAGGCCGGACACCCGAGCCAGGGCCCGGTCGCCGTCGAACACCAGGCGCATCTGGGCCGGGCTCATGAACAGGTCGTCGCTGCCGTCATCGGGAATCAGGAAACCGAAGCCATCGCGATGGCCGGCGATACGTCCCAGGATGAGGTCGAGCTTGTCCACCGGCGCATAGGTGCCACGGCGGGTATAGATCAGTTGGGCGTCGCGCTCCATGGCACGCAGACGGCGGCGCAGGGCTTCGAGCTGGTCTTCGGTAGTCAGACCGAACTCTTCGACCAACTGTTCACGGCTGGCGGGCGAGCCCCTGTCGGCGAGATGCGCCAGGATCAGTTCGCGGCTGGGAATAGGGTTTTCGTATTTTTCCGCTTCACGAGCGGCCTCGGGATCGAGGGATTGCCAATCGGCCATTAGAGAGTTTTCACCTTGTCTATATGCGGTTAGTTTGGCATAGGCGTAATGAAACGGGAAATTTCAAGCATAAGGAGCCCTTTCTGGAATCTTTTGACCCGCCTTTGAAGCCTCGGATCGCACCACTCGTGAAAATTACCGGTTTTTTTCTCGAAGGGGGTTTACAGTTAAAAACACGCTCCGTATAGTGCGCGCCATCGACGACGCACACACGTTGCCGAGACTGCCCAGATGGTGAAATTGGTAGACACGCCAGCTTCAGGTGCTGGTGACCGCAAGGTCGTGGAAGTTCGAGTCTTCTTCTGGGCACCAATTTCAAGCGACAGATCAATGGTCTGCCAGCTTCACAAGAACCCGCGAAAGCGGGTTTTTGCATTTCTCCTCCCCTGAAAAGCCAGTCAGCAATTACTAAAACAAAAACAGGGGTTTACAGATCAAAACGCGCTCCGTATAGTGCGCCACATCAACAGCGGCAACGCTGAAGATGCTGCCCAGATGGTGAAATTGGTAGACACGCCAGCTTCAGGTGCTGGTGACCGCAAGGTCGTGGAAGTTCGAGTCTTCTTCTGGGCACCAATTTCAAGCTTCAAGGTTTTGCCTTGAACCTCACAGAAACCCGCGAAAGCGGGTTTTTGCGTTTCTGCCTCCTTTACTTTCCCGACCACAGCAATCGCAGGCTCGCCCTCATCCGGACAAAGCCGGAAGATCCCCGGACGCAACCCAAGCTCGTGGTCGCGTCCGGACGAATGCCCGGTCAGCCGGATCAGGCCCGGAACTGTCCCAGGCTCGCCTTCAATTGCGCCGCCAGGCTGTCCAGCACCTTACCGCTGGCGGTGGTCTCGACCACAGCCTGGGCCGCCTTCTCGGCCTGGGCATGAATGGTTTCTACCCGCCCGCGAACCGCCTGGGCACCCTGGGCCTGATGAGCTGCCGCCTGGGTCGCCAGGCCGATGGCCGCGTGCACCTGCTCCACAGAGGCCTGCACCGACTGCTGCAGACGAGCACTGTCACGCAATACCAGCAATCCTTCGCTGGCCTGGCGCCCGGCCTGGCCGATTGCAGCCACCGCTTCCCGGGCCCCTTGCTGCAACGCCACGATATGGGCCTGGATATCGCCCGTGGAACTCTGGGTCTTGCTTGCCAGAGCCCGTACCTCATCCGCCACCACCGCAAAGCCGCGCCCGGTCTCCCCGGCCCGCGCAGCCTCGATAGCCGCGTTCAAGGCCAACAGGTTGGTCTGCTCGGCAATACCGTGGATAACCGTCAGCACCACTTCGATCTGCTCGCTCTGCTGGGCCAGCCGCTCGATGACTTTCGCCCCGGTATCCACCTGCCCGGCCAACGCCTCGATCAGGCTGCCTACCTTGGCCGATGTGCGAGTGTTCTCATCGGTGGCCTGGCGAATCTCCACCACCTGCTGCAAGGCCGCCTGCATCGCCTGGCTTTCCGATTGCGCCTCATCAGCCATCTGCGACAAGGCCCGCAGGCTCTCGGCCACTTCATCGCGCTGCATCCCGGCTGCCGCATCGGCACCGGAATTTCGCAAGGTCATCGCACCGATCTCCAGGCCCGTGCGCTGGGCCACGTCACCCGCTTCCCGCACGATGGGCTGCAACTTATCCACAAAGCGATTGACGGCCGATGCCATGTCGCCAATTTCATCCTTGCTGTTGATTTGCACGCGTTTGGTCAGGTCCCCCTCACCCGCCGCCAGGTCATTCATCGCCGCGATCAGCAGCCTCAGGCGATTGACGACCCGGCGCCCCAGCACCACCGCCAACAACACCAGCACGCCGAGGCCCACCAGCGCCAGGCCCAGGCCAATGCGCCAGCGCAAGGTACTCGCGGCCTCTTGCACGGTGCTGGCAGTATTGGTCTGCATTTGGGTAGCAGTGGCCTGGGCCGACTGCAGCCGGCCACGCATGGCAGTGGCACTGTCAGCCGCAGCCCCCTTGAGACTGTCCCCCACCAGCTGGTCGCTGCTGGCGATCAACGCCGAGAATCTCTGGTCCAGCGCCTTCAGGTCGCTTTCCACGGATGCGGTGGAGACCCCCATGAGCACTTTGCCGATTTCCACCCCGTTGGGGCTGATGGAAGCCTCGAGGTAATAGACGGAAGGATCGTTTTTCGCCGCATCCAGGACCTTGTCCAGCGCCCGCTCACCCTTGCCCTTCTCCAGCAGCGCTTTGTTGACCGGATTTTCCCGGTTCAAATAACGGGTCAGGTGTTCGCCATTGGCATCGTCATAAATGACGAAGAGCACATTGGGATTGCGCTGGGCCCGGCGAGCGAATTCGGAAAGCGTCGGAATGTCGCTGTCCCACATGGCACGAGGGGCAACGGAGGCCAGGAGTTGCGCCATATCATTGGCCGACTCCCTCAAGTCTTTTTCCAGAGCGCCCCGCAGCTGTGCCTGCTCTTCCTTCAGGCGCGCGGACAAGCCGGCATTCAGGCGCTGGCGCGTACTGGCAGACAGGCTATCCAGGCTGGAGGTCACCTCGCGCCCGGCCTGCTCCAACTCACCGGAAAGTTTCTGGCTATCAGCCCCCAGGCCCGCACTCAGGTCGGCCTCCAGCGCCGTGACTGTGCTCCGGGTCAGCGCCACAGCCACCAGCACCTGCACCAAAAGGGCGATACCAAGCGTAACGAACACAGGCCGCAGCAAACGGCTTTGTAACAGTGAGAGAACGGCCGACACGTGAAATCCCTCTACCAACGCCATTAATTTGATGGCACCGCTGAACGGGCGCCGATAATGGAGATTCATAGCAAGTGTCGTGCCGCACGGCGACCAGGAACGACAAAGGACCCTAATGAGGGTCCTTTGTTTTGTGCATCAATGACTTATCAGCCAAACGGATGACGCAGAACGATGGTTTCGTTGCGGTCCGGCCCCGTCGAAATAATGTCGATCGGCGCGCCGACCAGCTCTTCGAGACGCTTGATGTAGTTGCGGGCCGCCACAGGCAGCTCTTCCAGGGTCTTGGCACCCACGGTGGACTCGGTCCAGCCCGGCATCTGCTCGTACACCGGCTCCAGGCCGATGTAGCTGTCGGCGTCGGTCGGAGCGTCGATGACAGCGCCGTTCTGGTTCTTGTAGCCCACGCAGATGTTGATGGTCTCCAGACCATCCAGCACGTCCAGCTTGGTCAGGCACAAGCCAGAAATGCTGTTGACGTCGATGGCGCGACGCAGGATCACCGCATCGAACCAGCCGCAACGACGGGCACGCCCGGTAGTGGCACCGAACTCATGCCCGCGCTTGGCCAGGAACGCACCGACGTCATCGAACAGTTCGGTCGGGAACGGACCCGAGCCCACGCGCGTGGTGTAGGCCTTGGTGATGCCCAGGATGTAGTCCACGTACATCGGACCGAAACCCGACCCGGTGGCGATGCCGCCGGCGGTGGTGTTGGAGCTGGTCACGTACGGGTAGGTGCCATGGTCGATGTCCAGCAACGAACCCTGGGCGCCTTCGAACATGATGTCCTTGCCGGCACGACGCAACTCATGCAGCTCAGCGGTGACGTCGAGCATCATCGGCTTGAGCAGCTCGGCGTATTCCATGCACTCGTCCAGCGTCTTCTGGAAATCGATGGCAGGTTCTTTGTAGTAATTGACCAGGACAAAGTTGTGGTAGTCCAGCAACTCACCCAGTTTGGCGGCGAAACGCTCGCGGTGGAACAGATCGCCGATGCGCAGGCCGCGGCGCGCCACCTTGTCTTCGTAGGCAGGGCCGATACCACGACCGGTGGTACCGATCTTCATCTCGCCACGAGCCTTTTCACGGGCCTGGTCCAGCGCAACGTGATAGGACAGGATCAACGGGCAGGACGGGCTGATACGCAGACGCTCGCGCACCGGTACGCCTTTCTCTTCCAGCTTGACGATTTCCCGCAGCAACGCGTCGGGAGCCACCACGACACCGTTGCCGATCAGGCACTGCACGCCTTCACGCAGCACGCCCGACGGAATCAGGTGCAGGACGGTCTTCTCACCGTCGATCACCAGGGTGTGACCTGCGTTGTGGCCACCCTGATAGCGCACTACGGCGGCAGCATGTTCGGTCAGCAGATCGACGATCTTGCCTTTGCCCTCATCACCCCACTGGGTGCCCAGGACTACGACATTCTTACCCATAACACTTGTCCTCATTCGCGCAAACTTGGTGCCGGCCGCAGCCGGCAGGAAAACTCAAGAAGCCAGCGGCAATACCTGCCAAAGCCCGTTGTGCTGAATCAATTGCCGGTCGCAGTCCGCTTCGCGGGCGGCGGCCAAAGGCTGCCCGGGCAATGCCTGGACGACTCGCTGACCCTCACTGCGCAACTGGCAGACTGCTTGCCAGAGTGCCGCATCCGTACTGTCAGGCATCCAGATACCGCCAGACGGTAACTCGACCTCAGCACGCCCCAGGGTCACCAGGGTTTTCAAATCGGTAGAAAAGCCGGTCGCCGGACGAGCACGACCGAAATCGGCGCCGATGTCATCGTAACGACCGCCCTGGGCGATGGACTGGCCCACGCCCGGTACGAACACCGCGAACACCACGCCGGTGTGGTAGTGATAACCGCGCAACTCACCCAGGTCGAAATACAACGGCAGCTCCGGGAAACGCACCGACAACCGCTCGGCTATTGCCAGCAGGTCGTCCAGGGCCGCCAGCACGGGGGCCGGCGCATTCGCCAGGCGATCCCGGGCCGCAACCAGCACCTCACGACCGCCACACAGGCCCACCAGCGCCCGCAGCATGTCGGACAGATCGCTCGGCAAGCCTTCGGTCAGGCTGACGACCTCGTCGATGGCCTTGCGCTGCAAGGCATCGAACAACTGCTGCTCCACTTCGCCGGACAGGCCGGCGGCGCGGGCCAGGCCGCGATAGATGCCGACATGACCCAGGTCCATGTGGACATCCGGTACGTCAGCCAGTTGCAGCATCGCCAACATCAAGCTGATGACTTCCACGTCGCTGCTGGGGCTGGCGTCTCCATACAACTCGGCACCCAGCTGGATGGGGCTGCGAGAAGAAGACAAGGCACGAGGCTGGGCGTGCAGCACGCTGCCGGCATAGCACAGGCGATTAGGGCCTTCCCGGCGCAACGTGTGGGCGTCGATTCGCGCCACTTGCGGCGTGATGTCGGCGCGGAAGCCCATCTGCCGGCCCGACTGCGGGTCGACGACCTTGAAGGTACGCAGGTCCAGGTCCTGGCCCGCGCCGGTCAGCAGGGATTCCAGGTACTCGATATGAGGGGTGACGACAAATTCGTAACCCCAGCTCTGGAACAGATCCAACACCTGCCGACGCGCCACTTCGATACGCGCAGCTTCCGGTGGCAGTACTTCTTCGATGCCATCTGGCAGCAGCCAGCGGTCTACCGTTGCCATTACGCCATTCCCCTATGGTCCGGGCGGCCAGCCTTCGGGCAAGCCTTGAGTGAAGCAGAAAACACCTGTGCCTTTGCACAAACAACGCGCAAGGGCGACGTGACGAAGGGCCAGGAATCGGCCTCGTCCAGCGCTTTCCTCGAAAAACCTGTCGAGTCGTTCAACCCGACGTCTGCAAGCAAAACCACAATCGAACGTGCAGACGCAAAAAAGCCGGGAATTTCCCGGCTGCCGCATCATACACTCGTTTTCCCAAAGGATCACCCCGCCCGACGCTTTAGCCGCCAGGCGGAGTGTTTCAGGTCAACGCTGCATCAAGGCTTGGCCTGTTCCAGGTAGCGGAAAAAGTCGCTGCTCGGATCCAGCACCAGCACATCGGATTTACGCCCGAAGCTTTCACGGTAGGCATGCAGGCTGCGGTAGAACGCGTAGAACTCCTGGTCCTGGCCGTAGGCCTTGGCGTAGATCGCAGCGGCCTGGGCATCGCCATCACCGCGAACCTCTTCCGACTCACGATAAGCCTCGGCCAGCAACACGCGGCGCTGACGATCGGCATCGGCACGGATACCTTCCGCCAGCTCATTACCCTTGGCGCGATGCTCCCGGGCTTCACGCTCACGCTCGGTGCTCATCCGCTCGAAGACGCTGCGATTGACTTCCTTGGGCAGGTCGATGGCCTTGACCCGGACATCGACCACTTCGATACCCAGCTCTTTTTCCGCCATGGTGTTCAAGGAGCGGGTGATATCGGCCATGAGCGCGTCACGCTCACCGGACACCACCTCATGCAGGGTACGCTTACCGAACTGGTCACGCAGGCCCGACTCCAGGCGGCGGGACAAACGTTCGTCGGCGATCTGCTTGAGACCCGAGGTCGCGGTATAGAAACGCTCGGCGTCCTTCACACGCCACTTGGCATAGGCATCCACCATCACGGCTTTCTTTTCCAGCGTCAGGAAGCGTTGCGTCGGCGCATCGAGCGTCATCAGGCGAGCGTCGAACTTGCGCACCTTGTTGACGTACGGCACCTTCACATGCAGCCCTGGCTGGACATCCGCCTCGACCACGCGACCAAATTGCAGCAATACCGCACGTTCGGTCTGGGACACGATGTAGAAGCAGTTCCAGGCAGCGATCGCCACGACGACGCCGACAATAAGGGCGATCAGCGATTTATTGCTCATCAGCGACTCTCCCTGGTACGTGCTTGCTGTTGTTGCTCCACCGCCGCGCGAGTATTCGCTTCAGTGCTGGCGGGTGCCATGCTGGTCGGCGGCGCACTGGTGGCACGACCGCTCTCGATCATCTTGTCCAGCGGCAGGTACAGCAGATTGCTCTGGCCGTTCTTGTTACCGGTCACGAGGACCTTGCTGGTATTGCTGAAGACTTCCTGCATGGTGTCCAGGTAAAGACGCTGACGGGTCACTTCGGGCGCCTTGCGATACTCGGCCACCAGCTTGGTGAAGCGGTCGGCCTCACCCTTGGCGCGGGAGACCACTTCGTCGCGATAACCGTTGGCGTCCTCGATGATGCGCTGGGCCTGGCCACGGGCTTCCGGCACGACGCCGTTGGCGTAGGTTTCGGCCTGGTTTCGCGAGCGCTGCTCGTCTTCACGGGCACGGATCACATCGTCGAAGGCTTCCTGGACTTCACGCGGCGCCGCGGCGCTCTGGACGTTGACCTGAGTGACGGTGATGCCGGTGCGATAGGTATCGAGGAACCGCTGCAGGCGCTCCTTGATCTCGCTGGCCATCAGCTCACGCCCTTCGGTCAGCACCTGATCCATGGCGGTGGAACCCACCACGTGACGCAGGGCACTTTCGGTCGCGTGCTGCAGGCTCACTTCCGGCTGGTCGACGTTCAGCACGAAGTCCTGCAGGTTGGTGATCTTGTACTGCACGGTCAGCGGCACTTCGACGATGTTCTCGTCTTCCGTGAGCATCTGCCCCTGCTTGGTGTAGGCACGCTCACGCGTGACGTTTTCCATGTATTTCTGATCGATCGGCGGGAAATAGATGTTCAGGCCCGGGCCGACAGTCTCGTAGTACTTGCCGAAGCGCAGCACCACGGCCTGCTCCTGCTCGTCCACGACATAGACCGCGCTGTACAGCCAGACGGCGGCGAGCACGACCAGGCCGATGCCGAGCAGGCCGAAACCACCGCCCTTGCCCGGACGACCGCCGTCGTCACCGCGTTTCTTACCACCACCGAACAAACCGTTCAGGCTTTCCTGCAGCTTGCGGAAGGCCTCGTCGAGATCCGGCGGTCCCTTGCGGTCGCCGTTGTTACGACGCTTGCCACCCCAGGGATCCTGATTATTCGAGTTGCCACCCGGCTCATTCCAAGCCATAGCGCTCTCCATCTGATAAAGCAAAGACGCACCCACGGCGCGCCGACCAATGCTACAGAATGCCTGACACAGCGTTCTCAGGCTTTTATTGCAAAGTGTGTTGCTCGATGAACTCCATCGGTCGCAGCCCTTCGCGACTGACCAATCGATTCAACTCAGCACGAGGCAGACGCACCGCCAGCAGGCAGGTACCTTCTTCGTCGTGTTCTTCTTTCTGCACCGCCCCCAGCTCAAAGAACTGGGCACGGAGCCGGGCGAACCGTTGCGGCAGCTTCAGGGTGCCGACAAACAGATCGTTGCCCAGCAACTCCGCCACGGCCTGCTTGAGCAGGTCGAGGCCGGTACCGTCCTGGGCCGACAACCAGACCCGCTGCGGCTTGCCGTCGGCATCGCGCTGGATCTGCGGCTCCACCCCTTCGAGCAAATCGAGTTTGTTGTATACCTCGAGGATCGGCAAGTCCTGGGCCCCGATCTCGCCCAGCACCACCATGACCTGCTCGATCTGCAGCATCCGGTCGGGCTCGGCGGCATCGATCACATGCAGCAGCAGGTCGGAGTTGCTCGACTCTTCGAGCGTAGCCCGGAAAGCCTCGACCAGCTTATGCGGCAAGTGTCGAATGAAACCCACGGTATCGGCCAGCACGATCGGCCCCAGGTCGTCCAGGTCGAGTCGGCGCAGGGTCGGGTCGAGGGTGGCGAACAGCTGGTCGGCGGCGTAGACGTCCGATTGGGTCACGTTATTGAACAGTGTCGACTTGCCGGCGTTGGTATAGCCCACCAGCGAAACCGTCGGGATATCCGCGCGCTTGCGTCCGCGGCGCGACTGCTCGCGCTGGCTGCGGACCTTCTCCAGGCGCCCCTTGATCTGGCGCAGGCGGACCCGCAACAGGCGCCGGTCGGTTTCCAGCTGGGTTTCACCCGGGCCGCGCAGGCCGATACCCCCCTTCTGCCGCTCAAGGTGAGTCCAGCCACGAACCAGACGCGTACTCATGTGCTCGAGCTGGGCCAGTTCGACCTGGAGCTTGCCTTCATGGGTGCGGGCGCGTTGGGCGAAGATATCGAGAATCAGCCCGGTACGGTCGATCACGCGACACTCGAAGACACGTTCGAGGTTACGTTCCTGACTGGGCGTGAGGATGTGATTGAAAATCACCAGATCGACCTGCTCGGCCTTGACCAGGTCGCGCAACTCCTCGACCTTGCCACTGCCGATCAGGAACTTGGCGGTTGGCCGATGACGCGGCACGTTGAAGAACGCGACGGTCTCGGCGCCGGCCGAAAGAGCCAATTCCTGAAACTCCTGCGGATCTTCGCGCGCCTCAGGGTCCTGTCCATCCAAGTGAACGAGAATAGTCCGCTCACCACCACCGTGGCGCTCAAAGAACAAAGGAGACTCCTATCAGGCGTTACCCGGCTCAGCGTCACCGCCATCGGATTCGGTTGCGCTTGGCAGACGAATTGGACGGACCGGCACGACTGTAGAGATAGCGTGTTTGTAGACCATCTGGCTGACGGTGTTTTTCAGAAGGATGACGAACTGGTCGAAAGACTCGATCGTGCCTTGCAGTTTGATCCCGTTGACCAGATAGATGGACACCCCAACTTTCTCTTTACGTAAAGTGTTCAAGTAAGGGTCTTGTAGCGAATGCCCTTTTGACATGTGCCGCACTCCTTTAAGGATCAATAATAAAAATCGGAATCAGATGGCTTGGGCCGTCACACCCCCAAGGATAGACGGCAATTGCAAGGACTC
Source organism: Pseudomonas sp. NFACC43 (assembly GCF_900119645.1). Taxonomy (NCBI): domain Bacteria; kingdom Pseudomonadati; phylum Pseudomonadota; class Gammaproteobacteria; order Pseudomonadales; family Pseudomonadaceae; genus Pseudomonas; species Pseudomonas sp. NFACC43. The sequence continues at coordinate 158,259 of NZ_FPKK01000009.1, forward strand.
AGCTCAATATGGAGACGGTCCCAAGGTATTTCAAGGCGCGTGGCAGATTGTCGCAATCGAGGCTGTCAAGCCAATGCAGGTCAGTCCAGCTGCGCAACCAGGTGAACTGGCGTTTCGCCAGTTGGCGCGTGGCAATAATCCCACGCTCGCGCATCTCGGCTGACGTCAGCTTGCCGTCCAGGTAGTCCCAGACCTGTCGATAACCCACCGCACGTATAGACGGCAACCCGGCATGCAGGTCACTTCGCTCACGCAGGGCTACGACCTCGTCTATGAATCCCTGTTCCAACATCAATGTGAATCTTTGTTCAATTCGCCGATGCAGCACTTGCCGGTTCGCCGGAGCGATGGCCAGATTCGCGACAGTATAGGGCAATTGTTGCAGTCCCGAAGCGGCTGCTTCAGTACTTTGCGCAGATTGTTGTCGGCGCAGGGCCGTCATGCTCTGGCCACTGACCCGATAAACCTCCAGCGCCCGGCTGAGCCGCTGTGGGTCATTGGGATGGATGCGCGCCGCCGACTCAGGGTCGATGACCGCCAATTGCTCGTGCAGGGCATGCCAGCCAAGGCGCGCGGCTTCTTCTTCGATCTGCGCGCGCACCTCGGGATCGGCCGCCGGCATGTCCGCCAACCCATCGACCAGGGCCTTGTAATACAGCATCGTGCCGCCCACCAGCAGCGGGATGTTGCCCCGTGCAGTGATTTCGGCCATGGCCTGGAGCGCATCACGCCGGAAATCGGCCGCCGAATAAGCCTCGACCGGGTCCAGGATGTCGATCAGGCGGTGGGGAAATTCGGCCAGCAGTTCTTTTGACGGCTTGGCGGTGCCGATGTCCATGCCCCGATAGACCAGGGCCGAATCGACACTGATCAACTCGCAGGGCAGGACCTTGGTCAATTCGATGGCCAGGTCGGTCTTGCCAGCGGCAGTCGGCCCCATCAGGAAAATCGCAGGTGGCAACTGGCTCATCAACGACCGCGCAAAAACAGTTTGTCCAGGTCGTCCAGGCCCAGTTGGGTCCAGGTCGGCCGGCCATGGTTGCATTGGCCGCTGCGCTCGGTGTTCTCCATGTCCCGCAGCAAGCCGTTCATTTCCGGCAAGGCCAGGCGCCGGTTGGCGCGGACCGCGCCATGGCAGGCCATGGTGCCCAGCAGCTCGTTCAGATGCGCCTGGATCCGGTCGCTGGTGCCGTACTCCATCAGATCCGCCAGCACGTCGCTGACCAACCGATTGGCCTCGGCCTGCTTCAGCAGCGCCGGGATCTGCCGGATCGCCAGGGTTTCCGGGCCCAGTCGCTGCAGCTCGAAGCCCAGGCGCTGGAACCAGCCCACATGTTCTTCTGCGCAATCGGCTTCGCGATGGCTGACAGCCAGTGACTCAGGCACCAGCAGCGGCTGGCCGCTGAGCCCTTCGCTGGCCATGGCGATTTTCAGCCGCTCGTACATGATTCGCTCATGAGCGGCATGCATATCCACCAGGACCAGGCCCTGGGCATTTTCCGCCAGGATATAGATGCCCTTGAGCTGCGCCAGGGCGTAGCCCAGCGGCGGGATATCGCCCTGGCCGTCGGGCAACGCCACTGCGCCGGTTTCAGGCAACGGCTTGAAGAATTCCCGATAGGCCGCCTGGGCCTCGGCCGCCGGCACGCTCGATTGCGGGCGCGGGGTGTATTGATACTGATAGCCACCTGCGCCGGAACTCGCCGAGGTGTAGCTCGGTTGCGCCTGGGGCTGCTCCAGCAGGGTATTGGCCGCCAGGCGCATTTCGCCCTGGGGTCCGAATTCGCCGGCTTCCAGTCCGGTTGGACGAACCATCCCGGCCACGGTGGCCGGTGCTGCCAACTGGTCTTCCGGACGCACGTCGCCCAAGGCGCGGTGCAAGGTGCCATAGAGGAAATCGTGCACCATGCGCCCGTCGCGGAAGCGCACCTCATGCTTGGTGGGGTGCACGTTGACGTCCACCACTGAAGGGTCGACCTCGAAAAACAGCACGAAGGTCGGATGCCGACCGTTGAACAACACATCGCGATAGGCCTGGCGCACCGCGTGGGCGACCAGCTTGTCCCGTACCGCCCGGCCGTTCACATAGAAATATTGCAGATCCGCCTGGCTGCGGGAGAAGGTTGGCAACCCGACCCAGCCCCACAGGTGCAGGCCATTGCGCTCGACCTCGATGGGCAAGGCCTGTTCCAGGAAACCCGAGCCGCACACCGCCGCCACGCGCCGGGCACGGGCCGCGTCGTCACGGGCCTCGTGCAGACTGAGAATGGTCTTGCCGTTATGGCGCAAGTGGAACGCCACGTCGAACCGCGCCAGGGCCAGGCGCTTGATGACTTCCTGCAGATGATCGAACTCGGTCTTCTCGGCCTTGAGAAACTTGCGCCGTGCCGGCGTATTGAAAAACAGGTCACGCACTTCCACCGACGTGCCCACCGGATGGGCCGCAGGCTGCACACGAGAGGCCATGTCCCGCCCCTCGGTCTCGACCTGCCAGGCCTGTTCGGCGTCGCGGGTGCGGGAGGTCAGCGTCAGGCGCGACACCGAGCTGATGGAGGCCAGCGCTTCGCCACGAAACCCCAGGCTCATGACCCGTTCGAGATCTTCCAGATCGCGGATCTTGCTGGTGGCATGGCGCGCCAGTGCCAGCGGCAGGTCGTCGGCGGGAATACCGCCACCGTCGTCACGCACCCGCAGCAGCTTGACGCCACCCTGCTCGACGTCCACATCGATGCGCCGGGCACCGGAGTCCAGGCTGTTCTCCAGCAGTTCCTTGATGACCGAAGCCGGGCGCTCGACCACCTCGCCGGCGGCGATCTGGTTCGCCAGCCGGGGACTGAGCAGCTCGATACGGGCGTTGCTGCCGATCACTTCATCGCTCATTGCTTGGACGCCACTTCATTGCCCGGAATGGTCAGGGTCTGGCCGATCTTGAGCTCGTCGCTCTTGAGATTGTTGGCGCTGCGCAAGGTGGCGGGCGACACCTGGTAGCGCACGGCAATCATTGCCAGGGTTTCACCGGGACTGACCCTATGGTCCCGCGGGCCTTGGGCGATCTTGCCGGAGTCACGCAGCCAGGCGATGTAGGTGCCCGGCGGCGGGTTCTGCTGGAAGAACTGGCGTACACCGCTGCTGATGGACCGGGCCAGGGCCTGCTGGTGGCTGGAAGACGTCAGCTTGGAGGCTTCGTTGGCGTTGGAGATGAATCCGGTTTCCACCAGGATCGACGGGATGTCCGGCGACTTGAGCACCATGAAGCCGGCCTGTTCGACACGCTGCTTGTGCAGGGGCGTGACGCGGCCGATATTGCTCAGGACCTTCTGGCCGACATTCAGGCTGGAGGTCAGCGAGGCGGTCATCGACAAATCGAGCAACACACCGGCCAGCATGCGGTCCTTGTCGTCAAGGCTGACGTTGCCGGCACCGCCGATCAGGTCGGAACGGTTTTCGCTGTCGGCCAGCCAGCGAGCAGTCTCGGAGGTGGCGCCCCGGTCGGACAGGGCGAACACCGAGGCCCCGAAGGCCGCGGTCGAAGGTGCCGCGTCGGCATGGATCGAGACGAACAGGTCGGCGCCTTTCTTGCGGGCGATTTCGGTACGACCGCGCAACGGGATGAAATAGTCGCCGGTACGGGTCAGTTCGGCGCGGAAGCCCTTCATGCCGTTGACCTGGCGCTGCAGCTCCCGGGCGATGGACAACACCACGTCTTTTTCGCGCTGCCCACGCGAGCCCGAGGCCCCTGGGTCTTCCCCGCCATGACCGGCATCGATGACCACAATGATATCGCGCTTGCCGGCCGGGGCCGGTGGCAGCTTGATCGCCGGCTCGGTCGGCGTGACCGGCACCGCCGGCACCGTGGCGACATTGGCAGGAGGCGGCGGCGGTGGCGCGGCGTCGGCCGGGTTGTCGAACAGGTCCACCACCAGGCGGTTGCCGTACTGGGCATTGGGCGCCAGGGTGAAGCTTTTCGGGGTGACGGTTTTTTTCAGGTCGATGACCACCCGCAGGTCGGTCGGCGTACGCTGGGCCGAACGCATGGCGGTAATCGGCGTATTGGCGGTGGGCACGTTCAGCGGCGCGCCCAGGGAGGCGCCGTTGATGTCGATCACCAGGCGGTCCGGGGCCGTGAGGGTGAACACGCTGTGCTGCACCGGCCCCGTCAGGTCGAACACCAGTCGCGTGTTGTCCGGCGCCCGCCACAGGCGAACGCTGTTGACCTTTGTCTCAGCCACAGCATCGACGGCCAGTGCCGTAAGCAACAGTCCTACGACAGCAGCCACCGCGCGAAAGCGCATACCAAACCCCATCATCAAATAGTTTCCAGTGCCAATGCGGCACACCACGACTCGCCGCGCGAGCCTTGCGGCGTCAGTTTCAGCGAACGCCCGCCATTCTGCGCGCCAATGGTAATGGTCAGGTCAGGCTTTGGCAAAAAGCCTGCACCCTTGCAGGGCCATTCGATCAGGCACAAGGCATCGTCTTCGAAATAATCACGGATACCGAGAAACTCCAGCTCTTCCGGATCCACCAGTCGATACAAATCGAAATGAAACGCTCGGATATCACCGATCTCGTAGGGCTCCACCAAGGTGAACGTAGGGCTTTTCACCGCGCCGACATGCCCCAGGCCGCGAATGATGCCGCGGGACAAGGTGGTCTTGCCCGCGCCGAGATCGCCTTCCAGGAAGATCAGGCCGTGGCCTGCGGTGACCTGCGCAATGCGAGCACCGAATTGCGTCATGGCCTGCTCGTCGGCCACGTACAGGGTTACTTCAGACAAGGTGACTGCTCCTCCAGCAACTGACGAATGGCCGGAATCAGGTCGGTCGCCGCCAGCCCCCGGCCCGAGCGCCCGACCTGTGCGCCGGCATTGGCGTGCAACCAGACAGCCAGGCAGGCGGCCTCGAAGCCATCCATGCCCTGGGCGAGCAAGGCGCCGATCACCCCGGCCAATACATCTCCGAGGCCGGCCGTGGCCATGGCCGGATGGCCCTGGCCGCAAACCGCCAGGCGACCGTCCGGGCCGGCAACCAGGCTGCCAGCGCCCTTGAGGATTACCGTGGCGGCGTATTTCCTGCTCAGTGCCCGGGCCGCCGCCGGACGATCGGCCTGCACCTGTGCCGTGGAAATATCCAGGAGCCGGGCCGCTTCACCCGGATGCGGAGTGATCACACAGCCCTCGGGCAAACCGACGGCGCCCGCGCTCAGCAGGTTCAGGGCGTCGGCGTCCCATACCTGCGGCACGGAAACGTTGGCCGCCGCCGACAGCAAACTGCGCCCCCAGGCGGCCTGGCCCAACCCGGGGCCCACCACCAGCACGTCCGCCCGCTCCAGCAGGCCCATCAGCTGGTTCGCCGAATGAGTGCCTTGCACCATGACCTCAGGTAAACGCGTCAGCGCAGCCGATACGTGTTCGCTGCGGGTCGCCATGGAAACCATTCCGGCACCGCAACGCAGGGCGCTTTCGGCACTCATCTGGATCGCACCGCCAAATCCCCGGTCGCCGCCGATCAACAGGACGTGCCCGAACGAGCCTTTGTGGGAAGTGGGCGCGCGAGGCGTCAGACGCGGAAGATTTTTTGGTAAGAGCAATCGTGCAGTGGACGGCGCCGATTCAACGATATCCGCATCGGCGTGCAGGTCATCGAAGACCAGCTCACCGACGCGGTCCGCCGCGTCGCCCGTGAACAGGCCCAGCTTCAGACCAATGAAGGTCACCGTCAGGTCGGCCGCGACCGCCGTGCCCAGGACCCGTCCGGTGTCGCTGCACAGGCCGGAAGGAATATCCACCGCGGCGACCGGCAGCCCGCTGACATTGATCGTGTCGATCGCCCGGATATAGGGTTCGCGCACATCACCGCTCAAGCCCGTGCCAAGCAAGGCATCCAGCAGCACCCCTCGCAATTCGGATTCGTCGTTCCACGTCTCCAGCGGCACCCCCACTGCCACGGCCTCGGCATGGGCAATGGCGGCGTCCCCCTGCAGGCGACGAGGCTCACCCACGGTCAGTACCCGCACCGACCAGCCGGCACGGCGGGCCAGGGTCGCCACCAGGAAACCGTCGCCGGCATTATTGCCATGACCGGTCATCACGGTCAGCTCGCCGGCCTGTGGCCAGCGCCGGACGATCGCCCGCCAGGTGGCACGGGCTGCGCGCTGCATCAATTCGAAGCCGGTGGTCCCCGCCGCGATCAGTTGTGCGTCGAGGGCCCGGACCTGCGCGGCACTGTACAGCGCGTCGGGAAAATCATCTTTAGTGTGCGGCATGCGTCTTCAGGCTCCGATGTCTGGCAGAATTATACGCATCTCAGCTCCGGTTTCTCTTGCCACATGCCTGTCATTCCAACCGACCTCCCCGCCCTCGCCCAATCCATCAAGGACTGGGGCCGCGAGCTGGGCTTCCAGCAAGTCGGCATCAGCGGCCTGGACCTCGCCGAACATGAGCAGCATTTGCAACGCTGGCTCGACGCCGGCTACCACGGCGAAATGGACTATATGGGCGCCCATGGCAGCAAACGTTCCCACCCCGAGGAGCTGGTGCCGGGAACATTGCGCGTGGTGTCCCTGCGCATGGATTACCTGCCGGGCGACACCGAGATGGCCCACAGGCTCGCCCAACCGGAAAAAGCCTACGTCTCGCGTTATGCGTTGGGCCGCGATTACCACAAATTGATCCGTAAACGCGTGCAACAATTAGCCGAAAAAATCCAGGCGGTCATCGGCCCCTTCGGTTATCGCGCTTTTGTCGACAGCGCCCCGGTACTGGAAAAAGCCATTGCCGAACAGGCCGGGCTCGGCTGGATCGGCAAGAACACCCTGGTACTGAACCGCAAGGCCGGCAGTTATTTCTTCCTGAGCGAGCTGTTTGTCGACCTGCCGCTGCCCGTGGACCCGCCCCACGCCACGGAGCACTGCGGCAAATGCACGGCCTGCCTGGATATCTGTCCTACGAAGGCATTCGCAGGGCCCTACCTGCTGGACGCCCGCCGTTGCATTTCCTACCTCACCATCGAACTGAAGAACGCCATCCCCGAAGAACTGCGTCCCTTGATCGGCAATCGAGTGTTCGGCTGCGACGATTGCCAGATCGTCTGCCCATGGAACCGCTTCGCCCGGCCCACCGGGGAAAGCGATTTCAAACCCAGGCATAACCTGGACAACGCCGGCCTGGCCGAATTGTTCCTGTGGGACGAGGACACCTTCCTCAGGAGCACCGAAGGCTCGCCACTGCGCCGAGCCGGCTACGAACGCTGGCTGCGCAACCTGGCGGTGGGCCTTGGCAATGCCCCTTCGACCATTCCCGTACTGCAGGCCTTGCACGCGCGACGCGACTATCCGTCGGAACTGGTGCGCGAGCATGTGAAATGGGCGCTGCGCCAGCACGCCGAGCGTCAAACCTCGTCGTTATAGACGAACTTGGGCATTTCCCAGTGAAAGCGGATCGCCAGGAGGCGTAGCAGGAAACCACCGAACAACGTGATGAGGATTGCCTGTTCGCTTGGCAGCTGCAGATAGACACAGAGCAGATAACACCACGCCGCGGCAAACGACACGCTGGCATAGAGCTCACGGCGGAAGATCAGGGGAATATCGTTGCAGAATATATCCCGCAGGATGCCGCCGAACACCCCGGTGATCACGCCACTGACCGACGCCACCAGCATGCCATGGCCCATCTCAAGGGCGGTCATGCAACCGATCAGGGTAAACGCCACCAGGCCCACGGCGTCGAGTACCAGGAACATCGAACGCAGGTGACGCATCCAGCGCGCCAGGAACACCGTCAGCATCGCCGCCGCAGTGGTCAGCACCAGGTATTCCGGATGCTTGACCCAGGTGAGGGGATAATGACCGAGCAGCACATCGCGCACCGAGCCGCCCCCCAGCGCGGTGACACAGGCGATCAGCACCACGCCGAACCAGTCCATGCCACGCCGTCCGGCGGACAAGGCGCCGGTCATCGCTTCGGCGGTGATGGCGATCAGATAAAGCATCAGCAACATGTTGGCGGTCCTTGCGGGAAGGCGCGCAGTCTAGCCATTTCAGGCAAGCACCAAAAGAGGGCGGTTGCGCATGTCCAGCGCAGAACCCGTGGCGAGGGGATTTATCCCCTCGTCACAAGAGCGCCGCGCGCTTCAATCAGAACTTGATGAAATGCTTGCGGTAGTGCTGCAGCTCGGCGATGGATTCGCGGATATCGTCCAGCGCCAGGTGGCTGCCGCCCTTCTGGAAGCTGTCGCGAACCTGCGGCGCCCAGCGGGCGGCCAGTTCCTTGAGGGTGGAGACATCCAGGTTGCGGTAATGGAAATAGCTTTCCAGGGATTTCATGTGGGTATAGAGAAAGCGTCGATCCTGGCAAATGCTGTTGCCGCAGATGGGCGACTTGCCCCGGGGCACCCATTGCTCCAGGAAGGCGATGGTCTGGGCTTCGGCCTCGGCCATGCTGATCTTGCTGTCGCGTACCCGTTGAGTCAGGCCCGAGCCACCATGCTGGCGAGTGTTCCACTCGTCCATGCCGGCGAGGACTTCATCGCTGTGGTGGATCGCGATCACCGGGCCTTCGGCCAGGGTGTTGAGGTCACTGTCGGTGACAATGGTGGCCATTTCGATAATGACGTCGGTGTCGGGGTTCAGACCGGTCATTTCCAGGTCGATCCAGATCAGGTTCTGCGGATTTTGCATGGGGGGGGCTCCTCGGCGTAGCTGCGCAGTTTAGCCTAGGCCGGCTCCTGGGCGTGCTAAACTCGCCGCCGTTTTATCTAATCGCTGCATTCTTCATACGGAACACCCATGGCCAAACGCCAACTCAATCGCCGCCAGAACTGGCGTATCGAAAAGATCCAGGGCGAGCGCGCCGCCCGCGCCGCCAAACGCGAATCCAGTGCGGTGCAAGCCCTGGAGGGTGGTGACCTGGGTCCCGAACAGACCGGCCTGGTGATCGCCCACTTCGGCGTGCAGGTCGAGGTCGAAGCCTGTGAAGGCGAGCTGGCTGGCCAGGTCTTCCGCTGCCATCTGCGGGCCAACCTGCCGGCGCTGGTCACTGGCGACCGAGTGGTGTGGCGCGCCGGCAACCAGGGTATCGGCGTGATTGTCGCGCAATTGCCACGTCACACCGAGCTGTGCCGTCCGGACAGCCGGGGCCAGCTCAAGCCGGTGGCGGCGAACGTCGACATGATCGTCATTGTGTTCGCCCCGCTGCCAGAACCTCACGCCAACCTCATCGACCGTTACCTGGTCGCGGCCGAACATGCGGGTATCCGCCCGCTGTTGCTGCTCAACAAATTCGACCTGATCGACGAGCATAACGCCCCGGCGCTGAACGCCTTGCTGTCGGTCTATCGGCAATTGGGTTATCCGGTACTGGAAGTCTCCGCCCATCACGGCAACGGCATGGAGCAATTGCAACAGCAACTGGACGGGCGCATCAGCGTGTTCGTCGGACAGTCGGGTGTCGGCAAGTCGTCATTGGTCAACAGCCTGCTTCCGGAGGTCGACACCCGTGTCGGGCCTTTGTCCGAGCTGTCCGGCCAGGGCACCCACACCACCACCACCGCCCGGCTGTTCCATTTCCCTGGCGGCGGTGAGCTGATCGACTCCCCGGGCATTCGCGAGTTCGGCCTGGGTCATGTCAGCCGGGCCGATGTGGAAGCCGGGTTCATCGAGTTCAACGACCTGATCGGCACGTGCCGCTTCCGCGACTGCAAGCATGACCGCGAACCCGGTTGCGCCCTGCTCAAGGCACTGGAAGAAGGCCGTGTGCACCAGCAACGGATGAACAGCTACCGCTCGATCATCGCCAGCCTGCCGGAAAACAGCTACTGACTCGAAAGGAAGGGAAGCCGCACGCAGTTGTGGCGAGGGGTTTGATCCACGCCGGGGCACGAAACGCCCCCTCCCCTTCGTACTTTTGGATAAAAGCCAGGTACAGGGGCGGCTGCGCAGCCCGGCGGGGATAAATCCCCTCGCCACGGGTCCATCGACAAATCTTCAGGTCACTGCCCAGGCGTTTCGGCAGGCTTGGGCGCGACCTCGTCGAACAGGTTCAAGCGCTCGCGCAACTCATGGGCGGGCACCGGCTGCTGATCCGGTGGCAAGGCATTCGGGTCAGCCGCGGCGCCCGACGGCGTCGCCGGTGTCTCTGCGGGCGTGCCCTGATCCTGAGCTGGATCTGGCGCAGGGTCATCGGTCTGCGAACCCTCGATGGCTTTCTGCGCCTTCTTGGTCAACACGACGATGTCGATGCGTCGGTTGACCGGGTTGAACGGGTCCTTGCGGTCGAACAGCGCCGACGAGGCGTAACCGACCACCCGCGCCACCTGCTCGTCCGGGTAGCTGCCGGCCACCAGGGCACGCCGTGCCGCGTTGGCGCGGTTGGCGGAGAGCTCCCAGTTACCGAAGTCACCCTTGCCGATGTAGGGCTTGGCATCGGTATGACCGCTGATGCTGATCTTGTTCGGCACCGCCTTGATGGTGTCGGCCATGGCCAGCAGGATGTCTTCGAAATAGGGCTTGAGCCGCGCGCTGCCGGAGTCGAACATCGGCCGGTTCTCGGCATCCATGATCTGGATGCGCAAGCCGTTCGGGGTGATTTCGAACAGGATCTGGTCCTTGAACTTCTGCAGCTCCGGGTTCTCTTCGACCTTGTTCTGCAATTCCTGCAGGAGCAACTCCAGGCGTTCGCGCTCGACCTGCTCGGCCATGCCTTCGGCCTCATTGGCATCGACCGTTGCCTTGTCGGGCTGAGGCTGGGATTTGACCTCGGGGTTGAGGGTATTTTCCGGCGCAAGGACCGGAGAACCGCCCAGGTCGATGATGTAGGGCGTGCCGCTTTCGGAAAAACCGACCGGATCCTTGAAGTAACCGGCGATGGCGATCTTCTGCTCCGGGGTCGCGGTGGACAGCAGCCACAACACCAGGAAGAACGCCATCATCGCCGTCGCGAAGTCGGCAAAGGCGATTTTCCAAGCACCGCCATGGTGCCCGCCGGCAATGCGCTTGACGCGCTTTACGATAATCGGCTGATTATTTTCCATGACCTAAGTGCTCTGCTTCACAAATACTGTTCCGTTCTGACGGTGCCTGTTGCTGCCATACTGCGTTGCCGCTCCTCGCCATAGCGGGCTATGACTCGTCGCGGCGCCTTGTCTGGCAGCAACAGTCACTGGCCAAAAAAGGAACGTATTTGCAAAGCAAAGCACTAGCGACCGCGAACCGCTTGTTCCAGCTCGGCGAAGCTTGGACGGTGCGCCGGGTAGAGAACCTTGCGACCGAACTCGACCGCCAGCGATGGCGGCATACCCGAGGCCGAGGCCACCAGGGACGCCTTGATGGCTTCGTAGACGTTGAGCTCTTCCTTGGCATCATGGGCCAGGGAATGGGCCAGCGGGCCGAAGAAACCGTACGCGGCCAAAATACCGAAGAAGGTACCCACCAGGGCCGCACCCACGTGCAGGCCGATGGACTTCTGGTCGCCATCGCCCAGGGAAGCCATGGTCACCACGATACCCAACACCGCGGCGACGATACCGAAGCCGGGCATACCGTCGGCGATACCGTTGACGGCGTGGGACGGGTGCTCCAGGTCTTCCTTGAGGCTGTACAGTTCCATGTCGAACAAGCCTTCCAGCTCATGGGGAGCCATGTTGCCGGACGACATGATGCGCAGGTAGTCACAGATGAACGCCGTCATCCGGGCGTCCTTGAGCACGGCGGGATACTTGGCGAAGATCGGGCTGGCGGCGGCGTCTTCGATGTCGCCTTCGATCGCCATCATGCCTTCACGCCGGCTCTTGTTGAGGATCTCGTAGATCAGCCCCAGCACTTCCAGGTAGAACGTGTGGCTGAAGCGCGAACCGAACATGCTCAGGGATTTCTTGAGCACGTGCATGGTCATGTAGCCAGGGTTGGCCTGCAGGAAAGCGCCAAGGGCCGCACCACCGATGATCAGCACCTCGAAGGGCTGGACCAGGGCGGCGATCTTGCCATGGGAGAGCACGTATCCGCCGAGCACGCTCGCGAACACGACTATGATGCCGATAATTTTAGCCATAGATAGAAAGTACTTATTTAAGTCGGGTTCAAGGTCATATTCGGAAGCTGGAAAATCTCTTCTTCTCCTTATCGGCAAAACTGCGCCAGACTATAGCCAGTTCTGGCGAAAAGCCAATTTGCCACGTTGCAGCATGCGATGATCACCCCCAGCCATGGCTAACGAAACGAAGGTTCCAACTCCACGACCGACCACCCTCGAAGGCTGGGTAAAGCTGCTCGAGGGCGTCCATCTGCCGGTGCCGCAGGCCAGTCACGACCTGGTCTGCAAGGCCATCGCCGACAGCAATCGCTCGTTGCGCGATATCGCCGAGCTGATGCAGGACAGCCCCGCCCTGGCCCTGAGCGTCATCCGGGAAGCCAATCATCACACCCGGGGCAACCTCGCCGAGCCCGCGGAAAATCTCGAAGTGGCCATCAACCGTCTCGGCCTCAAGCGCACCGAGGAACTGCTGGCACGCCTGCCCTCGCTGCCGGAGCAACAGATACCCGTTGCCCTGCGCCAGCTGCAATTGATCAGCCAGCATGCCACGCAACAGGCCAATGGTTTTTTCGCCAGCCGCCTGGCGCGGCTGTGGCAGGACATTCACTGGGGCAGCCTGCTGTTTCTCTCGCCGCTCTGGCCCATGGCGCTGACGCATCCGCGCCTGCTGGGGGAATGGGAGCTGCGGGTCCTCCATCAAGGCCAGCAGGCCAGCAAGGTGGAGCACGAATTGTTCGGCGTCGGCCTGCTGAGCATCTGCCTGGCCCTGGTGGAGACCTGGCGCCTGCCGGTCTGGGTGGCGCAGGGTTACCGACTGTTGCTCAATGAACGTCGCGAACTGGCGAAAGTCCTGCGCATCGCCCGAGACAGCGAACATCCGCTGCGCCAACAGAACCGCCTGGACGATGACCCGACCCTGCGGCGCTGGCTGAACCAACCGGCCAACACCGTGCTGCTGGCCAACGGCCTGGCGGTTTCAGCGCACCATGCCTGGGACGCTCCCCACAGCGCACGCTGGCAGTACCTCACGAGCCTGTACCTGCAGATGCCCGTGGAAGAGATCCAGCAGCAACTTCACCAACAAGCCGCCAACAGCGCTCGCCAGAACAGCATGCCGGACCTCTGGCACCCGGCCGTGGCCCTGGTCTGGCCCCCGGGCAGTCGCCGCATCCCCTCCGGGCGAGCATCCGCAACGCCACCCAGCACCATCGACCTGACCCAGTGGCGCAAGCAGTGCGCCGCCTTGCTGGTGGAGCCAAGCCCCTTCAGCAACGCCATGCACCTGACCACCGCCGCCCGGGACGCCCTGGCGGCGTGCGGCATGCGCCGGGTGATGATCCTGATGGCCGACCGCAGCCAGGCCAACGTGCGCGTGCACCAGACCGCCGGCCTGCCCAGCGAGGCGGCGGCCATGAGCTTCCCGATCAACCAGAGCAAGGTCTTGCAACGGTTGCTGGCACAACAGGCCCAGGTTCGCCTGAACCCCGACAACAACGCTCAGTTTTCGGCACTGCTGCCGCCGGTCCTGCGCAGCCTGTTCAAGGGCGAGCACCTGCTGCTGCGTTCACTGACCTGCAATGGCAAGGTGATCATGCTGGTGGTCGTGGACCAGGGCGGAGGCCCGTTCTCGGACGTGACGGTCCAGGCTTTCGGCAAGACCGCGCAATGTATCGAGCGAGCCCTGCACACCTTTACCAACCGCGGCCGTTGAACTTGATACAATCCTTTCCCTTTGCGCCCCTGGAGACCTCACATGCCTGACTTCTCTGGCTTGCCGCTGGTGATCGAGCCAAGCGACCTGCTTGCGCGCCTCGACGCACGCGAACTGATTCTGGTGGACCTGACCAGCGCCGCCCGCTACAGCACCGGGCACGTTCCCGGCGCGCGCTTCGTCGACCCCAAGCGTACGCAACTGGGCCAGCCGCCAGCGCCAGGCCTGTTGCCGGCCAAGGCTGACCTCGAGGCATTGTTCGGCGAGCTCGGGCACAACCCGGACGCGGTCTACGTGGTCTACGACGACGAAGGCGGCGGCTGGGCCGGGCGCTTCATCTGGTTGCTGGATGTGATCGGCCACCCGAACTACCACTACCTCGACGGCGGCCTGCTGTCATGGCTGGACGAAGGCCTGCCCGTGTCCACCGAAGTACCGCCCAGCGCCGGTGGCCCGGTGCCGCTGACGCTGCGCGACGAGCCCACCGCCACTCGCGAATACCTGCAAAGCCGCCTCGGTGCCGCCGACCTGGCGATCTGGGACGCGCGCGGCCCGCTGGAATACTCCGGGGAAAAAGTCGTTGCAGCCAGGGGCGGACACATCCCCGGCGCGGTCAATTTCGAATGGACCGCCGGCATGGACCCAGCCCGCAACCTGCGTATCCGCCGGGACATGCCGCAGATTCTCGAACAGCTGGGCATCACCCCCGACAAAGAAATCATCACCCACTGCCAGACTCACCACCGCTCCGGCTTCACCTACCTGGTGGCCAAGGCGCTCGGTTACCCACGGGTCAAAGGCTATGCCGGTTCCTGGGGCGAATGGGGCAACCACCCCGATACCCCTATCGAGCTTTGAAGGTTCCAAAAAGGACAGTTAATGAAAAACCGCTTGTTCATCCTCACCCAGTACCTGTTGCCCCACCACCTGCTGTCACGGCTGGCCGGCTGCATTGCCGAATGCCGCGTACGCTGGTTCAAGAATGCATTCACCGCGTGGTTCGCCAAGCGCTACCAGGTGGACATGTCCCAGGCCCTGGTGGAAGACCTGACCGCCTATGAGCACTTCAACGCCTTCTTCACCCGCGCCTTGAAGGAAGGCGCGCGCCCACTGGACGAAACCCCAGGCGCGATCCTCAGCCCCGCCGACGGCGCCGTCAGCCAGCTCGGCCCGATCGAGCACGGCCGGGTGTTCCAGGCCAAGGGCCACAGTTTCAGTGTGCTGGAACTGCTTGGCGGCGACTCGGCCAACGCAGCGCCGTTCATGGGCGGCGATTTCGCCACCATCTACCTGTCGCCCAAGGATTACCACCGCGTGCATATGCCGCTGGCCGGTACGCTGCGGGAGATGGTCTACATTCCGGGACGGATCTTCTCGGTCAACCAGACCACCGCCGAAAACGTTCCCGAGCTGTTCGCCCGCAACGAACGCGTGGCGTGCATCTTCGACACCGAACGCGGCCCCATGGCCGTGGTACTGGTGGGCGCGATGATCGTGGCGTCCATCGAAACCGTCTGGGCCGGGCTGGTCACGCCACCCAAGCGCGAGCTCAAGACCTTCCGCTACGACGAAGCCGCCCGTGCGCCGATCCATCTGGAAAAAGGTGCCGAACTGGGCCGCTTCAAGCTGGGTTCCACCGCCATCGTACTGTTCGGCCCGGGCCAGGTGAAGTGGGCCGAGGAGCTGGTGGCCGGCTCGCCGGTACGGATGGGCCAGGGGCTGGCCTTGCCGAGGACCTGAACCATCGGTCGCCCCGTGGGAGCCGATACACTCGCTCCCACGGGCGACCTGGAATTCGATCGGAACTTCTTTCGACCACAGCTGCTATTGTTGGAGACATCCTTTTCGTTTTCAGCCGGAGTCGTCCACGGCATGAATGAGACCAGCCCTCTCCAGTTACTGCGCGTCTCGACCCCGACGCAGCCACGCCTGTCGTTCTGCGATGCCACGCCACGCGACCTCAAGCGCTGGATCGCCAACCTGCCCAAGGCCAACATCGGCGAAACCGCTCGACTGCTGTACCAGGCCATCGGCGAACTCAACCTGCTGCTCACCACCAGCGACAATCGCCTGCAGCTGCTCGAATTGCTGCGGCCCGAGGTGTACTACGTCTGCAAGCATCTGGAGCGGCATTTCCTGCACCAGGCCATTGTGCTGGACGACCGCTCACGCAAGATCGTCAACCTGTGCCAGGCCCTGCAAAGCCAGCTGGCGATGGGCTACAAACAGATCGTGGCGCGCATTTCACCGAAATTCACCAAGGACCGCGCCCGCCTGCTGAGCACCGCGCTGCAACGGGCGATGCATGCCCTCGACGGCCCGCTGATGCGCGCCACCGAGCTGTACAGCCCAGTGCCTGAAGGGTTATGGCTCGATTTGCACCAGCTGTACCGCATCGCCTGCCAGCATCGGTTGCAACATCAGAGCATCAATGACGAGCTGGCCAGCCAGGTCCAGCAACTGAGTCCGGAGCAAAGCTATGTGGTCGCCCTGCTGCTGGGCGCCTCGCGCAGCAACCAGCTGCGCCAGGGCCAGATAGCCCGGCTGGCCGAAGCGCTGGAAATCTGGAGCCAATGGATCAAGCTGGACCCGGCCACTTCCGCCACGAGCCTGTTCGCCGTCGCCCCGGGCCTGGATGTGGGGCCGCGCTATCGCTCCAAGTTCAGAGCCGAGCAACAGCCCAGCCTGCTGGGTTTCGATCCTCAGCCGCTGGTGCGCGCCATCGCCGTGCATCTGCAGCAGCCGACCGACCACACCCTGCCGGTGCCCGGTGGCATGAGCACCGACACCCTGCAGCACCTGCAGGCGGCCTGGGGCGAGGCCGTCGAACGCAGCTTCCAGCGCACCGAGGGCAACGGCACGCTGACCTTGTGCGTGGGCATGAGCGCGCTGCATTACTACCTTGGCGGCAAACGCTCCTTCAGCGAAATCCTGAAGACGCCGAATGCCCGCAAGGCGCGCTTCGAAGTTTCACAGAGCAAGCCCCACGACACCTGGAACCAGGCCTTCGACGCAGCGCCCACTGGCGACAGTGACCTGCTGCCCTACGAGGAAATCGAATATCCGGCCAACCCGACCGACGATGAAGGCAGCGGATCGGACCACCAGCAGCATTTTCCAACCTACGACCTGCCGATCATCAATCACAGCCCTGGCGGTTATTGCCTGGGCTGGCCTAAGGAAGTACCGGAACAACTCCAGGCCGGGGAAGTGGTCGGCATCCGCGACGCCACCGATCAGGTCTGGAGCATTGCCGTGGTGCGCTGGATTCGCCAGGTGCGCAACGGCGCCATGCAAATGGGCATCGAACTGGTCGCCCCTTATGCCCAGCCTTGCGGCCTGCAACTGGTGCGTGAACAGGACCAGCAAGGTCACTACCTGCGTGGCCTGCTACTGCCGGAGATCAGCGCCATCGACTTGCCGCCCACCATGATCGCCCCGCGCCTGCCCTTCCAGGAAGGCCAGCGCGTATTGATCAACACCAACGGTCAGGAACGCCGTGCCGGCCTGGACCGTCGGGTCACCAGCACCCACAGTTTCAATCAGTTCGCCTATCACCAGGAGGACGCAGGCCCCACCGAGAAGGGCGACGCCCCCGAAGCAGACTTCGATTCATTGTGGAAGTCGCTTTGAACAGCCCACACACAACCCTTTGTGGCAAGGGAATCTATCCCCTCGCCACAGGTGAACGCTTCCAAAGAATGCACCAGGCTCGAATCAGAGCTGCCCGTCGCGATCCCTGAAGCCCAGCAGGTACAAGACGCCGTCCAGCCCCAGGGTCGAGATCGCCTGCCTGGCCGACTGCTTGACCAACGGCTTGGCCCGGAACGCCACGCCCAACCCGGCGATGGCCAGCATCGGCAGGTCGTTGGCGCCGTCGCCCACGGCGATGGTCTGCTCCAGGCGCAGGCCTTCCTTCTCAGCCAGCTCACGCAGCAGGTCGGCCTTGCGCTGGGCGTCGACGATCGGCTCGACGGCCACCCCGGTCACCTTGCCGTCCACCACGGCCAGTTCGTTGGCAAACACATAGTCGATGCCGAGCTTGGCCTGCAACTGCCTGGCGAAGTAGGTAAAGCCGCCAGACAGGATCGCAGTCTTGTAGCCCAGGCGCTTGAGTTCGGCGAACAGGGTCTCAGCGCCCTCGGTCAGGCGCAGGGAAGCGCCTATGGAATCCAGTACGCTGACATCCAGGCCTTGCAGGAGCGCCAGGCGTTCCTTGAAGCTGGCGCGAAAATCCAGTTCACCGGCCATGGCCCGCTCGGTGATGGCCGATACCTTGTCGCCCACGCCAGCGGCTTTGGCCAGTTCGTCGATGACTTCGGCTTCGATCAGCGTCGAATCCATGTCGAACACGGCCAGGCGCCGGTTACGACGGAACAGCGAGTCCTCCTGGAACGCGATGTCGACGTTCAGCTCCTGGGCCACGCTGAGGAACTCGGCGCGCAGTGCCTGGGGATCGGCCGGTTCGCCCCGTACGGAAAACTCGATGCACCCCTTGCCCTTGTCGGCCGGGGTATCGAGCGGCATGCGCCCGGACAGCCGGTCGATATGGTCGATATTCAACCCGTATTTTGCGGTAATCGAGCTGACGCGCTGCAATTGCTCGGCGGTGACCTTGCGGGTCAGCAGGGTAACGATGTGACGCTTCTTGCCCTGGCCTGCCACCCAATGCTGGTAATCGGCTTCCGATACCGGCGTGAAACGTACCTGCTGGTCAAGTTCATAGGCGGTGAAGAGGATATCCTTGAGTACCGACTTGCCTTGTTCGCTATCCGGGATTTCAACCAGGATGCCAAAGGACAGCGTGTCGTGAATCACCGCCTGACCGATGTCGAGAATGTTCACACCACCCTGGGCCAGGACGCCGGTAATGGCCGCAGTCAGACCCGGACGGTCGCTGCCAGTGATGTTTATCAGGACGATTTCGCGCAAGGCGCACCCCCGCAGGTGGAAAAAAACCGCATTCTACCCACTTTCGGTGACCATCGGGCACCGCCAGTGCTTTGCCGGTCATGGGGCTGTCGCTATACTGCGCGTCAATTTCACGGACAAAGAGCCGAGCTCAGTGAACCGGCCCACGCCAGTCAAAACCGACAATTTCTTTCTGCTGATCTTCCGTGCACTGCGCCATCGTCGCGTGCCGATTGCATTGCGCATTGCCAGCCATAACGTGATCCTGGTCGCCCTGGCGCTGGTCATCTATGCCTGTGTGATGGGCTTGCAGTTCAAGCAGGCGATGCACGAACAGGCCGACGCCCTGGGCGAGAGCCTGACCACCCAGACCGCCACGTCCGCCACCGAGCTGCTGGTGTCCAACGACATCCTCAGCCTCAATGTGCTGCTCAACAACCTGACCAAGAACAAGCTGGTGGCCCACGCCGCCATCTACAGCGTGGACAACCGCATCCTCGCCGAGGCCGGACAGCGGCCCAAGCCTGGCCTGCTGGGCGAATCCGGGGGCATGTACCAGAGCAAGATCACCTTCCAGGACGTGACCGCCGGGCAACTGCGCATCAGCCTGGACATGGACCAGTTCCAGCAGCCGATGACCATCAGCCTGCAAAGCATGGGTATCCTGAGCGCGATATTGCTGGCCCTGGCCTTGGCCTTGAGCCTGCGCCTGGGGCGGCACCTCTCCACGCCGCTGCTGCAATTGCGCGTCTGGTTGCGGGATATCGACGAACATACCCCGGCCATCCAGCGCCAGGACGAGATCGGCGACCTGGCCCGGCAGCTGCACGCCAGCTTCGCGCCGGAGCCTGAACCTGAGCCAGAACCCGAGGAAATCGACTACGCGGATGATGATGCCGAGCCCGGTTTCGAAGTCCGCAACCTGCGTGATCCCGGTTTCGACGAAACCCCGCCCATGCCTGCCGCCCGGCCCGCGCCCCGTCACGTAGTGCGCACGGTTGAAGACGACGAGGACGACGATGCCTTCGCCGACCTGCGGGACGAAACGGTGACCGGGCAAACGCAGCCGGTCGCCAGGGCTGCCGTCTCGAACCAGCCGCAGCACAGTGCCGTGCTTGCCGTGCAGCTCGGCGCCCAGGATCAATTGCGACGCCTGCCCCAGGCCCGCCTGAAGGAACTGCTGGAACGCTATCGCGATTGCCTCGACCAGGCCGCCTCGCTGTACCAGGGTGAATTGCATACCCTGAACGATGGCAGCACGCTGATGCTGTTCCACACCGAAGACAGCGGTGACGATTACCTGACCAATGCCATCTGCTGCGGCGAACTGCTGCGGGCCCTGGGCCATCAGTTGCAGATCGAAGTGGCCGACAGCGGCATTACCCTGCAATTGCAACTGGGCCTGACCCTGGGCAACGGACTGTTCGGCCTGAGTCAGATTGACCTGCTGCTGACCGAAACTGCCCAGGACGCCCTGGCCTTGTCCCAACACAGCCGCAACCTGTTGCTGGTGGAGCGCAAGATCAACGACGACGCCCTGATTCGCCAGCGGGCCCGCATCCGCCCTATCGCCAGCCCTGAAGGCGCCTGCTGCGTGGAGCGACTGATGGAGCCCTATCCGTCCTTGCTGGAGCGGCAACTGGCGCGAATGCACGAGCGCCAGGCCTGATATCCAGTCGTTGAAGCGAACGCAAGCCTGCAGATGAGTGATTATCTGCAGGCTTTTTTGTTGCCATCGCCGATCGGTTGCGAGCAGGCTCGCTCCCCCACAAGATCTTCGTAGGCGGCAGAATCCGTGTTTACTCAAGGTTGAATGTGGCTTGTTCGCGAAGGAGCCAGGACAGGCGCCGACAATCCAATCGACAGAAACGACAAAGCCCGCATCAGTGCGGGCTTTGTCTTGTTTGCAGTCCAGCTATCAGAACCGGAAAACTTCCATATCCGTCCGAATCGGCAAGGCCATCGGGATCTTTGGCGACTTCTCCGGTTCAGCAGGCTTGGCCTGGGCCGGAGCGGACTTGCGCACCGGCGCTTCGACGATGGGAGGTTGGTTGGCCAACGGCTTGAGCGCCGTCGATAGCTGCTCGGCCAGGCGCTGCACCAGGATACCTTGGGCCTGGACCTGGGCCGCAGTGCTGCCCGCATGTTGCTCCTGCAGATGAACGATACGGTTTTCGCGGACCTTGCCGCGACGGTCGATCAACCGCCATTGGGCGTCGAGCACCGCCGGCTGCGATTCGCCAGAGTCCAGGCGGGTAATGGAAAGCAGCACCTGGACATCGGGGGTGAAACCCTGGGTCGCTGGCGCAAGGACCACGCGCTGGCTGTCCAGGTGACCGGCCACCTGGCGCAGCAGCAACTGATCGATGTCCGAAGAAAGGCTACCGGCCCAACGACCGTCGGTGGCGGCCTGCAAGCTACCGTCGGGTTGGCGTTGCAGCAGGGTTTCGCGTTGCAGGTAGTCAGCGATCAATACAGGGCCGAGCAACACAGCCATGCCCGTGCTTTGTGCAGGCTGGGCCGGGTTTCCACTGTCGAGTTGATACAGCGACACCGGCTGGTGAATGCTGCAGCCCGCCAGGCCAAGCAGGCCGGCGAGCCACAGAATAGGAAGGCGCAGAGCAGTCATCGTTCCGTCCAGGTGGCGGCCACAAGGCTTACCACAGTGAAAAAATACTCGGTCATTATGAAGAACGCTCGGCCACGCCGGCGCTTGAAAGGGCCTATCATCCGTGAATATCCGTTCCGACTCCAGCGCGAAAGCATCGATCTGCGGCTTTTAATCGCAGACCGAGGCCTCTGGCACGCTTAATTCAGGTTTTCGACGAGCAGTGCATCCACTCGCTGGAAACCCCTCGGAAGCTTGTTGCCCCGGCGACCGCGTTCACCCTTGTAATGCTCAAGATCGTCCGCTTTCAACGAAAGCGTACGCTTTCCAGCCTGCAGCACAAGCGTGGCACCCTCCGGTAATACTGCAATATCCGTGACAAATTCCTCACGGCTTGCAACCCGTTCGCCGGAAATGCCGATTATTTTGTTGCCTTTGCCTTTCCCCAGCTGTGGCAGATCGCTGATCTTGAAGACCAGCAAACGGCCCTCGGTCGTCACCGAGGCCAGCCAGTTGTTATCGCGATCGAAGACCGGACGCGGCGCAATGACCTTGGCGTTGTTCGGCAGGCTCAACAGCGCCTTGCCCGCCTTGTTCTTGGCTTGCAGGTCCTCACCCTTGACGACGAACCCGTAGCCGGCATCCGACGCGATAACGTACAGCCCGTTATCATCAGGCATCAGCACGCATTCAAAAGTTGCACCCGGTGGCGGCGTCAGACGACCGGTCAGCGGTTCGCCCTGGCCGCGAGCCGATGGCAGGGTATGGGCCGGCACCGAATAGCTGCGTCCCGTGGAGTCGATGAACACCGCATACTGGTTGGAACGCCCGGGCGCCAGGGCCTTGAAACCGTCGCCGGCCTTGTAGGAAAGCCCGGCGGCGTCAATATCATGACCCTTGGCGGAGCGTACCCAGCCCTTTTCCGACAGTACGACGGTCACTTTCTCATTGGGCAACAGGTCGTGTTCGCTCAACGCTTTGGCTTCGGCCCGCTCCACGATCGGAGAGCGTCGGTCGTCGCCGTAGGTTTCGGCGTCCTTGAGCAACTCGGTGCGCACCAGCTTCTTGAGCTTGGCTTCGCTGCCCAGCAAGGCGAGCAGCTTGGCCTGCTCCTTGAGCAACTCGTCCTGCTCGGCCCGCAGCTTCATCTCTTCCAGCCGCGCCAATTGCCGCAGGCGGGTATCGAGGATGTAGTCGGCCTGGATTTCGCTCAGGGCGAAGCGTTCGATCAGCTTGGCCTTGGGATGCTCCTCGGTGCGGATGATGTGGATCACCTCATCCAGGTTGAGGTAGGCGATCAGCAAGCCATCCAACAGGTGGAGGCGACGCTCGACCTTGTCCAGGCGGAACTGCAGGCGCCGGCGTACCGTCTTGACGCGGAATTCGAGCCACTCCACCAGTAGCGCCCGCAGGTTCTTCAACTGCGGCTTGCCATCCAGGCCGATGATATTGATGTTGACCCGATAACTGGATTCCAGATCGGTGCTGGCGAACAGGTGCTGCATCAGCGCCTCATGATCGACCCGGCTGTTGACCGGAATGATCACGATGCGGCAAGGGTTCTCGTGGTCCGACTCGTCGCGCAGGTCCGCCACTTGCGGCGCTTTCGACGGTTTTGCCTGCATCATGGCCGCAATCTGCTCCAGGACCTTGGCTCCGGACACCTGGTGCGGCAGTGCGGTGATGATGATGTCGCCATCTTCCACATGGTACACGGCGCGCATACGCACCGAACCACGACCGGTCTCGTAGATTTTCAGCAGGTCGGCCCGCGGCGTGATGATTTCCGCCTCGGTCGGGTAATCCGGCCCCTGGATGTGTTCGCACAGCTGCTCCACCGTGGCTTTCGGCTCGTCCAGCAGGCGCACGCACGCCGTGGCTACTTCCCGCAGGTTGTGAGGCGGTACGTCGGTGGCCATGCCCACGGCGATGCCGGTGGTGCCATTGAGCAGGATATTCGGCAAACGTGCCGGCAGCACCAACGGCTCCTCCAGGGTTCCGTCGAAGTTCGGCCCCCAGTCCGCGGTGCCCTGGCCCAGTTCGCTAAGCAGCACTTCAGAGTAACGCGACAGCCGCGCCTCGGTGTAACGCATGGCGGCGAAGGACTTGGGATCGTCCGGCGCACCCCAGTTGCCCTGGCCGTCCACCAGGGTGTAGCGATAGCTGAACGGCTGGGCCATCAACACCATGGCCTCGTAGCATGCCGAGTCGCCATGCGGGTGGAACTTGCCGAGCACGTCACCGACGGTACGCGCCGATTTCTTGTGCTTGGAATCGGCATCCAGCCCCAGTTCACTCATGGCATAGACGATGCGCCGCTGAACCGGCTTGAGGCCGTCGCCAATGTGCGGCAAGGCGCGGTCCATGATCACGTACATGGAGTAATTGAGGTAGGCACTTTCGGTGAAGTCAGCCAGCGATCGGCGCTCCACGCCGTCCAAGCTGTCTGCAAGAATGTCGCTCATGCGGGCCTCATCAGTTCGTTGTCTGGCACGACGACAGGCGTGTCGCCGCGCTGGGTAGATTCAATCGGGTCCAGGGCGCATCGGCCCCGTGGTTGCCCATTCATGGCGAAGCGCTCCAACCGCCATCGGGCGCGGCGAAACGCCAGATGACCGGCCGTCTTTCGCCATCGGCGCGTGGCCCATCGTTGTTGTCCAGGCCGATCCAGGTGCCTGCGGCATCCACCACCATTGCTTCGGCCAGCCCATAGGGTTGGGCGTAGCGGCGTTTATCCAGAAGTCCCTCGGCCG
This sequence comes from Pseudomonas sp. NFACC43, assembly GCF_900119645.1. Lineage (NCBI taxonomy): Bacteria > Pseudomonadati > Pseudomonadota > Gammaproteobacteria > Pseudomonadales > Pseudomonadaceae > Pseudomonas > Pseudomonas sp. NFACC43. The sequence continues at coordinate 182,270 of NZ_FPKK01000009.1, forward strand.
CGAATGACCAGCAGCGCTCCACCTTGGCGGTCTGCGGATCGCGCCGGCAGATCTGATAGGCGTTGCGTTCCAGGGTAAACAGTTTGCCGTCGAACAGTGACAGATCGGCGAAGTCCCGCGAGACCGCCTTGGCATCGGCAAACTGGGCCGGTTGCATTTCCTGCCCCGCTTCGCTCAGCAGCGCGCACTGGCCGTCGCAATCCCATACCGTTTGCTGGCGCTTGATCAGCAACAGGCCGCGGCGCTCGCGCTCGGCCGCCAGCCACAGTTGGTCACCGGCCGGGTTGACCGCAATGCCTTCGAACAGCGCATTGAAATGCAACAACATGCCGCTGGCCCGGGCCTGGCGGATCATGGTCGGGGCGATCTTCAACCAGGATGCATCGCCCGACGGCGACACCTGCAACACGGCGGCATGGGACTCGCTGACCACATAGCGGTTGCCTGCGCTGTCGCAGGTAATGCCTTCGAAATCCAGCTCGCCACCACGCAGGAACGAAGCGGCCCAGGTCCGCGAACGCAAACCCCAGGGCAAGTCGCTTTCAGGCACCGGCGGTACCTCGATGGTCGAGACAAGGGCTTGCCAGACCGCCGCATCGGAGGTGTCCAGGCGATAGAGGCGATCATCATCGCGATCGGACACCGCCCACATTTCGCGGCCACACAGGGCCAGCCCGGACAGATTGCCGCCCCGCATGCCATCGACGACGTGCTCCGACAGCATTTTCAGTTCCGTTGCCGGCCCGGCGACGACGCTTCCCACCCATAGCAACAGCGCCAGGGCGAACCCGTTGCGCATCAGGCCAGCACCTCGGCCAGGTCGCCCTTGGACTCCAGCCAGGTCTTGCGGTCGCCGGCACGTTTTTTCGCCAGCAGCATGTCCATGATCTCCGTCGTCGCCTCGAAGTCATCCAGGGTCAACTGCACCAGGCGGCGCGTATTCGGGTCCATGGTGGTTTCGCGCAGTTGCGGCGGGTTCATCTCACCCAGCCCCTTGAATCGAGTGACCTGCGGCTTGCCGCGCTTCTTCTCGGCCACCAGGCGATCGAGAATGCCATCGCGTTCGGCTTCGTCCAGGGCGTAGTAGATATCCTTGCCCAGGTCGATACGGTACAGCGGCGGCATCGCCACATAGACGTGACCGGCATCCACCAGCGGGCGGAAATGCTGGACAAACAGCGCGCACAGCAGCGTGGCGATGTGCAGCCCGTCGGAGTCGGCGTCGGCGAGGATGCAGATCTTGCCGTAGCGCAGTTGGCTCATGTCCTCGGCGCCCGGATCGACGCCAATGGCCACCGCGATATTGTGCACTTCCTGGCTGGCCAGCACTTCGCTGCCGTCCACTTCCCAGGTGTTGAGGATCTTGCCCCGCAACGGCAGGATGGCCTGGAATTCCTTGTCCCGGGCCTGCTTGGCCGAGCCGCCGGCGGAATCACCTTCCACCAGGAACAGCTCGGAACGCATGGGATCCTGTCCGGCGCAATCGGCCAGCTTGCCCGGCAATGCCGGCCCCTGGGTGATGCGCTTGCGTTCGACCTTCTTGCTGGCCTTGAGACGACGACCGGCGTTGTTGATCGCCAGCTCGGCCAGCAACAGGCCGGTTTCCGGGTTGGCATTGAGCCACAGGCTGAAGGCGTCCTTCACCACACCGGACACGAACGCGGCCGCCTCGCGGGAGGACAGGCGTTCCTTGGTCTGGCCGGAGAACTGCGGCTCCTGCATCTTCATCGACAGGACGAAGGCAATGCGCTCCCAGACGTCTTCCGGCGCCAGCTTCACGCCACGGGGCAGCAGGTTGCGGAACTCGCAGAACTCGCGCATGGCATCCAGCAGGCCCTGGCGCAAGCCATTGACGTGGGTACCGCCCTGGGCGGTGGGGATCAGGTTGACGTAGCTTTCCTGGACGCTTTCGCCGCCCTCGGGCAACCACAGCAATGCCCAGTCCACGGCTTCCTTGTTGCCGGCCAGGCTGCCGCAGAACGGCTCATCGGGCAGGCGCTCGAAACCACTGACCGCGTCCACCAGATAGGAACGCAGGCCATCCTCGTAATGCCACTCGACCTTTTCACCCGTGGCCTTGTCCTCGAAGCTGACCAGCAGCCCCGGACACAACACGGCCTTGGCCTTGAGCACATGCTTGAGGCGGGTGACGGAGAACTTGGGCGAATCGAAATACTTGGGATCCGGCGCGAAATACACGCTGGTCCCGGTGTTGCGCTTGCCGACGGTGCCGACCACTTCCAGCTCGGTGGCCTTGTAGCCATCGGCAAAGGTCATCTGGTATTCGTTGCCGTCACGCTTGACCCGTACCCGGACCTGGGTCGACAAGGCGTTGACCACGGAAATACCCACCCCGTGCAAACCGCCGGAGAACTGGTAGTTCTTGTTGGAGAACTTGCCGCCTGCGTGGAGCTTGGTGAGGATCAGCTCGACGCCCGACACGCCTTCTTCCGGGTGGATATCCACCGGCATGCCACGACCGTCGTCGCTGACTTCCAGCGAATGGTCGGCATGCAGGATGACCTGCACCGACTTCGCATGCCCCGCCAGGGCTTCGTCGACACTGTTGTCGATGACTTCCTGGGCGAGGTGGTTCGGCCGACTGGTGTCGGTGTACATGCCGGGGCGCTTGCGCACCGGGTCGAGGCCCGAGAGGACTTCGATGGCGTCTGCGTTATAGGAGCTAGCGCTGGGAGTGGCCATGGGGTCTCGTCGTCAGTATTCAAATAAAAAGGGGCGATGGCTCACAGCGACGTGAAGTCGATCGCCTGGTACAGATCGGCGCCAATTCCGGCAAAACTCAACAACGCCGGCAATCGTTGGGCAAATCCCTGGAAACTGTGATCGCCACCGGCCTGGATGCGCAGGGCACAGGCGCGGTAGTACTGCTGGGCGTGGCGATAATCCAGCGTTTCGTCACCGGTTTGCAACCATATCTGAAACCGCTGCGGATCCCGGGGCGCCGGCACTTCCAGCTCGGCCAGGGCCGTGACGTGGTCGTGGGTCAACTCCCAGGTTTCGTCGGTGTACAGATTCCTCTGCGTGCCCAGGTAGCCATCGAACATCCGATGGGGGCTGACGGCAGGGTTGATCAACAGCGCCTTGAGGCCGTGGCGTTCGGCCAAGTGAGTCGCATAGTAGCCGCCGAGCGAGCTGCCGACCAGCAGCGGACGGCCCAGTTGTGCGATCGCCTGTTCCAGCTGGGCCATGGCTTCGCGGGGGTGGTGATGCAGTGCCGGCACTTGCAGTCGGTCGGCCAGGCCCAGGCGGGTCATCACATCGATGAGCTGGCGGGCCTTGGTCGAGGCTGGCGCGCTGTTGAAGCCGTGGATGTAGAGGATCGAGGCCGACATGCCAATTTCCTGTGTGTGGGGGCAAAGGCCGGAGTTTACAGGGAGATTGGAGTGGTTTGGGGGGATTTGGCCTTATCGCCGGCCCATCTCTGCTGGCTGTGCTGCGATTCTGTTGTGGGGGCTAGCTTGCTCGCGATGGCTTTGTGTCGGTCTGTGTGGATTTTTTGACCGGGTACATATCCATTGCTGCGGTAACGGCCGCTTAGGGTTCCGCCCTTACGGCGGGTCACTTTTGAAAAGGCGCCAAAAGTAACCAAAAGCGCCTCGCCCCACCACTGGGCACCTCGCCAAGGCGAGGTGTTCCCGAACGCAGGCATTGCTCCGTGGGCCCGCCGCGAAGGGCCATCCATGGCCCAGCGCGGCTATCCCGGCATCCATGCCGGGATACCCACTACGCAACGCCTGCGTTCGGCCCTTGTGGTTTAACGGGGCGCTCAAGATCAAAAGCCAAAGCAAGAGCAAGAGCAAGAGCAAGAGCAAGAGCAAGAGCAAGAGCAAGAGGTTGCCTGGCCTATCGGGGATCAACGACGTCCAGCGCTCGGTTTGCCAGCAGCTCAGAGAGTTCGACCATCTGCTGGACGCCGAAGGCTATATGCCGGTTGGAGCCTTCCAGGTTGAAGGCCAGGTCGCTGAGCATCGCATTGGCCGAGGCCAGGGTTTCGCTGAGGTTGGCCAGGAGGGTTTCGCTGTCCAGGTTTTCGACGACGGTGAATAGCTGACCGGGTAATGGTTTCTTTTTAGCCTGGGGTTCTGGGGCGAGGTAGAAGTTGAGGGCGCGTTCGGCGGCTTCGTCGAGTTTTTTGGCATCGAGGCCGGCGTGAGCCGAGGTGGGATCGGTTTCGGGGGGATTGGGGGTTACTTTGAACATGATGAGGCTCCCTTATGTAGTGGAGCCGCCATTTCCCGTTTCCAGGCGAGAGGGTGGCAGCTATGCGCGGGCTGGAAAACCGGAGTGCGGAGCAAACCCGGCAGACTCGAAAGTCTCCCGCGCACAGCCGCCATGAAGCAGAACTGCACACGCAAAAAAGCGATGCAGTATCTCATGTGGCGCGCTGTTGCATCCTCACTTATCGGGTTTCCAGGCCCGGTCGCTGAATTGCAGCGACCGAAAAAGGTTAGCGAGTCCCCTTCCCACCCGGCAACCGCCAGAGATCGTCGGAAAAATCTGCCTGAATGTCCGACCTTTCCCACAGATTTAGATCGACTGTAAAGCCGCCATCGCGAGCAAGCTCGCTCCCACAGTTGGAATGGGTATGGCCAGAGAAACTGGTCGGCCGTCAGGCCGACTCGCTTTGGCTTTGGCTTTGGCTTTTGATCTTAGACGCCCCATTAACCACAAGGGCCGAGCGCAGGCGTTGCGTAGTGGGCATCCCGGCATGGATGCCGGGATAGCCGCGCTGGGCCATGGATGGCCCTTCGCGGCGGGCCCACGGAGCAATGCCTGCGTTCGGGAACACCTCGCCTTGGCGAGGTGCCCAGTGGTGGGGCACAGACCTTTTGGTTACTTTTGGGGCGTTTGCCAAAAGTAACCCGCCGTAAGGGCGGAACCGTAAGTGGCCGTTACCGCAACAATGGATATGTACCCAGTCAACAGTTCAATACCCCTGAGCCCCATAATCAACCACAAACTCAAACCCAACCACCCGCTCAACCCCCGTCTCCAACCGCCCATCCGGCCAAAGCCGCAACCACCGATACCCGGGCGCCTGCTCACCGACGGCAAAATCCTCACTCCCCGGCTCGAACTGAATGCAAGTCGAAGGCGAAGCCAACAACCGCACCCCATTGCGCTCCCGGTCGATCTCCTGGTGCACATGCCCCCAAAGCACTGCCCGCACCTGAGGAAACCGATCCAGCACCGCAAACAGCGCCTCGGGATTGCGCAACCCGATAGGCTCCATCCACGGGCAGCCAATCGACACCGGATGATGATGCAGGCACACCAGGTGATGGCGCTCCGGCGCTTCGCTCAAGGCATTGGCCAGCAGGATCAATTGTTCTTCTGCCAGGAAGCCAGGCACCGAGCCCGGCACCGCGGAGTCCAGCATCGTGATTCGCCAGTTGCCGATATCCACCACCGGATCGAGCAAAGTGCTCTGCACCGCCGCCTGGAGCATGACCTGCGGTTCGTCATGGTTACCCGGGATCCAGCGCGCCGGGGCATCGATTCGCCCGCTCAGGCGCCGGAATGCCTCGTAGGATTGCAGTGTCCCGTCCTGGGACAGGTCGCCCGTGGCAAGCATCAGGTCGACGTCCGGCTGCTGCCTGAGTACCAGGTCAATCACCGCTTGCAGGCTGTCACGGGTGTTCATGCCCAACAGCAGGCCGTCAGACCCGGCGAACAGGTGACTGTCGGACAGCTGGACCAGCAACGCCGCATCGGCGGTGGTCAAGGTGGATACGCTCGGCAAATCGCTCGCTCCCAGGCGCGATGACGCCATTGGCTGAAGTCGCAATTATGCTGGGGATGATCGAAAGGGGAAACCCGCGAACCGGAACCGGTTCACACTAGCGAACGACTTCGAACTCGTGCCCCAGCGCCAGGCAATGACTCAGCCACTCTCCCAGGAACAGGTTCAACTGGGCTTTCTCGTCCGGCTGGTGCATCGAGGCATTGGGATAAGGATAGATGCCACGGAAGCGTCTTGCATGTTCGGCGCTGACGACTTCGGCCATGCGGGCATCGTGGTAGACCTGGACTTCCAGCTGCGGCACCGGCAGCCAGGGCAGGCTGTGCTCCTGGCGCACTTGCAGCGTGGTGGTATAGGGGCAGGTCTGCAGCACTTCGAGGGCCAGCACGCCGAGCATCTGGTCGCCATGGGTCACGGCGATGCGGCGCGGCGCCGGATCGTTGCGCATGTCCGGCAACAAGCGCATCAGGCGGGCATAGTTGGCCTCACAGGCCGCCTGCAAGCCCACCAGATCGACGCGATAGCGATCGCGTAGCTTGTTCAGGACCATAGCCCCCTCACTTCATCGCGGTTCAAGGCCAGCCACTGCAAGGCAATGATGCTGGCCGCGTTGCAGATACGTCCGTCGCGCACCGCCTGCAAGGCATCTTCGTAAGCCCAGACCTTCACACGAATGTCTTCGGCCTCTTCCACAAGCCCGTGCAGGCCGCCTGCCCCCGTGCTGTCGCAACGCCCCAGGTAGAGATGCACGAATTCATTGCTGCCGCCCGGCGATGGGAAATACTTGGTCATCGGCCACAGCGCGGCGAATACGAGCCCAGCTTCCTCCTGCGCTTCGCGATGAGCAACTTCTTCCGGTTGTTCGTCCTTGTCGATCAGGCCGGCCACCAGTTCCACCAGCCACGGGTTGACCGTCTTGCCCATGGCGCCCACGCGAAACTGCTCGATGAGCACCACTTCGTCGCGCTGCGGGTCATAGGGCAACACGCACACCGCGTCATGGCGCACGAACAGCTCACGACTGATTTCACGGCTCATGCCCCCAGCGAACAGCTCATGGCGCAGGTGAACGCGATCGAGCTTGTAGAAACCCTGGAAGCAGCTTTCGCGCTTGACGATGTCCACGGCGGTCGGTGTGGCGTTGGCGAAATCAGTCATGACAGTCCTCGTATGGAGCAGATCGATGCGAGGTTCCAACCTCGACTTCGCGCCATCCTAACGCGCCCGTACCGTTTGATGCAGCCCCTTTCCACTGATCGGGATAGACGGCAGGGGATGAAAGAATTCTAATGAGTTTAGTGGCGAACTGATTGCCCCGCAGACAGTCGAAGCGGGGAGCTTTTCGCCTTTCCCTGTTTCATGAAGGACACCCATGTCGCTTTTCAAAACCGTTTCAGTGGCCCTCGTCGCCCTGACCCTGGGCGCTTGCCAAAGCCTGTTCCAGCCCAATTACCGCGCACCGCTGGAAACCACCCGCGATGCCTCGGAACAGTTGCAACCCGGTTGTGCCAGTGCCGACTGCCCCTTGGTGAACATCGACACCCTGCATTTTCCCGCCGAGCCGGCACTGGACGGCATCGTCGAAAAACGCTTGCTGCAAATGACCCGCACCGCACCCGACGCCCCGGTGGCGCCGACATTGGCCGCCTACCGCGACCAGTTCCTGCGCAGCGCCGCCCCTGGCAGCAGCAGTTATCTGCAGGCCAAGGTACGGGAGCAACATGACGGCCTGGTGATCATCGAACTGTCCAGCTACCTGGATACCGGCGGTGAACACGGGACACCCGGACGCGGCTTCATCAACTATTCGCGCCAGCAGAACAAGGTGCTGACCCTGTCCGACATGCTGCTGCCGGGCCAGGAGGACGCCTTCTGGAAAGCTGTCCAGGTCGCCCATAACAGTTGGTTGATCAGCACCAAGCTGGATCAGGAGCCGGAATTCATCAAGCAGTGGCCCTTCAAGAAAACCCCGAACGTGGCGCTGACCTACGGCGGGGTGATCCTCAAGTACGAAACGAGCACCATCGCGCCCTACGCCCTGGGCCACATCGAACTGAAGATCCCCTACCCGCGCCTCAACGGCATTCTCAAGCCCGAGCTGTTTCCCGGCCGTAGCTGAACGCCCGGCCCAGCATCAGTTGCAGCGCCCCTGCCACGATCAGCGATGGCAGGGTCGCGCCGAAATCCGGGTAGAAGTGGGCGAGCACATGATAGGTGCTCACCCCGCCCAGCCACGCCAACAACGCCGGCCAGCGCAATGCGGCCGACATTACCTGGCTGCTGCGCCTGCGCAGGATGAAATGATCCACCAGCACCACGCCGAACAGCGGCGCGAACACCGAGCCGATCAGCAGCAGGAAGTTCTGGTACTGCGCCAAGGGCGCGAAGCAGGCGATCAATGTGCAGATGACACCGATGGCCAAGGCCAGGTGCTCGACCTTCAACCCCGACAACATGCCACTGGAAACCGCGGCCGAGTGAATATCGGCGAAAGCGTTTTCCGACTCGTCCAGCAGGATCAACAGCAGCGGGATGCCCAATCCGGCGCCTGCCAGGGCCAATAGCAATGCATTGACTTCGCCGCTCGGCGCAAAGGCCAGGGTGTAGGCCACGCCCAGGCTCATCAGCCAGCAGTTACCCATGAAAAACCCCAGGGCGGTGCCGCCGAAGACGTTCCTGGCGCACTTGCCGAAACGTGAGTAGTCGGCGATCAGCGGCAGCCACGACAACGGCATGGCGATCGCGATGTCGAATCCCACCGCCAGCGGCATCGAGCCGTCGCCCGCCTGGGCCCACAGCGCCGCCAGGTCAGCCTTGGCGAACAGGTTCCAGGTCAGCCACAGGCAAGCCCCCAGCAGCAGCCAGATGCCCCATTTGCGCAGCACCTTGCGCACGAATGTCAGCGGTCCGCTCACCGCAAGCAAGGTCGCCAGGGCGCCGAAGAACAATGTCCACAGCAAAGGGCTCGCACCCAGGCTGCCCTCGCTGAAGGCCCGTGCGCCAAGCAGGCTGGCCGCATCGCGCATGACAATGATTTCGAACGAGCCCCAGCCAATCAGTTGCAACAGGTTCAACACCGCCGGCACGCTCGCGCCCCTGCCACCCAGGCTGAGCCTGAGCGCCGCCATGGCCGACAGGCCGGTGTCGCTGCCGATCACGCCAACGGCCGCCAATAGCAGGACACCCACCAATGTGCCGAGGAAAATCGCCAGCAACGAACCGCTCAGCCCAAGGCCCGGCGCGAGCAAGGCACCGACCTGCAAGACCATCAGGCCGATGCCGAGGGAGAACCACAGGGAAAACAGGTCGCGGGCGCCGAAGACACGTTTGTCCAGGGGGACTGCGGTATCCGGGGAGTAGGTGCTGGGTTGGATGTTCACGAGTGTTATCTCAGAGGAGTATTTGTTGTTTTGGGGCCGCTATCGCGAGCAAGCTCGCTCCCACAAGGGATCACAGGCGCACACAGACTTTGTGTTCACAGCAGATCCCCTGTGGGAGCGAGCTTGCTCGCGATGAGGGCAGTGAAAACACCGCCCCCTCGGCTCACATCACACTTTCTTGTAAAGCTGACTGCCTTCCTGCTTGAACCGCTCGGCCTGCTCCGCCATTCCCTGGGCGACGTCGACGTCCACCGCTTCGATGCGCTGGTTGGCGGCGTATTCGCGTACTTCCTGGGTGATTTTCATCGAGCAGAATTTCGGCCCGCACATCGAGCAGAAATGCGCCACCTTGGCCGAGTCCTTCGGCAGGGTTTCATCGTGGTACGAACGGGCGGTGTCCGGGTCCAGGCCGAGGTTGAACTGGTCTTCCCAGCGGAACTCGAAACGGGCCTTGCTCAGGGCATTGTCGCGGATCTGCGCACCAGGATGCCCCTTGGCCAGGTCGGCCGCATGGGCGGCGATCTTGTAGGTGATGATCCCGGTCTTCACGTCATCCTTGTTCGGCAGCCCCAGGTGCTCCTTGGGGGTCACATAGCAGAGCATGGCACAGCCGAACCAGCCGATCATCGCCGCACCGATACCGGAGGTGATGTGGTCGTAGCCCGGCGCGATGTCGGTGGTCAGCGGGCCGAGGGTATAGAACGGCGCCTCGTCGCAGCACTCCAGCTGCTTGTCCATGTTCTCCTTGATCAACTGCATCGGCACGTGGCCAGGGCCTTCGATCATGCATTGCACGTCGTGCTTCCAGGCGATCTTGGTCAGCTCGCCCAGGGTTTCCAGCTCACCGAACTGCGCTTCGTCGTTGGCGTCGGCAATCGAGCCCGGACGCAGGCCATCGCCCAGCGAGAAGCTGACGTCGTAGGCCTTCATGATTTCGCAGATGTCTTCGAAGTGGGTGTAGAGGAAGTTTTCCTTGTGGTGCGCCAGGCACCACTTGGCCATGATCGAACCGCCACGGCTGACGATCCCGGTGACGCGCTTGGCAGTCATCGGCACATAGCGCAGCAGCACGCCGGCATGGATGGTGAAATAGTCGACACCCTGTTCGGCCTGTTCGATCAGCGTGTCGCGAAACAGCTCCCAGGTCAGGTCTTCGGCCACCCCACCGACTTTTTCCAGGGCCTGGTAGATCGGTACGGTACCGATCGGGACCGGCGAGTTGCGAATGATCCACTCACGGGTTTCATGGATGTGCTTGCCGGTGGACAGGTCCATGACCGTGTCCGAACCCCAGCGGATGCCCCAGGTCAGCTTGGCCACTTCTTCTTCGATGGACGACCCCAGCGCGCTGTTGCCGATGTTGCCGTTGATCTTCACCAGGAAGTTGCGGCCGATGATCATCGGCTCCAGTTCGGTGTGGTTGATGTTGGCCGGAATGATCGCGCGGCCACGGGCGATTTCATCGCGGACGAATTCGGGGGTGATGACCTTGGGGATGCTGGCGCCGAAGCTGTGGCCGGCGTGCTGTTGATCCAGCAGGCCAGCGGCACGAGCCACTTCCAGCTTCATGTTCTCGCGGATGGCGACGTATTCCATCTCGGCGGTGATGATGCCTTTGCGCGCGTAGTGCATCTGGCTGACGTTGGCCCCCGGCTTGGCGCGACGCGGATTGTTCACGTGGGCGAAGCGCAGCTTGGTCAGCTCGGGGTCGGCCAGGCGTTCCTTGCCGAAGCTGGAACTCAGACCTGCCAGGCGTTCGGTGTCGCCCCGCGCCTCGATCCAGGGCGAACGTACATCGGCCAGGCCTTTGCGTACGTCGATGATCACGTTCGGGTCGGTGTAGGGGCCCGAGGTGTCATAGACCGTCACCGGCGCGTTGATCTCGCCACCGAAGTCGGTGGGGGTTACGTCGAGGCTGATCTCGCGCATGGGCACGCGGATGTCCGGGCGGCTGCCCTGGACATAGATTTTTTGCGAGCGGGTAAAGGGCTGAACCGATTGCTGATCGACCTGGGCCGAATCACTGAGGTTGGTCGCGTTTTTTGATTTTGTCGTCATCACGGGCTCTCCAGACACACATCCAGGCAGTGGATTTTTGTCGGAGCGAACCTGTAGCGAATGGACGCACCCCTGCACGATCGTGCGGATGCTGTGCTTGCTGCTCGAGGATGCTCGAAGATCGAAAGTCGATTGTCGAACAACATCCCGGACGAAGCACAAGAGGACTCGCCGGGTGACGAGAAATCTTGTTCCCTACGCAGGCGTTAACCTGATCAGGTTCAACGGGATCCGAAATTATTCGATCTCAGCCTCAAAGCAAGGCACCCCGACAAGAACCCGGCCAGTCTAGACACAACCACTACAGAACGCCATGGCTACGGCAAAAGGCGTGATGAATGGCGCATATACAGGATTGTTGCCATGCCCCGGCGCAACTACACTCGCTACGCCGCGCCTTCGTGCGCACTCATTCGTCTAGGGATCGTCTCATGCTGCGCAAACTCTCACTGGCCCTTGCCGTGTCTTGTGCGTCCAATGGAATGGCTTGGGCTGCCGAAGCGCCCTTATCGACCAGAACCGACCTGGTGAGCGTGTACCAGGAAGCGGTGGACAACAACGCCGACCTGGCCGCTGCCCGCGCCCAGTACGGCGCCCAGAAGGAAGTGGTGCCCCAGGCCCGCGCCGGATTGCTGCCCAACCTTTCCGGCGGGGCCGAGGTGGCCAACGTGCGCACCGACATCGATGAGCCTGCCGCCATTGCCAACCGCAGTGCGCGTTCATACCAGGCCACATTGTCCCAACCGCTGTTCCGTGCCGACCGCTGGTTTCAATTCCAGGCTGCCAAGTCGGTGAACGAGCAGGCGGCACTGCAACTGTCGGCCACCGAACAGAACCTGATCCTGCAAAGCGCCGAGAGTTACTTCAATGTGCTGCGCAGCCAGGACAACCTGGCGTCGACCAAGGCTGAAGAAGCCGCGTTCAAGCGCCAGCTCGACCAATCCAACGAGCGCTTCGACGTGGGCCTGTCGGACAAGACCGACGTGCTGCAATCCCAGGCCAGCTACGACACCGCGCGGGCCAACCGGATCCTCGCTCAACGCCAGGTCGAGGATGCCTTCGAAGCCCTGATCACCTTGACCAACCGCCAGTACAACTCGATCCAGGGCATCGTCCACACACTACCGATCCTGCCGCCGGCGCCGAACGATGCCAAGGCCTGGGTGGACACCGCCGCCCGGCAGAACCTCAACCTGCTGGCCAGCAACTACGCCGTCACGGCGGCCGAAGACACCCTGCGCCAGCGCAAGGCCGGCCACGCCCCGACCCTCGATGCCGTGGCGAGGTATGAGAAAGGTGACAACGACGCGCTGGGGTTCAGCAACCCGAACGCGATTGGCCGTCCATACGGGGGCGATGTCGAGCAGCGCACCCTGGCCCTGCAGTTGAACATTCCGATCTACAGCGGCGGGTTGACCACCTCCCAGGTCCGCGAGTCCTACTCGCAGTTGACCCAGACCGAGCAGCAGCGCGAAGGCCTGCGCCGGCAGGTGGTGGAAAACACCCGTAACCTGCATCGCGCGGTGAACACCGACGTGGAACAGGTCCAGGCACGGCGCCAGTCGATCATTTCCAACCAGAGCGCGGTGGAGGCCACGGAGATCGGTTACCAGGTGGGCACCCGCAATATCGTCGATGTGCTGGATGCCCAGCGCCAGCTGTACACCTCGGTGCGCAACTACAACAACGCCCGCTACGACTACATTCTCGACAACCTGCGCCTCAAGCAGGCCGCCGGCACCCTGAGCCCGGCCGACCTGCAGGACCTGTCGCGCTACCTCAAGCCTGATTACAACCCGGACAAGGATTTCCTGCCACCGGACCTGGCGCAGGCCGCGGCGGAGCAACTGCGCTCACGGCCGGCGCAGTAGCCCACGGATCTCGCGGCAGCTACCCTTGTGGCGAGGGGATTTATCCCCTCGCCACAGATATCTCCTCGTGCCACACAGCAATCATCACCGTCCCGCGATCAACCGCCCCAAACCGTCCAGCAAACGCTGCAGCGCCCCCTGATTGGTGCGCATCACCTTCAGGCCAGCCTCGGCCATGCGCTGGGCATCCCGGGGCAGTTCGAACAATCGCTGCACCGCCAAGGCCAGGCTCTCGGCATCTTCGACTTCCTGCAATGCCCCGGCGGCCCGCAGCTGGGCGGCGATTTCGAGGAAATTGAACAAGTGCGGTCCACTCAGAACCGGCTTGGCCAGGGCCGCCGGCTCCAGCAGATTGTGTCCACCGTTGGGCACCAGGCTGCCGCCGACAAAGGCGCTGTCGGCCAACGCGTAGAGAAACAACAGTTCGCCCATGGTATCGCCCAGCAGCACCGAAGCCTGGGCGGTCACAGGCTGCCCGCTGGAACGCCGGACCGTGGCGAAGCCTTCGCGCTCACAGAGCCGGTACACCGAGTCGAAACGCTCGGGATGACGCGGCACCAGGATCAGCAGCGCATCGGGATAACTGTCGAGCAACTGGCGGTGGGCGGCCAGCACCACCTCGTCTTCGCCCTCATGGGTGCTCGCTGCGATCCAGACTGCGCGCTCTGTCGCTTGCCATTGATGCCGCAAGGCGCTGGCACTTTCCAGCAGTTGCGGATCGATCGTCAGGTCGAACTTGATGGATCCGGTCACCTCGACGGTTTCGGTCCGGGCGCCCAACTGGCGAAAACGCTCGGCCTCGGCTTCGGTCTGGACGGCGAACAGGCTCATCTCGGCCAGCATCGGACGGGTGAGCCGGGGAAACCGCGCGTACCCCCGCGCCGAACGTTCCGACAACCGGGCATTGGCCAAGGCCACGGGAATGCCGCGCCTGGCGCATTGATGGATGTGATTGGGCCACAGCTCGGTTTCCATGATCACCGCCAGCTTCGGACGCACCCGATCGAGAAAGCGCTTCGCGGCGCAGGGCAGGTCGTAGGGCAGGTAGCAATGCTGGATGCGCGGCTCGTTGGCGAACAAGGCCTGGATCCGCTCCGAACCGGTGGGCGTCATGCAGGTGACGGTGATCGGAAGCTGTGGATAACGTTGCAGCAGGGCCCGGATCATCGGCGCGGCGGCAATGCTTTCGCCCACCGACACCGCATGCACCCAGATACCTCCCGGCACCAGGGTCGGCAGGCGCCAGGAAAAACGCTCGCCAATACGCCGGGCATAAGCCGGCGCCTTGCGTGCCCGCAACCACAGTCGAATCGCTACCAGCGGCAGCCCCAGATAAAACAATGCGCTATAGAGAGTTCTGTTCATGGCGGCGGAGTTTATCGGGTTTTCAGCCGATCGCCTGCAGCTGCACGGCAAAACGTTCAGCCAACCAGCGCGCGGCCGGGCCCAGGGGCTCGTCGCGCCGCCAGACCAGTTCCACCACCAGCGCTGGCGGAGTCCATTCGCTGTTGAGCTCGACCATCTGCCCCTGATAGGCCGGGTACTGCACCACATGCCGTGGCAGCCAGGCCCAACCCAGGCCACACCTGAGCCATTCGGCCAGGACATAGAAGCTGTCGGCGCGCCAGACTTGCGGGCTGGCCTGCTCACTGCCGGGGTAGACACTGGACTGGGTCGCCATCAGCAACTGGCGATGACGGGCCATTTCCAGGCAAGTCACGTATTCCTGCGTGGCCATGGGATGTTCGCGTCCGCACACCGTCACCATCTCGACGCTGCCCAGGACCCGGCGCTCCAGTGCCGCAGGGATCTGCTCGTGATAGAACAGCAGCCCGAGGTCGGCGTGGCGCTCCACCAGCTTGCGCGCGACATCTCCCTGGGCAGCGCTGGCCAGTTGCACCTCGAGGGTGGGGAAGCGCTCGGCCAGGGCGGTCAGGCTGTCGATCACCGGCTGATAGGGCATGGCCTCGTCCTGGGCCAGCCGCAGCCGTGCTTCCTGTCCTCGCATCAAGGCCTGGGCCCGCCCATTGAGGCGTTCGCACTGGCGCAGCACCTCCCGCGCCTCTTCCAGCAAGGCTTCGCCGGCTTCAGTGAGCCTGGGCTGACGGCCACTGCTGCGCTCGAACAGGTTCACTCCCAGATCGGCTTCCAGCAAGGCAATGGCGCTGCTGATGGCCGACTGGGCCTTGCGTTGGTCCCGGGCCACGGCGGAGAACGAACGCTTTTCGGCAACACCGACAAACAGCCGCAGCTGCTCCAGATTCCACTGCACGTTCATGATGCAACCTATCTCGATATCAGATAGGTAATGACTTTACCGCATCTGAACGCTCACTAGAATGGCGCCATCGAAAGTCGCAACAGCCAAGAGGAATCGCTCATGAACGCTTACTACTACCTGGCCATCGCCATCTGCGCCGAAGTGATTGCCACCGTCTCCATGAAAGCGATCAAAGGCTTGAGCACGCCCCTGCCCTTGCTACTGGTCATCGTCGGTTACGCCACCGCGTTCTGGATGCTGACCCTGGTGGTGCGCACTGTCCCGGTGGGCGTGGCCTATGCGGTCTGGGCCGGACTGGGCATTGTCATGGTCAGCGTGGCGGCCTTGTTCATCTACGGGCAGAAGCTGGACGTGCCGGCGATGCTGGGGATGGCGTTGATTGTGCTTGGGGTGGTGGTGATCCAGCTGTTCTCCAAGACGGCCGGCCACTGAAGCACACCGGTCATTGACTGGAATACCTTGTGGCGAGGGGCTTTATCGATTCGTCGCAGCGCCCCCTTTTCAAGACAACTGACATGCTGCCGTGCTGTCAGGTGGAGGTGGCTACACAGCCCAGCGGAGATAAATTCCCTTGCCGCAATCGGACCGAACTTGAATCGCAGATCAGACGCTTCTCATCGAGTCTGTATACTGCGCCCTCGTCTTGAACACAGAGGTCGCTGCATGCCATCCGTTATTTCCACCGACGTCCTGATTGTCGGCGCCGGAGTCGCCGGCCTCTGGCTGAATGCGCGCCTGCGGCGCCAGGGTTATTCGACCGTGCTGGTGGAAAGCGCCAGCCTGGGTGGCGGGCAGAGCGTCAAATCCCAGGGCATCATCCATGGCGGCGCCAAGTACGCGCTGCATGGCGCACTGACCGGCGCCTCGGAAGCCATCGCCGACATGCCGCGCCGCTGGCGCGAAGCGCTGGCCGGCGACGGCGAGCTGGACCTGTCCGGCGTTCGCCTGCTGTCCGAAGCCCACTACCTGTGGTCGCCCGGCACCCTGGCCGGCAACCTCACCAGCTTTTTCGCCAGCAAGGCCGTGCGCGGTCGCGTCGATCAGGTCAAGGGCGAACAACTGCCCGCAGCCCTGCAGGACAAGCGCTTCAAGGGCAAGGTCTATCGTCTGGCCGAACTGGTGGTGGATGTCCCCAGCCTGATCGCGCGCCTGGCGGAACTGGCTGGCGACGGTCTGCTTGCCGGACAACTCATTGAGCCGCTGCGCGAGAATGACGAACTGCTGGGCCTCAAGGTAGACGGTCGCGAGATCCGCGCCCAACGCATCGTCTTAAGCGCCGGGGCCGGCACCGCCGACCTGCTCGCCGCCCTGGGCCTCGACCAGCCAGCCATGCAACGCCGGCCGCTGCACATGGTCCTGGTCAAAGGCCCTTCCCTCAAGCCGCTCTACGCCCATTGCCTGGGAGGCGGACCGAAGCCGCGCATCACGGTGACCACTCACCCGGCCGCCGATGGCCAGTGGGTCTGGTACCTGGGTGGCGACATCGCCGAAGCCGATGGCGTTGCCCGCGATCCCGCCGCGCAGATCGCTACCGCCCAGAAGGAACTCGGTCAGTTGCTGCCCTGGATCGATCTGAGCTCCGCGCAATGGGCCACCCTGCGAGTGGATCGCGCCGAACCCTTGCAGTCGGGCCTGACCCGTCCGGATAACGCCTTCCTGGCCGAGCGGGATCGTCTATTGGTGGGTTGGCCGACCAAACTGGCCCTGGCTCCGGATTTTACCGACCGGGTGATCACGGCGCTGCAACGCGACGGCATCGTGCCAAGCCATCCGGCCCCCCTGCCCGACTTGCCGAAACCACCCATGGCTGTGCCTGCCTGGGAGCAACTGCTGCCATGAGCCAGCCGACCCTGCACGATTTTCTCCGCCCTCTGGGCAATGGCGGCCCGCTGGTTTCCCCCGTGGGCCTGGGTACCGTCAAGCTCGGGCGCGACCAGGGCGTCAAATACCCCAACGGCTTTCGGATCCCGGATGACGACGAAGCGCGGATGCTGCTCAGGCTGGCACGCGACCTGGGCATCAACCTGATCGACACCGCACCGGCCTATGGCCGCAGCGAAGAACGCCTCGGTCCGTTGTTGCGTGGGCAACGCCAGGAGTGGGTGATCGTCAGCAAGGTCGGGGAAGAATTCAGCGACGGCCAGTCACGCCATGACTTCAGCGCCGCCCACACCCGCCTTTCAGTGGAGCGCAGCCTCAAGCGCCTGGAGACCGACTATATCGACCTGGTCCTGGTGCACTCCGACGGCAACGACCTGGCGATCCTCAACGACAGCGAGGTCTATCCAACCCTGGCGGCGCTCAAGGGCGAGGGCAAGATCGGTGGCTTCGGTTTCTCCGGTAAAACCGTCGATGGCGGCTTGAAGGCCCTGGAGCAAGGCGATTGCGCAATGGTCACCTACAATCTGAACGAACGAAGCGAGAAGGCTGTCATTGACTACGCAGCCGAACACGGCAAAGCGATCCTGGTGAAGAAAGCCCTGGCCAGCGGCCATGTCTGCCTGACCCCCGGGGTGGACCCGGTCCGTGCCAGCTTCGAACTGTTGTTTGAACATCCCGGGGTTGCCAGTGCTATTGTCGGCACCATCAATCCGCTGCACCTCGCCCATAACGTCGCGACCGTTGCCAAGGTCCTGCGTAAAGACTGACGCCGCATGCGCGGCATGAAGAAGGAGTCGACATGCCGCGTACGCTCATCAGAAAGAACCCCAGCAACTTCAAGACCCTGCCCCTGTATGTCGAAGCGACTCCCGAAGGCCTGACCTACCAGAGCGTGGGAATGCCGCTGAACTTCGCCCAGACCCTGCAACGCCGTCGGCCGGTGACGGTGGCCGATGCCGAACGCTTTTCCCTGGAGCTGGCCAACCTGGGGGTCTCGGTGCGCCTGACCCTGCATTGGCAGAACCGCGACTACTGGGTGCTGGTGCGCCAGCGGCGGCAGGATCGCGGCGACGTGGTGCTCAAGCTGATTTCCGGCTACGTCCCGGCCCATGAACTGAACCTGCCGCTACTGACCGCCATCCAGGAAATCGCCGAGGAATGCCTGCTGGAAACCCCCGAAGGCTGGCTCGGCGGACGCTTCAACGATACCTGGCTGCCGGCCCCTTACGCCGCTGCCCTGCATTATCGCGAAGCCTTGCCGTTTCGCCTGGCACCGCTGTCCGGCTCGGCCCGCCCGGTGCGCAGTGCCAACCTGCAGCTGATCGAGCGACCAAGAGCCTATGTGCATCTGCCGACGGCATCCTTGCAACTGATCTACGATTTGCGCCTGGATGTGCCCCGGGAAGCCAAGTCCCTGAGCCTGTTTCATGTGGATGAGCGCCTCGAGGGTGACCAATTGGTGGCCACGCTTGATCGCAAACGGCCCGACCTCTACCTGATGCCGCTGCACGACGGCCAACCCTTGCCCGAGCTGTACACCCTGAAAAAGGACCAGCTCTACCCGGCCAGCACCCGTGGGTTGTATCTGGCGGAAAGCTTCGCAAAGCAGGATGGCTGGCTGGTGCGGGAGGAGCGGATTCGCTGGAAGGATTGGTTGCGCCAGCAAGGGCTGACGCCTCCGGGCAAGGAGTCGGGCCTGACCCGGCTCAAGGGCAAGGCCCGGCAGTTGCTCAAGAAAATCGTTCCGCGCAAGGTGGCTCGTTAGGACGAAGAGCGACCAGTCAAGCCGGACCTGTGCCGAGGGGACGTATCGCTAGACTCCCTCGCCACAAAGGCTCTTCGCCTTCATTTAGTCGCAATCGCCGGACTCAGTTATTGCGGATCTTCTCCACAATCGCTGTCGTCGAGCTGTTTTCCACCAGCCCGAGCACCTTCACGGTACCGCCATAGGCGGTGACGATGTCCGCACCCACGACCTGGTCGATCCCGTAGTCGCCGCCCTTTACCAGCACGTCCGGCTTGACCTGGCGCAGCAGGTTTTCCGGGGTGCCTTCGCTGAAGCTGATCACCCAGTCCACCGCGCCCAGGCCGGCCAGGACGGCCATGCGCCGGTCGACGCTGTTGATCGGCCGACCCGGCCCCTTGAGACGGCTCACGGAAGCGTCGTCGTTGACCGCAACGATCAGGCGATCGCCCTGTGCCCTGGCCTGCTCGAGATAGGTCACATGGCCGGCATGCAGGATGTCGAAGCAGCCATTGGTGAACACGATCTTCTCGTTGTGGGCACGGGCATCGTCAACGGCCAGCAGCAACTGCTCCAGCCCCAGCACACCGCGCTCGGAACCTTCTTCACGCTGGATCGCACGACGAAGTTCCGGGGCGCTGATGGCAGCCGTACCGAGCTTGCCAACCACGATGCCTGCCGCCAGGTTCGCCAGGGCCACCGCGTGCGGCAATTCCTCCCCAGCGGCAATCGCCGCGGCCAGGGTGGAAATCACCGTATCACCGGCACCGGTCACGTCGAAGACTTCACGGGCGCGGGCTGGCAGGTGCAACGCCGGGTGGTCGGGACGCAGCAGGGTCATGCCGTGCTCGCCGCGGGTCACCAGCAGGGCCCCCAGATCGAGGTCCTGCATCAACCGGGCGCCTTTGCTCACCAGTTCATGCTCGTCGGCACAACCGCCGACGATGGTTTCGAACTCGCTGAGGTTCGGCGTGATCAGGCTCGCGCCACGGTAAATGGAAAAATCCTTGCCCTTGGGATCGGCCAGCACCGGGATGCCACGGGCACGCGCGGCCTGGATCAACACCTGATGATTCTTCAACGCGCCCTTGCCGTAGTCCGACAACACAAGGACCTTGATGCCTTCGAGCATCTGGTCGACCTCGGCTCCAAGGGCCAGGGGATCGGTGGCGAACGGTTCTTCGAAATCGATCCGCAGCAGTTGCTGGTGACGGCTCATGACCCGCAGCTTGACGATGGTCGGCTGGTGCGCGATGCGCTGGAATCGTGCCCGCACGCCAGCGCCCCTGAGGCTGTTGGACAGGCTGTCGGCGGCCTCGTCGTCGCCGGTGACGCCGATCAGGGAGGCCGGCGCGCCGAGGGCGGCAATGTTCAACGCGACGTTGGCCGCGCCACCGGGACGATCCTCGATGTGTTCGACCTTGACCACCGGCACCGGCGCCTCAGGGGAAATCCGTGAGGTACCGCCATGCCAATAGCGGTCGAGCATGACATCGCCGACCACCAGGACAGGGGCTTGATCGAATCGCGGCATCGACAACTTCATGGAGCATCCCACATACAAAATGAACAGGGCGGCGATATTAGCACAGGGTGGACGAAGGCTCGTCCATGGCGGTGGGAAGCCGCGCCATTATTCCTGTTTCAGCAATGCCGCCAGCCGGTCACATGCCTGGGACAGCTCGACCTCGCAAGTATTGATTTCGCATTCGGGCGCCAGCGGCGCTTCGTAGGGGCTGTCCAGACCGGTGAAATTCTTGATCCGCCCGGCGCAAGCCTCGCGATACAACCCCTTGGGATCACGCTGGGCGCAGATCTCGAAAGGCGTGCTTACATACACTTCCAGAAACGTTTTTTCAGGAAATAACCGCCGGGCCGCATCCCGATCATTGCGAAACGGAGAGATCGCCGCGACGATGACGATCAGGCCGGCGTCCACCATCAACCGCGCAACCTCGGCAATGCGCCGGACATTCTCGCTGCGGGCCGCGTCATCCATCCCCAGGTCGCGGCACAACCCTTGGCGCAGGTTGTCGCCGTCGAGCAGACAGGTGTGCAACCCCTGCTGGTTGAGCTGCACCTCCAGGGCATTGGCCAGCGTCGACTTGCCGGCTCCCGACAAACCGGTCAGCCAGATACAACGCGGCCGCTGGGACTTGAGCGCGGCCCGGTCACCGGGGGTAAGCGCCGGCGCGTAGGGGCGGATCTGCACCTGTTGCATCGATACCTTTGACGTCTCATTCATAGCCGAGCATCTCGTAGTCGCGCTGGTAAACCCGCCGAACCAGCCGGCGGGTACGCACCGAACAGATTTCCCGGACCGGCATCGAGGTACGCTGCGCGGTGCGGTTCACATGAGGCAGTGTAGCGGCAAGGCCCAGATGCTCGCATACCCGCCGAAAATCTCGACCCATATGTTCCTGATAACCGATGAAGTCCATCGCCAGGTGACCGAGGGAATCGGTGAGAAATTCAGTCTGTGGGGCGAAATGCAACTGACGCGCGACATTCTCCGGATGCAGCCAGCGGGCGACGAAATCGTCGAAGTCACGGTAATGCCTCACCAGCGCTTGCGCCCTTTGGTCCCGCGGCCCCAGCTGATTGCCGCGCAGGAAAGCATAGGCGCAATAGGCACGCTCCAGAGGATCACGGACAAAAGCGAACTTGAAGCTGGCGGCGTATTGCTCCGCAAACTGCTCCTCGTACCAGTACAGCGGTAGATGCCCGGGGCTGAAACCATCGAACATGCCCACGCAGACACTGCTGCCGGCGCATTTGGGAACATGGATGAACAGGCAGGCGCGCTGGGCGAAGGCTTCGGGGAAGCGGCAGTTGGCCGACAATGATTTGTTGACGGCTTGCCGATCGACAATCGACAGGCGGCCCAACAGAAAGGAGCGTTGCGACTTGGGCAACAGTTTCCAGAGATAACGTTGCAGCATTGGAGTACCCGCGCGAAGGGGATCGTCTCATCGATCAGTGAAGGTCGTTCAGGAAAAGTCCTGTAGCCAGGACGTTATCAAACGCGGCGCGCGGATTTATGGCGGGTTGGTTCACACAGGTAACCCATTGGATACAAATGCCCGCGGGAGCTCGGATGCTCCCGCGGGTATCACGCTGTATCAGGCGATGTCCTGGGCTGGCGCATCCAGGCCCATGGCGTGCAGGCGTGCGTAGTAGCCGTTCTGGGCAAGCAGTTCGCCGTGGGTGCCGCGCTCGACGATACGCCCCTGGTCCATGACCAGGATCAGATCGGCTTTCTCGATAGTCGACAGGCGGTGGGCAATGACCAGGGTGGTCCGACCTTTCATCACTTGGTCCAAGGCCGCCTGGATATGCCGCTCGGACTCGGTATCCAGTGCCGAGGTGGCCTCGTCGAGAATCAGCAACGGCGCATTCTTCAACAGTGCCCGGGCAATGGCCAGGCGCTGACGCTGGCCACCGGACAGCAGCACGCCGTTCTCACCCACTTCGGTATCCAGCCCCTTGGGCAACTGCTCGATGAAATCCATGGCGTAGGCATCACGGGCAGCTTTCTCGATATCGGCCCGTGGCGCGCCGGCCAGGTCGCCATAGGCGATATTGTTGGCCACGGTGTCGTTGAACAGCGTGACGTGCTGGGTCACCTGGGCGACATGCCGGCGCAGGTTGCGCAAGCGATAGTCCTCGATTTCCACATCATCGAGCAGGATCTGGCCGACTTCATGGTGATAGAAGCGCGGGATGAGGCTCGCCAGGGTCGACTTGCCACTGCCCGAACGCCCCACCAGGGCTATCATCTGCCCAGGCGCTGCCGTGAAGCTGATGTCCTTGAGGACCTCGCGGTCGGCACCGGGGTAGGTGAAACTCAGGTTGCGCACATCGAGACGGCCGCTGACGCGTTCCTGCTCGACCGTACCGTTGTCGATTTCCGGCGCGACATCCAGTTGCTCGAAGATGCTTTCCGCACCGGCCACGCCTCTCTGGATGGTGGAACTGACTTCCGAAAGCTGGCGGATCGGCTTGGGCAGCAGGCCCGCGGCCGTGATGTAGGCCACCAGATCACCGGCCGTGGCATCCCCGCGCAGGAACAGCACCAGGAACATCAGGGCCGCCATGGCGGTGTAGATCACCAGTTGCAACATTGGCGTATAGACAGCGCCCGTACGCGTCATGCGCAGCTGTTTTTCGGTATTGCCCTGGCTGGCCCGGGCAAAACGCTGTTCTTCGTAGGCTTCGCCGCCAAAGCTGCGCACGACGCGATAGCCCTGGATGGTCTCGGACGCCACGTGCGTGACGTCGCCCATGGCCACCTGGATTTTCTTGCTCTGCTTGCGGAATTTCTTGCTGGTATTGCCGACCATGAATGCGATCAGCGGCAGGATCGCCAGCATCACCAAGGTCAGTTTCCAGTTCATCCAGACCAGGTAAACGAAGAGGAACACCACGGTGAGGCCTTCGCGGATCACCACCTTGATGGCATCGGTGGCAGCACCGGTGACCATGGTCACGTTAAACGTGATGCGGGAAATCAGGTGCCCCGAATTGTGGGTATCGAAATAGCGGTTGGGCAGCACCAGCAGCTTGTTGAACAGCTCGACCCGCAGGTCATGGACCAGCCCAAGGGAAACCCTGGCCAGGTAATAGTTGCCCAGAAACGACCCCAGGCCCTGCCAGGCGGCGATCAGGATGATCAGCAGCGGCACCGCCATCAGCAGCTTCAAGTCCTTGAGGTAGGCCACGTTGGGAAAGAGCACCGCATCGGGGTTGCTCAAGCCATCGACGAAATATTTGAGGATCCCGGCCAGCATGGGCTGGGTGGAAGCAAATATCACGAAACCCACGATACTCAGCAAAAAGATGCCCACGTAGGGTTTGACGTATCCCAGCAGCCGAAAATAGATTTTCAGGCTGGAGTCCTGTTCCGCTTTGGGCGGTGCATCACTCATCGTAGAGCTCACTGGTTAGGAAGAACGCGGAATTTTATCACAGCCACCCGGCTTGACCCGCGCCCAGGTCAAAACACCGGCCAAACCGATCGGCAGCCAGCTGATGAACCACTCGGCGCGCGGCGTTCCGGTCAGGCTCGCGGCATCGAACTGCATCGCCAGGAACGAGAATATCCACATGCCGAGCACACCCCGCCCCAGCAGACTCTCCCGTGCATGCCAGACTTCGCGCAGCACGGCGAACCAGACAATGCACCACAGCGCCAGCCCCGGCAATCCAAGCTGGATCGCAACATGGCTGAACAGGTTGTGTGCGTGGTCAAAGGAAATACCGCCAACCGGGATCCGATAGTCTGCCGCCAGGCCCAGACCACCCCACGGATGCTCGGCAATCATGTGCAGGCTCGACATGAGGATCTCGGGCCGGTAGGAAGCACCACGCGCCAGGACCATCGGTTCGAGCAGCCAGAAGGTCAGCATCGCCAGCACCAGGGCGATGGCTGCGATCACACGGGTACGCTGGTCGCGGCAATAGATAGGCATGGCCAGGACGCTGAGCAGCAAGGCCAACGCCGCGCCACGGCTCTGGCTCATCACGACGAATACGCCCAACAGTGCCAGGGCCACCGCCCAAACAACCTGCAGGCCGATGGAACGAGGCACCCAGTGCAACAGCCAGATCGCCGCCAGGCCAATCACGTAGCCGCCAAGGATTGGATGGGACAACTCGCCCAGTCCTTCCAGGCGGGCCACCCAGGGATTGTTTTGAACGCCGTAGAAATGAACGATCGCCATCAAGGCCGTCAGGGCAAGCCCCACTCCCCCCCATTGCATGATGCGGATGACTCGCTCGGGCTGGCCGTCGGCCAGGATCGCAAAGTACAAGAGGAACACCAGGATGTAGAGCAACCGCTTGGCCTCACGCGCCGGCTCCGGTGCATCGGCCCAGCACAGGGTGATCAGCGACCAGACTACAAGTGCCAGCAGCGCGGTGTAGATGACACGCTGGGCACGCCACAGCTCTGCCAACCGATGACGCGCCGGCCAGGCAAACAGAATTGCAGGCAACCAGACAAAGATAACAAGGCCCTGTTGATAAATCTTATTGGTTGGTGCCAGGGCGATTGCCAGCAGAAACCAGAACAAGCCAAAGGCCATCCATCGCTGTGCCCAACGTGTTGCTTGCATCTTCGCTCCTAAACGGTTCACCTGCCAAACAGGCATGGTTAAAACAAAAACTTTTGGGCATCATGGCCCGCCAAGGTACCGGCCCTTTCAACAAGGTTTCCCTACGATGCAATTTACACGGCTTCCCCAAGCCGCTTTGAATCAACTGATTGAAGGCGCCAGCATTCTGGAGGCCGACAGCTCCGGCCCAAAAGTCTATCTGTTGCAGGATGGCAACATCCTTAAGTTATTTCGCCGCAAGCGGCTTTTTTCTTCGGCTCTTCTACGGCCATATTCGGTACGGTTCATCCGCAACGCGGCTCGCTTGCGAGAGCTTGGCGTACCGACCCTCGACGTGCTGGCTTCCTATAAATTGCCAAGCCCCGGCATGACCGCCGTACAGTATCGGCCGCTTCCTGGAAAAACCCTGCGTCAAATATCCAATCAGGAAGATTTCAGTTGGCAGCAAATGCTTCCGGAATTGATCGAACTGATCCGCAGGCTGCACGCCAGCGGTATCTACTTCCGCTCGCTACACCTGGGCAACATCGTCGTCACTCCGGAAAACGAACTGGGCCTGATCGATGTGGCCGATATGCGCTTTTTGCGCGCGCCCTTGCCGCGGCATCTGACGCGCCGCAACTTGCAGCATTTCGCCCGTTATATTGCCCGAGAGAACCTGAACGGGAGCTTTCCGATGCAGGCGTTGGAAGAAGCGCTATTGCCTGCCTGAAAACAGTTGCCGTGCGGTCTGGCTGAAGCTAAGCCAAGCCTGGTCAGGCGCCAGCGCTTGATATTGAGCCGCCGCGACCGCTTCTGCCGACCCCTGTGAAGCCTGGAGGAGTGCCTCGCTCCAGGCGTTGATATCATTCGCCGGAGCGTACCGCCCCGCATCGCCCAGCTGTTCGCGAAACACCGCCAGCTGGCTGCTGAGCACCGGAATACCGGCCATGACCGCTTCTTGCAGGATCAGCCCGAGCCCTTCCTCAAGAGAGGGGATCACCACCCAGTCAAACGCCTTGTAAAGCGTTGCGACATCATCCAGATGCCCCATCAGCAACACTTTCCCTCGTAGATCCGGTTGGGCGATCCGCGCCTGAAGCGCCTCGCGCCGCGGCCCTTCACCGACAATGACCAGGCGCCAATCAGGCTGGTTTGCCGCTGCAAGGGCAAACGCCTCCAGCAGGCAGGCGAAGCCCTTGTCGTCCACCAGGCGTCCAACGGCTCCAAATATCCGCAGACCGCCAGAAGGCAAGCCCAAGCGAGTACGGGCTTCCTGGCGCGGGATGAGTGCGTGCTGGAAAGCCGCCGGGTCGAACGCGCTGCGCAGTACCGTCACCGGCAGCCCTAGCGCGTTCTGCAACGCGGTCGCAAGGGTCTGGGAAACCGCCACCAGCGCCAGGCGTGAAGCAGGGAAGCCACGCAGCAGCTCACGACTTTCAGCTTTTATCCGCGTCGCACCGTGGAAAATCACCACCACCTGTATGTGTGGCATGCCCTCGAGGACAGGCAACAAGGTCCGGGCGACACCCAGACCGTCCAGCAGCACGACGCGAGCATCGCTGTCGAGCAGTGCCTGTCGGAATCGCTTACGCATCAAGGGCTTGAATAACCGCCAGACATGTCGCCCCTTCAGACGGGCCGACGAGAGACGCCACTCTAGCGCCTGCCCCATGTTGACCTGACAGGCCACGCCCGCGCCCTGCAAGAACCATGTCTTGACCGGCATCGCAGGTTCGAGCTGCGAGAGGATCTGGTGATGGACTTTGTGTACCGAAGCGAACGGCGAACCGCCCGCCCACATGACGTTAATAATGCTCATTGAGCAGCAAACCTTTCATCGCGTTCCGGGATTCGTGCTGCCGGGCATTTAAAAATTGATGAGCCAGCCAATGCAGACTCCGAGCAAGAGAACCAGAGCCAGCTTGATCTGCTCGCGACGCCTGCGGCGCGCCTTGCGCTGACGTTCCACAGGTACTTCGACGTGATCCCCGAAACCAGTGTGCAAAACAGCATCTGCTTCCAGCGTGACCGCCGTCAAGTTCAGCTGTGCATAGCGAAGCGACAGGGCTTTTTCGCCTCCGAAGCCGGCAAACGGGGCACACAAGCGATACTCCTTCAGCCGTCGTAGCCCGGGATTGAGCGAAAAGCTCTGCCATTCAGGCTTGTCGGAGATCAACGGGTAACAGGCCACTCCAGCGATGACTTCACGATCGCCCAGGTGTATGTAAGGGCTATGTACGCACAAATCGTAAACATAGTTGCGCAACCACACCTGGAGAATATCGGGACGCTGCTCGAGAATGGCACGCGAATCTTCCACGAAGGCCGGCCGATAGAATTCCCAGTCGTCCTCGCAGTGAAAGATATAAGGGGTCTTGACGTGCCCATAGGCCAGGTCGATCGAGGCCAGTTGTCCCAGCTTCGGCCTGTTGACGAAAACTGTGCAGTGATCTTTCCAATGCGCCGGAATGACCTCATGTACCCCTTCATCGCCGGCATCCTCGGTGATGAAGACTTCCCGGATAGGCGCGGTATTGAAACGGTCGAAGCTCTCCAGAGTCCGCTTGAGCAGATCGAGCCGACCGCAACTGGTTACCACCAGGGTAATGTCACTCTCTTCGGAAAATTGCACCTGAAATACCATTTAGTTAAACGCTACCCCGCATCGGGCAGCCGAACGATTCCTGTCAAACGCCCAGCCTCAGGCGCAGTTTTTCAAGCAGGCTCAAAGGCGCACGAGGCCGCAACGGCGGCTCCAGCGCCTCGACAATCTTCTGGCCTATGCGTGCAAAGCTGAACTGCTCCAGCGCCAGTTTCTGGCCGTTGCGCGCGATACCCTGCGCCATTGCGGGATCGGCACGAAGCTGAGCGAGCTTTTCCTGAAGCTGCGGGATGTCGCGATACAACACGACGTTCTGCATGTCCTGCAGGCCCAACGCCCGGGCCTCATCGGCGCCCTGGTCGAACGCCAGCAGCACGCAGCCACAGGCCATGGCTTCGAAGTTCTTGATCATGAACTCCCCCATGCCCACATCGGCGCTGACGAAAAAGCGGATACGATTGAGCGTCTCGCAATATTCTTCGCCCGACTTGGTGCGGGTCACCACCAGCGGCTCGACGCGCCCCAACTCGTCCAGCAGAGCCTTGCGGCCACTGTAGGCAACGCTGTTGGTGCTGCCGACAAAAGCCAACTCGATATCCCGCTCGCGCCCCTGATCCTGCAACAAGGATTGATCGTAGCCCTTGGGCACGAATACCGCATCGAAACCTTCCCCGCGCAGACGCTCGGCGACCGTGAAGCCGGAACTGATCACCCGTGCCCAAGGCAGGCGGCGGTAATGAGCACTGAATTTTCCAGTGTATTTGCACGCAATATAGTTCTGGTAGGCATCGTGTTCGAGGATCACCAGGTTGGGGACCGTACGGATGAATCCGGCCTGGCGGATCTCCTGCTTGAAGCGCAGGAAAAAGACGATCCGGTCGTAACGCGACACGTCCACATGGCGCCTGAAATAGCCCCGCAGGTTGCGCTGTTCACCACTGTCGAGCCAACGCAGGTCACATTCGCAATGGGCGGCAACACCTTCATAAAGCCGATCAAGAATGGCCCGTTGTTCTTTCTGCACCAGGAATAGAACTTTCATCGTCTTCCTATCGGACCAAGGAAAATATGTTGCTTAATGTTTCAAAACAACTCGACTGCATCCATTTCAAACGCTGGCTCATAACTTTCCCTGATGGAAACCTGTCGCGTCGATCTCCCAGGAGGATGTCGCCGCCAGTTGTTTGATCGATGCAGTATCGGGGACAGGCAATGCCGACCATTCATTGTGCTTCCAGGAAACAAAATGAAAATAAGGAAAAGCACGCTCCCCATCTCGATCATTGGTGAGGAAGCCGTCGCGCCAGTACCAGCGATGAGGGAAGTCTTGCGAACCGTCGTGCCACTTTATGCAACCGCCCGGCGTACTGAACGCTTCGATGAACTCGCTGCTTCGACGCCATGGATTGAATTTTCCGACCAGGGAAAACAGCGGCTTGGGAAAATTCTTTCGCCACAGGAAAATGCGGCTGAACGCCCCCTCGTCCAAGGCGTGATGTTCGTCGTCGGTAAAACGCTCTTTCCAGTTCTTCATCAGCTTGAACACTTCACGCTTGCGTGCAGTGTTGCGCATCAGGCACAAATGCCCAGCGACACGTCGCTCATGGGTTGAAAACAGGTCATACCGGGCCAGGCGCTCAGCGGTGAAGTATTGCCGGAGGTTGCCATATATCAGGTCAATATCGCCAAAAGCCCAGAAATCATAGCCGTCGAGGCGGTCGACATGGATGTAACCAAGGGCGGGCTTGATATCGCACAATTTATAAGGCTCGGCAGGCCTGAAATCGATATCCAGTTTCCGGGAAACCAACTGGCAATAGGCTGCGAACGTCATGCTTTCTACCGTCACGTTTGGCGGAAGATTTTCCGGCACGCCACAATCGCTGAATATCAGCCAATCGATATCAGCGTTACGCCGACAGCTCTCAAGGAACAATGGCATCCAGAAAGGCCAACGGCCGAAGTAAGGAATGATAAAAAGAATACGCGGGCAGGGATTGATCAAAACAACTCACCTTCACTAAGGACGAAGACGCCAGGGCCTGTTATGCGTCATTTATGTTTTATTTTCGCTTCAGAAGGTTTCAACAACCAAAAAAGTTCGTGACGCCTGACCGCCTTGCGGAAAAATTCGTTCTCACCATAAACGGGAATAACTCTACCCGCCATAAAGCGCTGTATCAATCGCCTCACTCGGCGCTTCAATGGCGCAGACGGTTGCAAGTCGTGCATCATCCCCAGCGCCATGGCCTTGTCCCGCTGCCCCCTCAATGACAGAGGCAGGCTCAGGGGCTGCATCGACCGATCCGGATCGAAAAACGGCGGCAAGGCGACCCCCTCCCCTGCATTGCCCATTGGCCAGCGGTCATTGTCATGCAGGTGGTTGGCATAACCCAGCAGCGTTGCGGGCTGCCACTCCAAGCCTTCGAGGGCTTGCAGGACGGCCTGATGGGCGCAGAGGTGATCGGGGTGCGGGTCCAGGGTTGGATGCGGCAGCACGATGACGTCGGGGCGAGCCTTGAGGATCAGCTCGCGCAGATCGGCCAGCAGGTTGTTCCAGGTCGGTGCCCCATCGACATCGCCAGGCAAGGCAAACGGGTTCATCTGACGAAACAGCCGGGTATCACTCAGGTCCGCCTCGCGCGACCCTTGCGGCTGGCCGGGCGTCGCTTGCATCGCCGCCAATTGCAGGCAGAAGTATCCCAGTTGCACACAATGTGTTTCCGGCACCCCGGCCCAGCGCGGCACCGCGATGCTGTCCCAGGCACGCAGGCGTCCCTTGAGCCGAGCCGCCTCGATGCGGTCCAGCCCCATCCGTTGATAGTGTTCGGCTTCTATCTCGCCAGCGGTCAGCGTCACGACCCAGGCTTCGTCAGCCTGGCTGTACAAGCCGTACGCGGCCAATTCCGCATCGTCGGCATGAGGGGCGATGACCATCACCCTTTGATGGCGCATGTCCACGGGTGCGAAGGACCATAAGGTCGCTCCCCCCAGCAAGCGGCAGAAGCGCCCCCGCAAGCGCAGCTCGCCAGCGGTCAGCGCGGCCCCTTGCTCACTGAGGTTGAGGTAGCGCACGCCGTTGACCCCGCGCTCGAAAGTCTGCCGATCCGAATACTCACCGCCCGACAATACGACGACCGGATCGATGAAGCGCCCCAACCAGGTACTCTTGACCCGTAGCGCCAGGATCAACGTCGCCCCTTCATCCAGCATCACCCCCTCGTCCAATCGCAACCGCCCGGCATCGAGATGCACCTTGGGCTGCTGGGTGAACGGCGGGAAGCTGTACAGATAGTCCTCCCGAGGCGAATAGAACAGATGGTCGGCGAACCATGCCTCATGGGCCATCCAGCCCAGGACCGCGAGCAACAATGGCAACCACCAGGCGACCAGCACACCCGACAGGACCAGCACCATGAGGGCGAGCAACAGCACGACGCGCTTGTTGCGACGGTGGCGCTTGAGCAATTGCTGCTTGCGACTCAAGGGCAGGTTCATACGCTGAACACCGGCACGGGGTTGCACCAACGGTCCTTATATTCCCGGTCTGCCCGGCCGAAAGAGAAACGCATCGGCTTGCCGAGGGCACGGGCATGCTCCCAGGCCCCTTGGGTATTGAGGAAGCTCAAGACACTGCCAGGGCTGAACTCACGGGTCTGCGGGTCGACACCGCCGTTGATGTACTCGACGCTGATCCATTCAGGCGCTTCGACGCGATACACCAGTTGAATGGCAATCGGCGCATCGTTGAGCAAAATCACCGAACCGATGAGCAGTTCGCGCAGCAATTCGATCACTTCGCCCATGCGCTCGGCTCCGGTGGCCGCAAAGCCCCAGCGACGCAGGAACAGATCACAGTAGATCGCGGCCAGCTCGTCGCTGGAGAACGCTTCGACCGGCCTAACCACACCACCAGCCTCTTCCAGCAAACGCAACTCGCGGCGCTGGTTATAGCGAAACTTCTTCGACAGTTCTTCCGGCGTGCGGGCCATGGCCAGCTGTTCTTTTTGTGGCTTCAAGCCACTGAAACGTCCTTCGTTGAGGGCCGACAGGTAACGTCCACGATGACGCAACGGTGCCAGGGCATCGGGCGCCGCCGGCAGGATCAGCTCGGCATTGCCCAGGTCGAACAGGCCTTTCTTGCCGTTGCGCTTGAGCACGTCCTTGGACAACGCCAGGTCGCGCCCCCAGGTGGGAATCGCCGCCTTGAGCTCACCCTGCTGCTCATAGGCCAGGTATCGCACGGGGATGCCAGCCAGGGCCGCGAGGCGCTCCACCACCACGGGATGGGTTGCCACGCTGCCACCAAAACGTTGCCAGGCCTGGGCATAGACCGAAGCGTCTACGGCTGTCCAACCGCGTTCGCGCCAGCCTTGAAATCGATTGAACATCAGGCCCCCGGCGCCAGTTCGGTCACTTGTGGCAGACGCCAGAAAGCCTCGCGTACGGCGCGATCCGAGAAGCGTTCACGCAAGCGGTCGAGCATCAGTTCGGCACATTGACGACGCTGCAGATCGTCCATGGCCGCCAGGTGCTGCAGCCCCTGGGCCATATGCTCGGCGTCACCCAGCGGGAACAGGATGCCCACGCCCTCGACCACCTCCTTCGCCCCGCCACAGGCCGTGGCCAGCAATGGCACGCCAGCGGCCATGGCTTCGAGCAATACCATGCCGAACGGTTCGTGATCGGAACTCAGGGCAAACACATCGAAGGCGCGAAAATAGCGACGCGCCTCGGGCACCTGACCGAGAAACAGCACACGGTCGGCAATGCCCAGCTCCAGGGACAGCTCTCGAAGGTCTTTCTCCAGGCGCCCCTTGCCGAGAATCGCCAGCTGGCTGTTGCCAGGCAGATGCGCCAGCGCCGCGGCGAAACCTCGCAATAGCGTGGCCTGGTCCTTGTCCGGGTGCAGGCGGCCGACATTGCCGATGATCCAGGCGTTCGAATCCAGCCCGAGGGTCTGCCGCGCCTCATCCCGGGAAAGCAGGCTGGCCTGCGTCGCGTCGAGGTCAATACGGTTGTAGAGGGTCTGGATCCGGCTGGCCGGCCATTTCGGCAGACAGCGACGCATGTCGTCGCGCACCGCGTCAGAGACGCCAAGCAAGCTCAGGCGCTTGCGGTAGACATGGGCGAACAGCCGGCGGGTCCGCCGCTGATAGTCCCCAAAGGCATGGTGCACGCCTATCACCGGCAGGCGGGTGCCCAGCAGGGCGATATAGATTGGCTTGAAGCGGTGAGCAATGCAGAAACTGAAATTGCGTGAGGCGACGATCCTGCGCAGATCGGCGATGGCGCCCAGCTTCAGGCCGCGCACGGCACTGGAGCTGTATTCCATGAACAGCACCTCGTCCGAGGCACAGCCGGCAGCGACCTCGGCGTCGGCAGCGCCGGTGAGGAACACCGTGGTCACGCGATAGCCAGTGCCGGCGAACAGACTGGCGTATTGACGGGCACAGTCGAGGAACGGCCCGTCATAACCGTGGCAGAACTGCAGCACATGTCGCTCAGCCGAGCGTGTCATAAGCGTCCACGCCGTCTTTGACCACCAGGATGTCTTCCATGATCAGGTACTGCAGGTCGGAACCATAGAACATGTTCAGCGCATCGGTGGGCGAGCAGATCATCGGTTCGCCACGACGGTTGAGCGAAGTGTTCAAGGACACGCCATTGCCCGTCAGTACTTCCAGGGCCTTCATCATGTCGTAGTAGCGCGGGTTGTATTCGCGCTTGAGCACCTGGGCACGGGACGTACCGTCCTCATGGACGACTTCCGGTACGCGGGTCTTCCATTCCTCGGCCACTTCGAAAGTGAAGGTCATGAACGGCGCGGGGTGATCGACCTTGATCATCTGCGGCGCGACGGTGTCGAGCATCGAAGGGCAGAAGGGCCTCCAGCGCTCGCGGAACTTGATCTGCTCATTGATGCGATCGGCCACGCCAGTGGCGCTCGGGCAACCGATGATCGAGCGACCGCCCAGGGCACGCGGACCGAACTCCATGCGCCCCTGGAACCAGGCCACCGGATTGCCGTCGACCATGATCCGGGCGATGCGCTCGGGCGTGTTGTCGATCTTGCGCCACGCCGGTCTGCTTGGATGACGGGCACACGCGGCGATCACGTCTTCGTTGCTGTAGGCTGGGCCGAGGTAGACATGCTCCATCTTCTCCACCGGTACGCCGCGAGCGTGGGACACATAGGCAGCCGCCCCCACTGCGGTGCCGGCGTCGCCGGAGGCCGGTTGCACGAACAGTTCCTTGACGTCGTCGCGGGCGATGATCTTCTGGTTCAGCTTGACGTTCAAGGCGCAGCCGCCGGCGAACGCCAGCTTGCCGGTTTCCTTGAGTATGTCGCCCAGGTAGTGATCGATCATCTGCAGCGCGAGCTTCTCGAACAGCGCCTGCATGCTGGCCGCGTAGTGAATGTACGGCTCGTCGGCGATGTCGCCTTCACGTTTCGGGCCGAGCCATTCGATCAGCTTCGGCGAGAAGTAGAAGCCCTTGCCCTTCTCCTTGTAGCGACGCAGGCCGATCACGTTGGCGTAGTCGGTGTTGATCACCAGCTCGCCATTCTCGAACGAGGCCAGGCGCGAGAAATCGTACTTGCTGGCGTCGCCATAGGGCGCCATGCCCATGACCTTGAATTCGCCATCGAGCATCTCGAACCCGAGGAACTCGGTAATGGCGCCGTACAGGCCGCCCAAGGAGTCCGGATCGTAGAATTCCTTGATCTTGTGGATCTTGCCGTTTTCGCCGTAGCCGAAAAAGGTCGTGGCGTACTCACCCTTGCCGTCGATGCCCAGGATCGCGGTCTTTTCCTGGAAGCCTGAGCAGTGATAGGCGCTGGAGGCGTGGGCCAGGTGGTGCTCGACCGGCTCGATCTTGATTTTCTTCGGGTCGAAGCCCAGTTGCTCCAGGCACCAGACGATCTTGCGGCGATAGCGCTTGTAGCGGCGGTTCCCCATCAGAATCGCGTCGAGGGCGCGGTCCGGGGCGTACCAGTAACGCTTGGCGTAATGCCAGCGAGCCTCGCCGAACAGGCTGATCGGGGCGAATGGAATCGCCACCACATCGACGTCGGAAGGCTTGATGCCGGCCTGCTCCAGGCAGAACTTCGCCGACTCGTAGGGCATGCGGTTCTTTGCATGTTTATCGCGTACGAAGCGCTCTTCCTCGGCCGCCGCGATCAGCTTGCCGTCTATGTACAGCGCTGCGGAAGGATCATGGCTAAGGGCGCCGGACAGGCCAAGAATCGTCAATGCCACAGGGGTCTAGCCTCTTATGTCTGCATGTGGGCGCCAAGCGCCGCGAAAAAATGATGTGCCACGTGCCGGGGCGCGGGGCAGCTAAAGGGCGGGATTATAGCTTAAAAGCGATCCTAAGCCTCTAGCGGTGAGTGGCAAGCCTGGGACGCACTGTTCGGAGGGGCCACGGCAAGCCGGCGCCTGGGACTTGTGGGGAGGGGATCCATCCCGGCCTGGCTGCGAAGCAGTCCCAAAATCGGCGGCCTGGTTGCGCTCAACGGGTTTGGGGTCGCGGCGCGACTCAACGGGAACCCCTTCGCCACCAGGACTGCATCCGACTGCCGGCGTACGCTGCTCGCTAGGACGAGGCGCTATCGATTGTTCTGGGCAACCGCTGGTCAATCACCCGGTACAAGGCGCTGCCCTCAGGCCAGTTGCGCATGAACCGGGCCCGGTCACGTGCGTAGGCCGGGGCGAAGCTGGCGTGGGTGCGGTGCTGGCACATCGAGTCCAGGTCGATCAGCGCCCAGCGGTCGTGCTGCCAGAACAGGTTGTGACCCTTGAGGTCGCCGTGGCTGATGCGCTCGCGGATCAGGTCGGCGAACAGACGGTCCAGCGCCAGCAATTCGGGCTCCGGCGCTTCACCGCTTTCCATGTAGGGTGTGAAGCGCTCGATGATGTCGGGCCCAGGCAGGTAATCGGTCACCAGGTACGCACCGCGACGCAGCCACAGGAAACGCTTTTCCAGCAATGCTAGCGGCTTGGGCGTGGCGATGCCGAGGAAGGCCAGGCGATGGCCTTCGCGCCAGGAATGCCAGGCACGGCTGGGGCGCCAGAAGCGCTTGAGCCAGTGGGCGAAATTCTTGATGTTGTAGCGCTTGATCACCAGGGGACGACCGTCCACTTCGACTTTGCCAACACTGGCCGCGCCACCGGTCTTGTACAGGTGTCCCTGGTCAAGCAAGGCATCCGCCTGCGCCAGGACCGGTGCCATGGCTGCCTCCTCGTCACGACGGATCGCCCGCAGGCCGAACGGTCCCCGTTGCACACTGAACAGGCTGCATTCGCGACCGATCTTCTCCAGGAAATCTTTCAGGCGCCAGGCCTGCACCTTGTCGATCTGTTTCTGCAGCGCTTCCATGGGCAGCGCGTGCTCGGCGTTACCGAGCAGGTAATGCACCAGCAGTTCCTCGTTGAACGGCTCGATGGACTTGGGTAGCTGGGCAAAGAACACCCCGAGGTTCTCCAGCACCTTCTGTCGCGACAAGGGTTGCCCAGGGGTTTCGGCGCGGATGCCGGCACCGTCGATCAGATAGAGCTTGCCGCCATGACGCAGCAGGTTGTCCAGATGAAGATCTTCCTGCCACAGGCCTTTGCTGTGCAGCTGGGCAATGGCGCCCAAGGCCTCGGCCAGCACAGCCGTCTGCTCGTCCGCCAGCAAGGGCAGGTGCTCGACCTGCTTCCAGGCATCCGCCAGGCTCTCGGCCTCTTCGAGCAACTCGAACAGCAACCAGCCGCCCTCACCTTCTTTCAGGCCATCGGCAAGCAATAGCGGAGTGGTCAAGCCCTGCTCGGCCAGCAAGCGCACGCCCTGCAATTCTCGCTGGAAGTGCCGGGCGGCCTTGCTGCCCACCAGCAACTTGGCCAACACCGGCCGGCCGCGCCACACACCGGCACCGACATAACGCTGCCCCGGCAACACTCGCAACAGCGTCAGCAGCTGCAGTTGCGCCGGCCCGGCGGCGTCCGCCAATTCCAGGCTCAGCGGCAGGACCGGGCTGCGGCCGGCATCTTTCAGTTCGGACAATTGCATCAATGGGCTTCCTTGTGGCTGCGCCGGGCGGTAAGGCGGCTCATCCAGCTATCGACCAGTGCCCCTTCGATCGGCTGGTCCAGATAGGCAGACAGTAGCTCGCGCACGTCGTTGTCATTCCAGGCGCGAGCGCGACGCAGCAAGGGCTCCAGATCCTTGACCCGGTCGCGCTGGCCGAACAGCAGTGGTCGAGTCTTCTCCAGATCGATCAACCGGGCCTGGTAGCCGTTCGCGATCGCCTGCAGGAAGATGTGCTTGGGATAGAAACAGCCATGGACCTGACGCATGCCGTGCAGGCGCCGCGCCAATTGGCCGCAGGTCTGCAGGATGGCGCAGCGTTGCTCTACCGTAAGCGCCGGCCAGCGATGCAATAACGAATCCAGGTCGTCCCAGCCGTCGAGCGCCCGGGTCAGCAGGATCGCACGCACCTCGCCGTCCACCTTGCGCTGGCCGTAGAACACTGCTTGCAGCGCCGGGATCCCCAGTTCGCGATATCGGCTGATATTGCGAAACTCCCGGGAAAAGCTCGGCTCGCCGAAGGGATGGGACCAGGTTCGAGTCAGGTAATTGCTCTGGCGCTTGAGGTAATAGCCCTGCCCTTCCAGTTCAAGCCGGAACACGCTGCTCCAGCCCCCGCCCGAGGTATTGGGTTCATCCACGGCGTCCAACTGCCGCGCCCACAGAGCCTCGAAGCTGTCCAGGCCGTGACGCGCCAGCAAGGGCCGGTCTTCGGCGGCCAGAAAATCAGTCATTCACGCCCCTCGAAAAATCTCACTACATGGCGGATGCGCTTCTTGTCGCACGCATCGAGCCGGTCACGCTGGCGGTATTGCAGGTAAAAGCGCAGGCGCTGGGTGGCGGACAGGTGATACTTGGCCACTTTATCCAGGCATGCCAGGTCTTTGGTGATACGGTACTTGAGCCAGAAACCACGCCAGAAATCACCGTTGGGACAGTCGATCAGGAACAGTCGCGACTGGTCGTCCACCAGCAGATTGCGCCATTTCAAATCGTTATGGGTGAAACGATGTTCATGCATGATCCGGGTGTACCCCGCCAGTTGCTGGCTCACCTTTTCGACCCAGGCGCGATCGGCCAGGCGCTGGTCGTGATGCTCGGCCAGGGCGGAAAGGTCCTCGGTATGGGGTAGCTCACGGGTGATCATCGCGCCGCGGGCATAGGCCGCGCCATGCCGTTCCAGCCCCCAGGCGACGACTTGTGCCGTGGGAATGCCCCATTTGGCGAAACGCTTGAGGTTCTGCCATTCGGACTTGACCCGGGGCCTGCCCAGGTAGCGCCGCAGGCCCTTGCCGGCCCCGGTGTAACGCTTGACGTAATAGTTCACGCCATTGCGCTGTACCCGGATCACCTCCGACAGCGGGTCGCGTGTCAGGCGCTCGCCCTCCAGGGCGAACACCGCGTCGAGGCTGCCGAAATCCCGCGCCAGTTCAGCGTAGGCAGGTTCCAGATTCCAGCCCGACATCAGAGCGCGTCCCCGTACCGTTGTTTACGTGCATAGAGCTTGTTGGCCTTGCCTTCGAGCCAACGCAGCAGCGTGGCTTCTTCGGCGAGGATCCGGCGCAGCGGCTGCTGGAAATAGCCTTTGAGAAAACGCAGCTTGTCACGCTGTGTCAGGCCAATGTCCAACGCCGAGAAATACAGCGCCGCCAGGTCCTTGTTGCGCCAGCGCCGGGTGATGGCCGGGCGGGTCTGGGCACGGTGCAGGTCGATCACCGACAGTTTGAGATCCGCAGCCGTGACCGGTTTGTCGGTGTGCAGCAGGAAATGGCAGATGTAGCAGTCTCGATGGTTGACCCCGGCACGGTGCATCATGCCGGTCATGCGTGCCA
Organism: Pseudomonas sp. NFACC43; assembly: GCF_900119645.1. Classification (NCBI taxonomy): domain Bacteria; kingdom Pseudomonadati; phylum Pseudomonadota; class Gammaproteobacteria; order Pseudomonadales; family Pseudomonadaceae; genus Pseudomonas; species Pseudomonas sp. NFACC43. The sequence goes on from NZ_FPKK01000009.1 coordinate 220,853, forward strand.
CCTCGGCGATCAGGGCCCGCTTGAGTGCCGGTTGCGGCGGCTGCCTGACCCAGTCGATGCTGAAATCTTCGAGGCTGATGGTAGGCGCCAGCTCCTCGGTGACAATGAAAGAGTGCTGGTCTGCCGGGTTGCTGCCTTTTTCGCCATAGGCCACGGCCGTCATGGTGGGTACACCGACTTCCTGCAAGCGCTGGATGGCTTTCCATTCCTGCCCCGCTCCCAGGACCGGCAATTTGACAGTCAGCAGGTTCTTGAAGATTTCGCCCCAACCGATTCCCCGGTGGATCTTCACGAAAAAGCCGCGACCGTCCACCTCCGTGCGCAAGGTGCGCCGGGCTTCCAGTTCGCGATAGACCTCGCCCTTGAGCGCTTCGACTTCGGCGAACGCATCGCGTCCGGCCCAAAGGCTCTTGAACGGTTCGGCCAACATCACTTTCATTGTGCGTGCTCCGCCAGAATCACGTCGGCCGCGTGCTGCGGCATGCTGTAGAGGTCCGCCGTTTCGGCGAAAGCCAGGCCGTTGCGGCTCCAGGCAGCCCGCGCCTCGGCGTCGCTCAGCATCCGCTGCAGGTACTCGGTGAGCTGGGCCTGTTCGAACGGCTCGTCCAGCACCAGGCCGCAATCGGCCTCGGCAATGTAATGAGCGTACCCGCACACCGCGCTGACCAGCACCGGCAAACCGGCCACCAACGCTTCCAACAGCACGGTGCCAGTGTTTTCGTTGTACGCCGGGTGGATCAACAGGTCGGCCCCTAACAGGAAACGCGGGATGTCACTGCGGCCCTTGAGGAACCGCACGTTGTCGCCCAGACCCAACGCGGCGCTCTGCAGTTGGAATACCTTGGGGTCGTCCTGGCCGATTACAAACAATCGGGTGCGTTTTTTCAGTTCCGCCGGCAACGCGGCCAGGGCCTTGAGGCTGCGATCCACGCCCTTGGTCTTGAACCCGGAGCCGATCTGCACCAGCAACAGCTCGTCGTCAGCCAGTTCGAATTCGGCACGGAACGCGGCGCGTATGTCATCGGCATCGGCGGGCCGTCGGCGATCCTGGGCGATGCCCGGTGGCAGCAGGTGAAAGCGTTCCAGCGGTGTGCCGTAGTGCTTGATGAACAGCGGCTGCTGGACTTCGGAAATCATCAGCACATCGGTTTTCGCATCCTTGGCGAACACGGCCCGCTCGTACTCGGCGAAATGCCGGTAGCGGCCCCAGCGCCGGTACAGCGAGTTGCGCAGGTTCTGCGCCTTGTCTTCGAAACAACCGTCGGCGGCGTAGTACACGTCCAGGCCGGGCATTTTGTTGAAGCCGATCAAACGGTCCACCGGGCGCTTGGCCAGGTCGGCCTCCATCCACGCACTGAGCTTCTCGTTACGGCGGTGATTGAACAGCGCCTTGACCGGCGCCACCAGCACCTCGAAGCCGGGCGGCACGTCTCCTTCCCAAATCAGCGTGTAGACACGGATCTGGTGACCGCGTCGCTGGCACTCCAGGGCAATGCGCATGAAGTCACGCTGCAGGCCACCGAAAGGGAAGTACTTGTACAGGACAAAAGCCAATTGCATCAGCGTGATTCCTCAGCCAATAACGTGCTCAGGTGGCTGGCGACACGCTCGGGGTTCAGACGCGTGAAGCACAGGGGCTGCTCGCGTTTCAGGTCAAACCGCCGGGCATCTTCGGCGGTCGGCGGATAGGTGCATTGTTTCTGCATGCAGGGTGCACAAGGAAAATCACTGGCAAGGTGGACCTGGCCCTTGCCGTAGGCACCGGTGAGTACCGGGTTGGTGGGGCCGAGCAGGGAGATGGTCGGCACGTCCAGCGCCGCGGCCAGGTGGCCCAGCCCGGTGTCCACGGCCACGCAGGCCTGAGCGCCGGCCAGCACCTTGCCCACAGCGCCCAGGTTCAGCTTCGGCAACACCTGGGCGTTGCGCAGCCCTTTGGCGATGCGCTCGGCCCGGGCCTTTTCCAGGGGGCTGCCCCACGGCAACTTCACCACCACGCCGAGCTGCCCCATGCGCTCGGCGAGCTGGCGCCAATAAAGCTCCGGCCAGTGCTTGGACTCCCAGGTCGTGCCATGCAGGAACACCACGTAGGGGTATTGGCGCGGCAATTCCACCAGCTTGTCGACGCTCAGGCCATAGTTGCCCAGGGTCTGGGGCAGGTCATACCCCAGCGCCAGCGCGAACAACTGCCGCACCCGCTCCACCGCATGCTGACCGCGAGCCACCGCCAACCGACGGGAATAGAACCGCGCGGCCAGGGGTTCACGGGCCGATTGCTTGTCCAGGCCGGCCACCGGAGCCTTGACGTAACGGGTCAGCCAGGCGCTCTTGAGCAGGCCCTGGGCATCAATGACCAGGTCGTACTTTTGCGCCCGCAGGCTCTGCTTGAAGCCTCGCCACTCGCCGCTCTTGATGGTTTGCCAGAGGTTCTTGCGCCAGCGCCGAATCGCCACCGGTATGACCTTGCCCACGGCCGGGTGCCAGGTGGGAATCTCGGCGAAACCTTCTTCCACCACCCAGTCGAACCGGATGCCAGGGATCGCTCGCGCGGCGTCGGTCAATGCCGGCAGGGTGTGGACCACATCGCCCAGGGAGGAGGTCTTGATCAGCAATACCCGCAAGTTACTGGACCTCCACGGGGGTGCCCTGCACGCGCGCCAGGGCATCGGTCACCGATGGCGGCATGAGCTGGCGCAGGCAGTTGTAGTGGCCGAAGCGGCAAGTGCGGTCGAAGCATGGGCTGCATTCGATGCCCAGACGCACTACTTCGACCTTGTCGGCCAGCGGCGGGGTAAAGCCCGGCGAGGTGGAGCCATAGACAGCCACCAGCGGACGGTTCAGGGCCGCCGCCACGTGCATCAGGCCTGAATCGTTGGACACCACCGAGTCGGCGCAGGACAGCAGGTCGATGGCTTCGGCCAGGGAGGTATCGCCACTGAGGTTCACCGCCTCTTCCCGCAGGCCGGGAATCAGGCGCGAGCGGATGTCTTCGCCCACCGGGTGATCCTTCTTTGAACCGAACAGCCACACTTGCCAGCCTTCACGGATCTTCGCTTCCGCGACCTGGGCGTAATGCTCGGCCGGCCAGCGCTTGGATTCGCCGAACTCGGCCCCCGGGCACAACGCAAGCACCGGACGGTCAAGGCTCAGGCCGAACCTGGCCAAAGCAGCGTCACGGGTCACCGGGTCGATCTGCAGGCTCGGCCGCGGATAAGGTTTCGGCAGCTCGGCACCCGGCTCATAGGCCAGGGCCATGAACCGCTCGATCATCAGCGGATAGCGGTCCTTGTCCAGCTTGCGCACATCATTGAGCAGGCCGTAGCGCAGCTCGCCGCGCCAACCGGTGCGCTTGGCAATACCGGCGAAGAACGGCACCAGGGCAGATTTCAACGAATTGGGGAGCAGGATCGCCTGGTCATACTGACCGGCCAGGGATCTGCCGATACGCCGGCGGGTCGCCAGCTCCAGCACGCCGTGACCGAGCGGGAAGCTCAAGGCCTTGCGTACTTCGGGCATGCGCTCAAGGATCGGCCGGCTCCACTCAGGGGCCAGGACGTCGATTTCGCACTGCGGATGGCGCTGCTTGAGGCACTGGAACAGTGTCTGCGCCATCACCATATCACCGACCCAACTGGGCCCAACGATCAGAATATTCATGTGCTTTCCAAAAACGATACGGGGAGGCCTACGCCTCCCCGCCTCGAGAATCACTGTGGCTTAGGTCGTTGCCTGCTGCCCTAATCTACAACACACCGCCAATCTACCGAGGGAGCGAGCCTGCTCGCGACAAGGCCAGCTCATTCAACATCAATGTCGCCTGACATTCCGCTATCGCCAGCAAGCTCGCTCTCACATTTAAAGCTTCAGCCCAGCCCCAGCTCACCCCAGATCCGCAATACCTGGCGGCGCTCATCCACGAACTGGTCGCCTGCGATCACCCCGGCATCTTTCTGCAAGGCCTGGCGGTGGGCGGCGGAGCGGTAGGCTTTATAGGCTTCGCGCAACAGCGTGGCATCTTCGGCCGGCATCAGACCGACCTCTTGCAACCCGTCCAGGATGCGGATGTTATCGGTGTAGCGCACCAGCGAGGGATGCTCTTCGGACCACGCCAGAGCCGCGTATTGCACCATAAATTCAATATCGACGATACCTCCGGCGTCCTGCTTGAGGTCGAAGGGCGCCGAGGCGTCGAAGGCGTTTGCCGCCGTCCCGGCGGCGGTGGCCTTGCTACCGAGATTGTCGCGCATCTTGGCGCGCATCTCGCTGACCTCCTGGCGCAGCGTCGACAGGTCACGCTTGCGCCCCAGCACCTGGGCGCGGACTTTCTCGAAGGCCTGGCCCACATCCTGGCTTCCCACCAGCACCCGGGCCCGCACCAGTGCCTGATGCTCCCAGGTCCAGGCTTCGTTTTCCTGGTAGCGGGCGAACGCCCCGAGGGAACTGACCAGCAACCCCGAAGCACCGGAAGGCCGCAGGCGCATGTCCACTTCATACAACTGCCCGGAGTTGGTCTGGGCCGTCAGCAGGTGAATGATCCGTTGGCCCAGCCGGGTAAAGAACTGGGCTCCGTCGATGGGTTTCGGTCCGTCGGTTTCCGCCTGGGGATCGCCGTCATGGATGAACACCAGGTCCAGGTCGGAACCATGCCCTAACTCCAGGCCGCCGACTTTCCCATAACCGACAATAATGAAGCCCGGATCGCACAGACTGCCGTCGGTGCGCAGCGGCACACCGTGCTTGGCCACGGTCTGGCGCCAGGCCAGGGCCAGGACCTGTTCGAGAATCGCCTCGGCCAGCCAGGTCAGGTAATCGCTGACCTTCATCAACGGCAGGCTGCCGGCAATTTCCGAAGCCGCCACCCGCAGGCGATGCGCCAGCTTGAAATGCCGCAGCGCTTCCATCTGCTGTTCGAGATCATCCTCGGGGATCCGCGTCAGGCGCTCGCGCAGCTCGGCGGCCAGCTCCGGCGCCAGGGGCGGCTTGAACAGACGACCTTCATTAAGCAGCTCGTCGAGCAGCAGGGGGAAACGCGTGATCTGTTCGGCAATCCACGGGCTGGCCGCGCATAGCGTCAACAAACGTCGCAGGGCACCGGGGTTTTCCGTCAGCAGCACCAGGTAGGCCGAACGGCGGGCCACCGCTTCCACCAACGGCAGTACCCGCTCCAGCACCAGGTCCGGATCGGCGTGCTCGACGGCCTGGGCCAGCAGGCGCGGAATGAAGGCATCCAGGCGTTCGCGCCCCAGGCGCTGCATGGCGCGCAACTGCGGACTGCCGCGCAGGGCCGCCAGGGCCCTGAGCGCCTTGGGCGCGTCACGGAAGCCGCCCTCCTGCAACTGCCGGCACGCCGCTTCCTCGTCCTGACTGTCTTCCCACAAGGGCAACCATTCGCCGCCCACCACCACTTCGCTTTCGCCGCCCTCTTCTTCATCCGGGTCGGCGATGACCTGGCCGAAGTGCCAGGCCACGCGTGCGCGCCAATGCATCAGTTGTTCGTGGAAAGCCGCCCAGTCGGTAAAACCCAGCATGAACGCTATGCGCGCCTGGTCCTGGGGGGTGTCGGGCAGCATCTGGGTCTGACGGTCGGCGATGGCCTGGATAGCGTGTTCGGTATAGCGCAGGAACTCGTAGCCCTGGCGCAATTCGTCGATCACCTTGGCCGGCAGGTAACTCTGGCCCTCCAGCGTCCCCAGCACCTTCAACAACGGCCGCTGCTGCAGACTCAAATCGCGGCCGCCGTGGATCAGCTGGAATGCCTGAGCGATGAACTCCACTTCGCGAATGCCACCCGAGCCCAACTTGATGTTATCGGCCATGCCCTTGCGCCGCACCTCCTGCTGGATCAACTGCTTCATGGTGCGCAACGCTTCGATGGCGGAAAAATCCAGGTAGCGGCGATACACGAAGGGCCGCAGCATATCGAGCAGTTGCGCGCCGGCCGCCTGGTCTCCGGCCACTACCCGCGCCTTGATCATGGCGTAGCGTTCCCAGTCGCGGCCCTGGTCCTGGTAGTACTGCTCCAGCGCGTTGAAGCTCAGCACCAGCGCACCGGCCGAGCCGTAGGGACGCAGGCGCATGTCGACGCGAAACACGAAACCATCGACCGTCATCGGGTCCAGGGCCTTGATGAGACGCTGGCCCAGGCGGATGAAAAACTCCTGGTTATCCAGCGGCCGCTTCACCCCGACGGTTTCGCCTCCCTCGGGGTAGGCGAAGATCAGGTCGATGTCCGACGACAGGTTCAACTCCACCGCGCCGAGCTTGCCCATGCCCAGGATGACCATCTGCTGCGCCGTACCGCTGCGCCGGCCGGTGGGCGTGCCGAATTGCTGGCAGAGGCGCTGATACAGCCATTGATAGGCCTGGTCAATGCAAGTGTCGGCCATGTCCGACAGGTCGCGACAGGTCCGGACCAGATCGGCCCGACGGTTCAGGTCGCGCCAGATGATCCGTACCTGTTGCCGGGTGCGCTGGCGGCGCAGGACCCGACCCAGCTCGTCCTCGGTCTCGGCGGCCTGGACCGCGGCGCCGATCTGCCGGCACATTTCCCCGGTCGCCAGGTCGCGATCCAGCTCGCCGCTGCGTACCAGCTCCAGTAGCATCACGGGGTCACGAAGACTCTGCTCGATGACGAAATCGCTGGCGGCGGCGACGCGGTTGAATTCGCCCCAGCGTTCCGGCGTCCAGGTGGCCAATCCGTGATCGTCATCCAGTGAGGCGACCGACGCACGGAACGACTGCTCGGCACGGCTGACCAACGGCAGGAGAATTGCCGGTACTTCGGCAAGCGGGGGCAGGCTCATGGTCTATCCTTGATCGGCGCGGGAAAGGCTGGATGTAGTGTTTTTTCGAGAGCCACTACCTGATCGACTGTCGAACAAAGATGATAAATAGCTGAAAATCTGATTTTATTGGCAGCCGACATCAAGTTTTTACCTGTTCGAGTTAGCTAAAGACCAACAGTAACGATTATTCTCACAACGAAACGAGGGGCCAAAAGCCTTTCATGTGTAGTTTTACTACTCGTCTATACATTCGGGAGGCTGAAACGGTCGACGATTTGTAGTAAAACTACACGCCGCCGAAACAACCTTCGGCAATCCAAGAATTTATATCGTCTGCCCACAAGGCCAGTCGCAAACTCAGGCAACCGATTCTGGTAGCCTTTCCGCCCTGGAGCAAGCCATGCAAGACCTCGATCCCGTCGAAACCCAGGAATGGCTGGACGCCCTGGAATCGGTTCTCGACAAAGAAGGCGAAGACCGCGCTCATTATCTGATGACCCGCATGGGCGAACTCGCGACCCGCAGCGGTTCGCAACTGCCCTACGCCATCACCACGCCATACCGCAACACCATCCCCGTTACCCACGAAGCACGCATGCCTGGCGACCTGTTCATGGAACGCCGCATTCGCTCGTTGGTACGTTGGAACGCATTGGCCATGGTGATGCGTACCAACCTGAAGGATTCCGACCTGGGCGGTCACATCTCCAGCTTCGCCTCCAGCGCGACGCTGTACGACATCGGCTTCAACTACTTCTTCCAGGCCCCGACCGACGAACACGGCGGCGACCTGATCTACTTCCAGGGTCACGCATCGCCAGGCGTCTACGCCCGTGCGTTCATGGAAGGCCGCATCTCCGAAGACCAGATGAACAACTTCCGCCAGGAAGTGGACGGCAACGGCCTGTCCTCCTACCCGCACCCTTGGCTGATGCCTGATTTCTGGCAGTTCCCGACCGTTTCCATGGGCCTGGGCCCGATCCAGGCGATCTACCAGGCACGTTTCATGAAGTACCTGGAAGCCCGTGGCTTCATCCAGCCAGGCAAGCAGAAGGTCTGGTGCTTCATGGGCGACGGCGAGTGCGACGAGCCGGAATCCCTCGGCGCGATCTCCCTGGCCGGCCGCGAGAAGCTGGACAACCTGATCTTCGTCATCAACTGCAACCTGCAGCGCCTCGACGGCCCGGTTCGCGGCAACGGCAAGATCATCCAGGAACTCGAAGGCGTGTTCCGTGGCGCCCAGTGGAACGTCAACAAGGTTATCTGGGGCCGTTTCTGGGACCCATTGCTGGCCAAGGACGTCGACGGCATCCTGCAGCGTCGCATGGACGAAGTCATCGACGGCGAATACCAGAACTACAAGGCCAAGGACGGCGCGTTCGTCCGCGAGCACTTCTTCAACACGCCTGAGCTCAAGGCCATGGTCGCCGACCTGTCCGACGACGAAATCTGGAAGCTCAACCGTGGCGGCCACGACCCGTACAAGGTCTACGCGGCGTACCACCAGGCGGTCAATCACAAAGAACAGCCGACCGTCATCCTGGCCAAGACCATCAAGGGTTATGGCACAGGTGCCGGCGAAGCGAAGAACACCGCGCACAACACCAAGAAAGTCGATGTCGACAGCCTGAAGTTGTTCCGCGACCGCTTCGACATTCCGGTCAAGGACAGCGAGCTGGAAAACCTGCCGTTCTTCAAGCCCGAAGAAGGCAGCGCCGAAGCCCGTTACCTGGCCGAGCGCCGTGCCGCGCTGGGCGGTTTCGTACCACAGCGTCGCGCCAAGAGCTTCAGCGTCCCGACGCCGCCACTGGAAACCCTCAAGGCTATCCTGGACGGTTCGGGCGACCGTGAAATCTCCACCACCATGGCCTTCGTGCGAATCCTCGCGCAACTGGTCAAGGACAAGGAAATCGGCCCGCGCATCGTTCCGATCATCCCGGACGAAGCCCGTACCTTCGGCATGGAAGGCATGTTCCGCCAGCTGGGCATCTACTCGTCCGTCGGCCAGCTCTACGAGCCAGTCGATAAAGACCAGGTGATGTTCTACCGCGAAGACAAGAAGGGCCAGATCCTGGAGGAAGGCATCAACGAAGCGGGCGCCATGAGCTCCTTCATTGCCGCCGGTACTTCGTACTCCAGCCACAACCAGCCGATGCTGCCGTTCTACATCTTCTACTCGATGTTCGGCTTCCAGCGCATCGGCGACCTGGCCTGGGCCGCTGGCGACAGCCGCACCCGTGGCTTCCTGATCGGCGGTACCGCCGGCCGCACCACGCTGAACGGCGAAGGCCTGCAGCACGAAGACGGTCACAGCCACATGCTGGCCGGTACCATCCCGAACTGCCGCACCTATGATCCGACCTATGGCTACGAGCTGGCGGTGATCATCCAGGACGGCATGAAGAAGATGACCGAAGAGCAACAGGACGTCTTCTACTACATCACCGTGATGAACGAGTCCTACCAGCAGCCAGCCATGCCGGCCGGTGTCGAGGAAGGCATCGTCAAGGGCATGTACCTGCTCGAGGAAGACACCCGCGAAGCGGCGCACCACGTCCAGTTGATGGGCTCCGGCACCATCCTGCGCGAAGTGCGTGAAGCGGCGAAGATCCTGCGTGAAGAATTCAACGTCGGTGCCGACGTGTGGAGCGTCACCAGCTTCAACGAACTGCGTCGCGACGGCCTGGCCGTAGAGCGCAGCAACCGCCTGCACCCTGGCCAGAAGCCAAAGCTGAGCTACGTCGAAGAATGCCTGAACGGTCGCAAGGGTCCGGTCATCGCCTCTACCGACTACATGAAGCTGTTCGCCGAGCAGATCCGCCAGTGGGTTCCTTCCAAGGAATTCAAGGTGCTGGGCACCGACGGTTTCGGCCGTAGCGACAGCCGCAAGAAGCTGCGTCACTTCTTCGAAGTCGATCGTAAGTTCGTTGTGTTGGCAGCCCTGGAAGCCCTGGCTGACCGTGGCGATATCGAACCCAAGGTGGTGGCCGAGGCCATCGTCAAGTTCGGCATCGATCCGGAAAAACGCAACCCACTGGACTGCTGAGGAGAATTTTCGTGAGCGAACTCATTCGCGTACCTGACATCGGCAGCGGTGAAGGTGAAGTAATCGAACTGTTTGTGAAGGTCGGCGACCGTATCGAAGCCGACCAGAGCATCCTGACGCTTGAATCGGACAAGGCCAGCATGGAAGTGCCTGCGCCGAAGGCCGGTGTGATCAAGAGCCTGAAGGTGAAGCTGGGCGATCGCCTGAAAGAAGGCGACGAACTGCTGGAGCTGGAAGTCGAGGGCGCCGCTGCGGCGCCTGAAGCGGCTGCCCCTGCGCCAGCGCCTGCGGCGGCTGAAAAGCCCGCTGCGGCCCCGGCTGCCGAAGCAGCGCCTGCTCCGGCCGCTGCGCCGGCCGCCGCCACTGTCCAGGACATTCATGTTCCGGACATTGGTTCGTCGGGCAAGGCCAAGATCATCGAAGTGCTGGTCAAGGCCGGCGATACCGTCGAAGCCGACCAGTCGCTGATCACCCTGGAATCCGACAAGGCCAGCATGGAGATCCCATCGCCGGCTGCCGGTGTGGTGGAAAGCGTCGAGATCAAGCTGGAAGACGAAGTCGGCACCGGCGACCTGATCCTGAAGCTGAAAGTAGCGGGTGCCTCGGCACCTGCCGCGCCTGCCTCGGCCGCTGCACCCGCCGCCAAGGCTGAAGCAGCTCCAGCGCCAGCCGCCGCGCCTGCCGCCAAGGCCGAAGCAGCGCCTGCCCCTGTCGCCGCCGCGCCTGCGCCAAGCGGTGCCAAGGTGCACGCCGGCCCGGCGGTGCGTCAGTTGGCCCGTGAATTCGGTGTCGAGCTGTCGGCCGTTGGCCCGAGCGGGCCGCACGGTCGTGTGCTCAAGGAAGACGTGCAAGCCTACGTCAAGGCCATGATGCAGAAGGCCAAGAACGCACCGGCCGAAGGCGCCACCGGTGGCGCGGGCATCCCGCCGATCCCGGCGGTGGATTTCAGCCGTTTCGGCGAAACCGAAGAAGTGGCCATGACTCGCCTGATGCAGATCGGCGCGTCGAGCCTGCATCGCAGCTGGCTGAACATCCCGCACGTGACGCAGTTCGACCAGGCCGACATCACCGAGCTGGAAGCTTTCCGCGTCGCGCAGAAAGCCGTGGCGGAAAAGGCCGGCGTGAAGCTGACCGTGTTGCCGTTGTTGCTCAAGGCGTGCGCACACCTGCTCAAGGAACTGCCGGACTTCAACAGCTCCCTGGCCCCAAGCGGCAAGGCTGTGATCCGCAAGAAGTACGTGCACATCGGCTTTGCCGTCGACACCCCGGAAGGCCTGCTGGTACCGGTCATCCGCAACGTCGACCAGAAGAGCCTGCTGCAACTGGCCGGCGAAGCCGCTGCCCTGGCCGACAAGGCCCGGAACAAGAAGCTCACCGCCGACGACATGCAGGGCGCCTGCTTCACCATCTCCAGCCTCGGCCACATTGGCGGTACCGGCTTCACGCCGATCGTCAACGCGCCGGAAGTGGCGATCCTGGGTGTTTCCAAGGCCACCATCCAGCCGGTCTGGGACGGCAAGGCCTTCCAGCCGAAGCTGATGCTGCCACTGTCGCTGTCCTACGATCACCGTGTGATCAACGGCGCCGCCGCTGCACGCTTCACCAAGCGCCTGAGCGACCTGCTGGGCGACATCCGTACCATCCTGCTGTAATCGGACGGCCCTCCTTCATCGGAGGGCCATCCAGGCCGCTGTTTCCGAGCGCCACGCTCGTACCTCAACCCCGCCCAGTTGGCGGGGCTTTTTTTGCCCGCCATACGTCGTCGACAGCGCTATAGGAAACGCCGCCGTCAACTTTCCTACCGCGCAAACCATCAATGACTACACAACCTGTTGATCATTGCCGACAACTTCTGTCCCCCTCCCGTTGAATAGCCATGCCCCGTCAGGCTTTAGCATGGCCCGTGCAAAAACAACCGAACGTTTGTACTCACACAGTTGATCAAGCATTGCTTTCGAATGGATTCGAATATGTTCAAACCCACCGTGGGCCCCATAATTGGCCACACGACAACCGACCACGCGCGCATATTCCTGCGCGGCAACCATGGCAATCACAACAATCCGGTATTCGCCGGCCTGCGTTACAGGCGCCAGGGTGAGACAACATGGTCTGACGGCCATTTCGTCCAGTTGCATGCTCACCGCGATATGTCCGATGTCATTGTGTTGACAGGACTCCAGGCCGACAGCCGCTACCAATATCAAGCAGGCTGGTTTGTCCATGCAAACCCGAGCCAGCCCCTGGGAACGCTTCAGGAACCGCCACTGCAGTGGCCCCAGGATATCTATTGCCTGCGCACCCTGCCCCGCGCGCGCGATGCTGCGTACGCCTATATCGTGGGTTCATGCCGTTATCTGCGGATCACCGCCGGCATCCCGAGGGCGCCAGAACGGGGGGACCGGACCTTCGCCGGCATCCAGCGTATCGTGGACCAGGCCGACCCACCGATCCGCGGCCTCCTGATGACGGGGGACCAGGTGTATCTCGACGACTTGAACATCGTGGCGCCGGATCGAACCTACAAGGACATCCTGTTCAAATATCGCACTGTCTTTTCCCAGCCTCATATCGGCAAGTTGATGTCCGGCGTGCCGACGTACATGATCCTCGACGATCATGAGATCGAGGATAACTGGCCCGCCAACAAACAACTCAACGATGAAATCCTGTATGCGAACGCCATGAGCGCCTATCAACTGTATCAGGCCAGCCACAGTCCGGCCCATGAACTGTCGAGCGCCGGAACCTTGAGCCGACCGCTGCAGCAGTACTGGTATACATTGGCTCACGGGGATATCGAATGGTTTGTCACGGATAGCCGGACCGAGCGCAATCTGTCGCCGGATGATCGACGCATCCTGGATGCAAGGCAGGAACGGTCGCTGCTCCAATGGCTCGTCAACAGCACCGCCCGGGTCAAATTCATCGTGACCAGCGTCCTGTTCTACCCGGACAGCAAGCGTAACGATGGCGATGCCTGGCAGGCTTTCCCGCAGCAGCGCCTGCGGCTGCTGGAAAGCATCCGCCAGCACAGGATCCAGAACGTGATTTTCGTGTCCGGCGACGTTCACGGCTCCATGACCAGTCGCCTGGGCCATAGCGAGGATGCCGACTTCGAAGTCCACACCATCGTTTCCTCGCCGTTTTTCAACAGCGAACTGCTGCCATACGCCACGGCCTCGGATTTTATTTTCGAAAGCCCCATGGTCCGGAGCGAAAAAGGGGACTACCGCTATGAACTGACCAGCCCCGTGATCGGTCAGGACAACTTCGCCCACTTGCAAGTCACGGCCCAGAGCGTCCGCGTGACGTTTCACGACTGTGACGGCCGCCCGCTGGAAGTAGTCGAAATCCCGTTGCGCTGACAAACGGTCGCCCTGGCCGAGCCCTCTGATCGGCTGGGGACTGGAGAAATCCGCCGATCGGCCGATAAGGTTTATAGCACTTGGCCTTCATCTCTCTTGTCAGCCAGTGTCGCAATGATGCAACCTTGCGGCAATCCTTGAGAACGAGGGCGTCAGCCCGGCGCGATCAGCATTTTCGAAGCGAGTTTTCCCATGAAAAGCCAACCCGATGCCGCCAGCCGTATGGCGGCCGAGGTAGTGACGCAATTACCGGTGCCCTCGCGGCTCGGTATGCTGCGTTTCGAACGGCTGAATGAAGCGAGCTGGGCGCTGTTGTTTCTCGATCCCAATTGCGAACGCTACTTCGGCGTGCCGGCTGTGGAGCTCTGCTCGCTGGTCAGTTCGCCTTATGCCAGCCTGATGGAGCCCGAAGCACGCTATCAGCTGCACGATGCGATCCAGCAGCAACTGGCCCAGGCCCCGCATTACCAGGTTCGCTACACGCTGCACACTGCCAAGGGCCCCATGAACCTGCTGGAAATGGGAGAGTCCTACAAGCAACACAACCGCCACCTGCTGCGCGGCTACCTGATGGCGGTGGACAGCCTGCTGCAAAGCGAGCCGTCTACGCCGTCCCTGGACCTGGAAACCCAGAACTCGCGCCTGCAGATCGCTCTGGAGCTGAACCAGCGCGCCCAGCAGGAACAGCTCCAGCACCTGGACCGGGTGCGTGCACAGCAGGATCTGATCCTGCTGCTGACCCGCCAACGCTACAGCGCCAACAACTCCCTGCTGGAAGCCGCCGAACTCATTACCCGCAGCGCCTGCGACATTTACCAGATCGACTGCGCCAGCATCTGGAACCTGGAAGATGGCAAGCTGGTGCCCATCTCGGCCTATAACCGCGCCACCCAGGAATACTTTCGCCCGGATGTGATCGATGCCAGCGAGTATCCCGATTACATGGAGGCCTTGCAGACCTGTCGCGCCATCGACGCCCATAATGCGACCCGCGACCCGCGGACCCGGGAGATGGCCGAGAACCTGCGCTCACGCAACGTCAACGCCATACTCGACGCCAGCGTGCGCATCGATGGCCAGGTGGTGGGCGTGCTGTGCCTGGAACAGGTGGGCGCTACCCGCGCCTGGCAGTCGGACGAAATCGCCTTTGCCGGTGAACTGGCGGACCAGTTCGCCCAGGTGATCAACAATCACAACCGCCGCATCGCCACCAGCGCCCTGCACTTGTTCCAGCGTGCCGTGGAGCAAAGCGCCAACGCGTTCCTGCTGGTCAACTGCGATGGCGTGGTGGAATACGTCAACCCCAGCTTCACCGCCATCACCCAGTACACCACCGAAGAAGTCCACGGCCAGCGCCTGTCAGAACTGCCGGCCCTGGAGAACCTCAGCGAACTGCTGTTCGATGCGCCCTCGGCCCTGGCACAGAGCAACAGCTGGCAGGGCGAGTTCAAGAGCCGACGCAAGAACCTGGAACCGTACTGGGGCCAGTTGTCGATCTCCAAGGTCTATGGCGATAACCGCGAACTGACCCACTACATCGGCATCTACGAAGACATCACCCAGGCTAAATTGGCCCAGCAGCGCATCGAACGCCTGGCCTACACCGACAACCTGACCAACCTGGGCAACCGCCCGGCGTTCATTCGCAACCTGGATGAACGCTTCGCCCGGGACAGCGATTCGCCCATCAGCCTGCTGCTGGTGGACATCGATAATTTCAAGCGCATCAACGACAGCCTCGGCCATCAGACCGGCGACAAACTGCTGATCAGCCTGGCACGACGCCTGCGCAACAGCCTGAGCCCCAGCGGCAGCCTGGCACGGTTCGCCAGCAACGAGTTCGCCGTGCTGCTGGACGACACCGACCTGGAGGCCGGCCAGCAAGTCGCCAGCCAATTGCTGATGACCCTCGACAAGCCGATGTTCGTCGACAACCAGTTGATCAGCGTGACCGGCTCCGTGGGCCTGGCCTGCGCGCCGCTGCACGGCCGCGACCCCCAGACCCTCATGCGTAACGCCGGACTTGCCCTGCACAAGGCCAAGGCCAACGGCAAGCACCAGGTCCAGGTGTTCACCGAGGCACTGAATGCAGAGGCCAGCTACAAGCTGTTCGTGGAAAACAACCTGCGCCGCGCCCTGACCCAGAACGAGCTGGATGTGTTCTACCAGCCCAAGCTGTGCCTGCGCAGCGGCAGGTTGCTGGGCATGGAGGCGCTGCTGCGCTGGAACCATCCGGAAAAGGGCATGATCCGTCCGGACCAGTTCATCAGCGTGGCCGAGGAAACCGGCCTGATCATCCCCATCGGCAAGTGGATCGCCCGCCAGGCCTGCCGCATGAGCAAGCAGTTGACCGCCTCCGGGCTGGGCAACCTGCAGGTGGCGATCAACCTGTCGCCCAAGCAGTTCTCCGATCCTGACCTGGTGGCCTCGATCGCCAGCATCCTCAAGGAAGAGCAACTGCCCGCCCACCTCCTGGAGCTGGAACTGACCGAAGGTTTGCTGCTGGAGGCCACCGAAGACACCCACCAGCAGCTCGACCAGCTCAAGCGGCTTGGCCTGACCCTGGCCATGGACGATTTCGGTACCGGTTATTCGTCCCTGAGCTACCTGAAGAAATTCCCCATCGACATCATCAAGATCGATCGCAGCTTCATCCATGAGATCCCCGACAACCAGGACGACATGGAAATCACTTCGGCAGTGATCGCCATGGCCCACAACCTGAAGCTCAAGGTCGTGGCCGAGGGCATCGAGAGCGCCCAGCAACTGGCGTTCCTGCGCCGTCATCGCTGCGATGTGGGCCAAGGCTACCTGTTCGACCGGCCGATCCCCGGTGCGGAACTGGTGGAGAAGCTCAAGCGCTATCCCCGCGGTCCACTCGTCTGACTGCGACAAGCGATAGAGCCCCCTCGCTGCAGTTGCGTCTTTCTTAACCCATCGGCATTGGGCACACTGACGGTCTATTTCGCTCAACTCAATCTGACTGAGAGGACTGATGATGGTCTTGCGCTCGGAAATCCTGGTGAACAAAAACGTGCTTCCTACTCCCGATCAAGCTCTCCCTGGCCGTGAAACCCCAATGGCCGTGCCGGAAAAACACTTCGTCCTCGACGCGCCATTGCTGGGCCCATTCGTAACCAATGTGGATTTCGCGATCTTCGGCCTGGGTTGCTTCTGGGGTGCCGAACGCAGGTTCTGGCAGCGCGAAGGCGTGGTCAGCACGGCGGTGGGCTATGCCGGTGGCTTTACGCCAAACCCGACCTACGAAGAGGTCTGCTCGGGCCTGACCGGTCACAGCGAAGTGGTGCTGGTGGTCTACGAGCCGGAGAAGGTCAGCTACCAACAACTGCTGGCGATGTTCTGGGAACTGCATAACCCGACCCAGGGGATGCGCCAGGGCAACGACATCGGCACCCAGTATCGCTCGGTGATCTACTGCACCACCCCCGAGCAGCTGGAAGCGGCGAAGAAGAGCAAGGAAGTGTTCCAGGCCGAACTGACCAAGGCCGGCCTGGGGGAAATCACCACCGAAATCGACGAAGCGCCGACGTTCTACTTTGCGGAGGCCTATCACCAGCAATATCTGGCGAAGAATCCTGAAGGCTATTGCGGAATCGGCGGTACGGGCGTGACCTGCCCGATCTGACCCCGGAGCCCTGCAGGACAACGCGAGCAGGCTCGCTCCCACAGGGTCTGGTGATGTATGCAACTGCTGCGTACACCTGCGCCCCACTGTGAGAGCGAGCTTGCTCGCGAAACTATCCTTCAGACGGTATCAATACAGCTGGCCAGCGATCAGCTTTCAGCGATCAACCAATCCATCTGCCAGCCACCCTGGGTCTGCCCAAGCTTCTTCGACAACCAGGGCAACAGCTCACGCAACTCCTCTTCCAGCCCCCAGGGCGGGTTGGCAATCGCCAGGCCGGAACCGTTCAGGCTGTTGGGCGTGGCCAACGGATGCACCAGCAACTCCACCCGCAACAGCTTGGGCGCGCCGGTGCCAGCCAGATCCTGGTAGAAACGGCGCAGCATGCGCTGGTCCTTTACCGGGTACCAGATCGCGGCCACCGTCTGGCGCATCCGGCCGATGGCCTCCTTGAGGGACGCGGCGCAGCGCTGCATCTCGTCAAGCTGCTCGAAGGGCGGATCGATCAGCATCAGGCCACGTTTCTCCGCCACCGGCAGCAGCGCTCGGGGTACATGCCAGCCCTCCCCCAGGTGCACCGCCACGCGACGGTCACCCTTCATGTTGTCCTTGAGCAGCACGCCGTCTTCGGGGTGTTTCTCGTTGAGCAACACCCGATCCTGCGGCCGCGTCAGGCGCCGCGCCAGTTCCGGCGAACCGGGGTAGTAGCGCAACTGCCCGTCCGGATTCATCTCGTGCAGCACCTTCATGTAGTCGGCGGTCAGCGCCGGCAGGTCGTCTTGGTCCCACAACCGCGCGATGCCTTCCAGGTACTCGCCGGTCCGATTGGCCTGGTCGCCCTGCAAGTCGTACAGCCCGATGCCCGCATGGGTATCGAGGTAGGCGAACGGCTGCTCCTTGCGCGACATGAGGGCAATCAGGCGGGTCAAGGTCAGGTGTTTGAACACATCGGCGTGATTGCCGGCGTGGAAGGCGTGGCGATAATTCATGGCGGCTCCTGCGAAGGGCGACGAGTTTACCTTGAAGCGTGCCGGACGTCAGGCGTTCGCAGCCGAGCGGATGTACCTGGGTCAGCGCCCGCCGTCAGCAAAACGGCCCTCTGGAACCACGAACAGGAACGTGGGCCCCAAGAAAATGCCTATGTCCGGACACGTTCTCGTCACACGGCGGAATCGGCCGCGTCTTACAACATGGCGGGCCTCGGGACTGCATCGGAGCGTGATAACGTTTCCAGCGTCGCAAAAAGCAAAGGACGCACCGCATGACAACCCGCTATTCGAAAATTGCAATGACCCTGGCTCTCGCCGCATTCGCCTTCCTGACCGTGTTCAACAATCTCACGGACTACCGCTCCAACTTCAACTTCGTCCAGCACGTACTGAGCATGGACACCACCTTCCCGAACAATACCGCCCGCTACCGCGCCATTGTCCAGCCTTGGCTATGGCATGGCGCCTACTGGTTGATCATCCTCGGCGAAGCGATCACCGCCGGGCTGCTGGGCTACGGCGCCTTGAAACTGTGGCAGGCGCGCAACGCCGACGGCCCGGTTTTCACCCAGGCCAAGCGATGGGCCATCGGCGGCCTGACGGCAGGGTTCCTCGTCTGGTTCTTTGGCTTCATGGTGGTGGGTGGCGAGTGGTTCCTGATGTGGCAATCGCAAATCTGGAACGGCCAGGACGCCGCCTTCAGGTTCTACATGGCGATACTGGGAGTGCTGATCTTCCTCAACCAGCCCGATGCCGATCCGAGCTGAAAAAAAACGGCCCGCCTCCACTGGAGACGGGCCGTTTCGGATCGATCAAGCGAGCCAACCAGGCCTCGCCGAGCGCATCACTGGTTCAGGCGAAAATCTTTTTCAGCCGCTTCGAAGCGCTGCACCATACCAGCGGTAGGCGAGCCCATCTTGCTGACGATGTAGATCGCCAGGCTGGCGAAGATAAAGCCCGGGATGATTTCGTACAGGCCCAGCAGCTCGAAGTGCTTCCACACAATCACGGTGATTGCACCCACCAGGATACCGGCCAACGCGCCGTTACGAGTCATGCCTTTCCAGATCACCGAAATCAGGACCACGGGACCGAAAGCCGCACCGAAACCGGCCCAAGCGTAGCTCACCAGGCCCAGTACGCGGTTTTCCGGGTTGGCGGCCAGGGCGATGGCCACCAGAGCCACCAGCAGCACCATGGCGCGGCCGACCCAGACCAGTTCCAGCTGGGAAGCGCTCTTGCGCAGGAACGTCTTGTAGAAGTCTTCGGTCAGGGCGCTGGAGCACACCAGCAACTGGCAGCTCAGGGTGCTCATCACGGCCGCCAGGATGGCCGACAGCAGCACGCCGGCAATCCATGGGTTGAACAGCAGCTTGGCCAGTTCGATGAACACGCGCTCGTGGTTTTCGGTCACTGGACCGGCCACTTCAGGATGCGCCGAGAAGTACGCGATACCAAAGAAGCCGACGGCAACGGTACCGCCCAGGCACAGGATCATCCAGGTCATGGAGATGCGACGGGCACTGGCGATGGACTTGACCGAGTCGGCGGCCATGAAGCGCGCCAGGATATGTGGCTGGCCAAAGTAACCCAGGCCCCAGCCCATCAGCGAAATCACGCCGATGAAGGTGGTGTTCTTCAGCATGTCGAAGGACGAAGGATCCTTCGCTTCGATGGCCAGGAAGGTGGTGTCCACGCCGCCGGTAGCCAGCAGCACGATGATCGGCGTCAGGATCAGCGCGAAAATCATCAGGGTGGCCTGCACCGTATCGGTCCAGCTCACGGCCAGGAAGCCGCCCACGAAAGTGTAGGCGATGGTCGCGGCGGCACCGGCCCACAGCGCAGTCTCGTAGGACATGCCGAAGGTGCTTTCGAACAGACGGGCACCGGCCACGATGCCGGAGGCGCAGTAAATGGTGAAGAACACCAGGATCACCACCGCAGAGATGATGCGCAGCAGACCGCTCTTGTCTTCGAAACGGCTGGAGAAGTAGTCCGGCAGGGTCAGCGCGTCGCCGTTATGCTCGGTCTGGACCCGCAGGCGACCGGCTACGAACAGCCAGTTCAGGTAGGCACCGACGATCAGGCCGATGGCGATCCAGCTTTCCGACAGGCCGGACATGTAGATGGCACCTGGCAGGCCCATCAACAGCCACCCGCTCATGTCGGAGGCACCGGCGGACAATGCGGTCACGACGCTGCCCAGGCTGCGACCGCCCAGGATGTAATCGGAAAGGTTGTTGGTGGATCGATAAGCCATCAGGCCGATCAGGACCATGGCTGCGATATAGATCACGAAGGTGATCAGGGTGGGATTGCTTACACTCATGAGTTACGCCCTGGCTTTGTTTTTATGTAGCGGTGGCAGTTGAAAGCGCCGACAACGCAGACGTTGTAGCGACGATTTGCAAACCCGCGAATTTATGACCGATGTTTCCCCAGGAAAGCCATCGGCCGATACAACTCGGCGTCAAACCGGTTGCACCTTGGCCGCGAATGCTATTCAACAAGTGAAATAAGGTGCAACCTGTTTCGCTCAAATAAGTTGCACCTGATCGGTTTTTTCACCACTGACAATGTTTTTTGCTCCCTTTTTGCGCAGTCGCCAGCCTTGCCTAGAAGCCAAAGCACTAAGCCGGTGCAACGGACCGCAGCCCAGGATTCACTTCCTGATGAGCTGCTGGATATTTCGTCAAAAAAAGGGTTGCACCCGGTTGCACCTCGAACAGCCCGAGGCTAATCTTGCCGCCAGCTGATGCCACGCAATACGTGGTAAACATGAGGATAAAAATATGGCTACCACCACCCTTGGGGTCAAACTCGACGACCCGACCCGCGAACGCCTCAAGGCGGCCGCAACCTCGATTGATCGCACGCCGCACTGGCTGATCAAGCAGGCAATTTTCAATTACCTGGAAAAACTCGAGGGTGGTGCAACCCTGACCGAGCTGAACGGTTCGACCCGTATCGACAGTGACGAAGCCGGTGATGTCCAGGTCGACCACGCGCACCAGTGCTTCCTGGAATTCGCCGAAAGCATCCTGCCGCAATCGGTGCTGCGCGCTTCCATTACCGCCGCTTACCGTCGCCCCGAGCCGGAAGTGGTCCCAATGCTGATCGAGCAGGCTCGCCTGCCAGCGGAAATGGCCGAAGCCACCAACAAGCTTGCCGCGTCAATCGCCGAAAAACTGCGTAACCAGAAGAGTGCTGGTGGTCGTGCCGGTATCGTTCAGGGCCTGTTGCAGGAATTCTCCCTGTCGTCCCAGGAAGGCGTGGCGCTGATGTGCCTGGCCGAGGCGCTGCTGCGCATCCCGGACAAGGGCACTCGCGATGCACTGATCCGCGACAAGATCAGCACCGGCAACTGGCAGCCCCACCTGGGCAACAGTCCATCGCTGTTCGTCAACGCCGCCACCTGGGGCCTGCTGCTGACCGGCAAGCTGGTCGCCACCCACAACGAAGCGGGCCTGACCTCCTCCTTGAGCCGCATCATCGGCAAGAGCGGCGAGCCGATGATCCGCAAGGGCGTCGACATGGCGATGCGCTTGATGGGCGAACAGTTCGTCACTGGCGAAACCATCGCCGAAGCCCTGGCCAATGCGAGCAAATTCGAATCCAAGGGCTTCCGTTATTCCTACGACATGCTGGGCGAAGCCGCGCTCACCGAGCATGACGCCCAGAAGTACCTGGCCTCGTACGAACAAGCCATCCATTCGATCGGCAAAGCCTCCCACGGTCGTGGGATCTACGAGGGCCCGGGCATTTCCATCAAGCTCTCGGCCCTGCACCCGCGTTACAGCCGTGCCCAGTACGAACGGGTGATGGACGAGCTGTACCCGCGCCTGCTGTCGCTGACCCTGCTGGCCAAGCAATACGACATCGGCCTGAACATCGACGCCGAAGAAGCCGATCGCCTCGAACTGTCCCTGGATCTGCTGGAGCGCCTGTGCTTCGAGCCGCAGCTCACTGGCTGGAACGGCATCGGTTTCGTGATCCAGGCTTATCAGAAGCGCTGCCCGTACGTGATCGACTATGTGATCGACCTGGCCCGTCGCAGCCGTCATCGCCTGATGATCCGCCTGGTGAAAGGCGCGTACTGGGACAGCGAGATCAAGCGCGCCCAGGTCGAAGGTCTGGAAGGCTATCCGGTCTATACCCGCAAGGTGTACACCGACGTGTCCTACATTGCCTGCGCCCGCAAGCTGCTGTCGGTGCCGGAAGCCATCTACCCGCAGTTCGCGACGCACAACGCCCATACGCTGTCGGCCATTTATCACATCGCCGGTCAGAACTACTACCCGGGCCAGTATGAATTCCAGTGCCTGCACGGCATGGGTGAACCGCTGTACGAACAGGTCGTAGGCAAGGTTTCCGAAGGCAAGCTGAACCGTCCGTGCCGCGTGTACGCTCCGGTCGGGACCCACGAAACGCTGCTGGCCTATCTGGTTCGCCGCCTGCTGGAGAACGGTGCCAACACGTCGTTCGTCAACCGCATCGCCGACCAGTCCATTTCGATTCAGGAACTGGTGGCCGACCCGGTGGCCAGCATCGAGCAGATGGCGACCCTGGAAGGCGGTTTCGGCCTGCCGCATCCACGCATCCCATTGCCACGCGACCTGTACGGCAGCGAGCGCGCCAACTCCAGCGGCATCGACATGGCAAACGAGCATCGCCTGGCCTCGTTGTCCTGCGCCCTGCTGGCGACCGCCCATAACGACTGGAAAGCCGCGCCGATGCTCGGCTGCGCCGCCAGCGAAGAAACGCCGGCCCCCGTCTTGAACCCGGCAGACCACCGCGACGTGGTCGGCCACGTCCAGGAAGCCACGGTGGCGGATGTCGACAATGCCATCCAGTGCGCCCTCAACGCCGCACCGATCTGGCAGGCCACGCCACCGGCCGAGCGGGCCGCGATCCTGGAGCGTGCCGCCGACCTGATGGAAGGCGAGATCCAGCCCCTGATGGGCCTGCTGGCCCGCGAAGCCGGCAAGACCTTCGCCAACGCCATTGCCGAAGTCCGTGAAGCCGTGGATTTCCTGCGCTACTACGCGGTGCAGGCTCGCAACGACTTCACCAACGATGCCCATCGCCCGCTGGGCCCGGTGGTCTGCATCAGCCCGTGGAACTTCCCCCTGGCGATTTTCAGCGGCCAGGTTGCCGCCGCGCTGGCCGCCGGCAACCCGGTACTGGCCAAGCCCGCCGAGCAGACGCCGCTGGTGGCCGCCCAGGCCGTGCGCCTGATGCTCGAAGCCGGCATTCCGGAAGGCGTCCTGCAACTGCTGCCGGGCCGCGGCGAAACCGTCGGCGCTCGCCTGGTGGGTGACGATCGTGTCAAGGGTGTGATGTTCACCGGTTCCACCGAAGTCGCACGCCTGCTGCAGCGCAACATCGCCGGTCGCCTGGACAACCAGGGTCGTCCGATCCCGCTGATCGCCGAGACCGGCGGACAGAACGCCATGATCGTCGACTCCTCGGCCCTGACCGAGCAGGTGGTCATCGACGTGGTGTCCTCTGCCTTCGACAGCGCCGGCCAGCGTTGCTCGGCGCTGCGGGTCCTGTGCCTGCAGGAAGATTCCGCCGACCGTGTCATCGAAATGCTCAAGGGTGCCATGGCCGAATCGCGCCTCGGCAACCCCGAGCGCCTGTCCGTGGACATCGGCCCGGTGATCGACGCCGAAGCCAAGGCGGGCATCGAGAAGCACATCCAGGCCATGCGCGACAAAGGTCGCAGCGTTTACCAGATGGCAATCGCCGACAGCGAGGAATGCAAGCGCGGTACCTTCGTCATGCCAACCCTCATTGAGCTGGAAAGCTTCGACGAGCTGCAACGGGAGATCTTCGGTCCGGTGCTGCACGTGGTGCGCTACAAGCGCAAGGAGCTGGATCAGTTGATCGACCAGATCAACGCATCCGGCTATGGCCTGACCCTGGGCGTGCACACCCGTATCGACGAAACCATCGCCAAGGTGATCGACAACGTCCATGCCGGCAACGTCTATGTGAACCGCAATATCGTGGGTGCCGTGGTCGGCGTGCAGCCGTTCGGCGGCGAAGGCCTGTCGGGCACCGGGCCCAAGGCCGGTGGCCCGCTGTACCTGTACCGCCTGCTGTCGACACGTCCTGCCGATGCGATCCAGCAGTCCTTCGTTCGTGGCGATGCCGCCAGTGCGCCGGACCTGCGCCTGCGCGATGCCCTGAGCAAACCGCTGAACGCCCTGAAAGCCTGGGCCGACAGCCAGAAGCTCGCCGAACTGAGTGCGTTGTGCGTGCAGTTCGCAGCCCAGTCGCAAAGCGGTATCACCCGTCAACTGACCGGCCCGACCGGCGAGCGCAACAGCTACGCCATCCTGCCGCGCGAACACGTACTGTGCCTGGCCGAGGTGGAAGGAGACCTGTTGACGCAACTGGCGGCGGTACTGGCCGTGGGTGGCTCGGCCGTATGGCCGGAAACCGACACCGCCAAGGCGCTGTTCGCACGTTTGCCGAAGGACATCCAGGCACGTATCCAGCGCGTTGCCGACTGGACCAAGGATGATGTGGTGTTCGACGCTGTCCTGCATCATGGCGACTCGGACCAGCTGCGCAGCGTCTGCCAGCAGGTAGCCAAGCGCCCCGGTGCCATCGTCGGCGTCAATGGCCTGTCCCAGGGCGAAACCGGCATCGCGCTGGAACGCCTGGTGATCGAGCGGGCCCTGAGCGTCAACACCGCCGCGGCGGGGGGTAACGCCAGCCTGATGACTATCGGTTAAGCGCGACATTCGCTGAGCATCGACAATAGATGCTCAGTTCACCGCCCCAGTGGGAGCGAGCTTGCTCGCGATAGCGACCTGACAGCCAGCATCTTTGTTGTGTGTGAAATCGCTATCGCGAGCAAGCTCGCTCCCACATTTTTTACGCGTCAGATCACCCCCTGCGTTCTGCCACTCCATCACCCAAATCAATCTTGCTGTTCACCCTCCTGCCTCACACCTAGACTCGGCCCATCCCAAAACAAGGTAGGCCGCCATGTCCGAGACGTTGCTCAGTTCCCGCAATCTGGCTTTCGAGCTGTACGAAGTCCTTGATGCCGAGGGGCTGACCCAGCGCGAACGGTTTGCCGAACACAACCGCGAAACCTTCGACGCAGCCATCGGCACAGCCCGCAGCATTGCCGAGAAATATTTCGCGCCGCACAACCGCAAGAATGACGAGAACGAACCGCGCTATGAGAACGGCCAGGCAATCCTGATTCCCGAGGTGAAACCGGCGGTGGACGCATTCCTCGAAGCCGGTTTCCTCAATGCCGCGCGCAGTTTCGAGGCTGGCGGCATGCAGTTGCCGACGCTGCTGTCCCAAGCCTGCTTCGCCCACTTCCAGTCGGCCAACGCCGCATCGACGTCCTATCCGTTCCTGACCATGGGCGCGGCGAACCTGATCGAAAGCTTCGGCGACGAAGCCCAGAAGCGACGCTTCCTGCAGCCGATGATCGATGGTCGCTTCTTCGGCACCATGGCCCTCACCGAACCCCACGCCGGCTCTTCGCTGTCGGATATCCGTACCCGTGCGGAACCGGCACCCGACGGCACCTACCGGCTCAAGGGCAACAAGATCTTCATTTCCGGCGGCGATCACCCGCTGGCGGAAAACATCGTGCACATGGTCCTGGCGAAGCTGCCGGACGCGCCACCCGGGGTCAAGGGGATCTCGTTGTTCATCGTGCCCAAGTTCCTGGTCAACGACGACGGCAGCCTTGGCAAGCGCAACGATGTGCTGCTGGCCGGGCTGTTCCACAAGATGGGTTGGCGCGGCACCACTTCCACGGCACTGAACTTTGGCGACAACGGCGAATGCATCGCTTACCTGGTGGGCAAACCGCACCAAGGCCTGAGCTATATGTTCCAGATGATGAATGAGGCCCGGATCGGCGTCGGCATGGGCGCGGTGATGCTGGGTTACGCCGGCTACCTGTATTCCCTGGAATATGCCCGCGAACGTCCGCAAGGCCGGGTGCCCGACAGCAAGGACCCGACCACCGCTCCCGTGGCGATCATCCAGCACGCCGACGTGCGTCGCATGCTGCTGACGCAAAAGGCCTACGTCGAAGGTTCGTTCGACCTGGGCCTGTACGCGGCCCGGCTGTTCGATGACACCACCACACTCGACAGCGAAGCCGAACGCCGACGAGCCCATGAATTGCTGGACTTGCTGACCCCGATCGTCAAATCCTGGCCATCGGAGTTCTGCCTGAAGGCCAATGAACTGGCGATCCAGATTCTGGGGGGACACGGCTACACCCGGGAGTATCCGGTGGAGCAGTATTATCGCGACAACCGCCTGAACCCGATCCACGAGGGCACCCATGGCATCCAGTCCCTGGACCTGCTGGGCCGCAAGCTGGCACAGAACGGCGGCGCCGGACTCAAGCAGTTGATCCGCCTGGTGGCCGATACCACCGAGCGCGCCCAGGCGTATGAGTCATTGAATGCGCTGCGTCAACCGCTGGAAGCTCTGGTAGCACGCCTGCAGACAGTCACACTGGGGCTGCTTACGGACATGGCCCAGGGCAAGGTCAACAGCAGCCTCGCCAACTCGGCTCTTTACCTCAAGGTATTCGGTCACATGGTGATCGGCTGGCGCTGGCTGGAACAGGCCATTCGCGCCGAGCAAGGCCTGCTCGCAGGCAACCCGGCGGACGTGGCTTTCTACAAAGGCAAGCTACAAGCGGCGCGCTACTTCCTTACCTGGGAAGTACCAGGATGCCAGCACGAGCTGACACTGCTCGAGGCGCGGGACGATACGTGCCTGACGATGCGGGATGAGTGGTTCTGAGAAGAGTTCTGCAGCGCGCTCGGAGACCGATCGCCCAGCAGGCTCATTCCTGCATTTGATCCTCGGTGAACACAGTTCCACCGTGGAGCGAGCCTGCTGCTTCTCAAGCCAGTCGCAGGTTCAGGCCTGCTGAATCGTCTTGGCGATCACATCGACCGTGGCGCTGACCTGCTCCTGGTAACGGTCGAGCTCGGCGCGATGCTGCTTCTGCATTTCGATCTGCTGCGAACACAGGTTCATGGCCGCCAGCACCAGCAGGCGATCACCGATCAGCGTCGGGTATTTTCGCTTCGTGTCGGCCAGGGCGGCCTTGAGCATCGCCGCGGCGTCCAGCAGCGCCTGTTCCTGCCCGGTCGGGGCCTTGATTGAATAGTCTTCTCCCAGGATCGAGATGACTGTCACCCCATCGGTACCCTGCCTCATGCGCCGACGGGACCTGCGCTGGCGCGCTCGATGAGCGCCTGGATGCGGGCCGCAGTGGCCCCGTGCAGTTCTTCCTGTTCCATCAGGCTCAATTGCAGGCTCTCGTTTTCATCCTTGGCCCTGGCAAGTTCCGCACTCAGGGTTTCGTTCAGGCCGGCGAGGTGGCGGTTCTGTTGCACCAGGTCGTTGACCAGTTGCTCCAGTTGGCTGAGGGATGTTTCCAACATATTGATTTCCAGGCTTTTCCAGGGGGCGCGTACGATAAAGAAAAGTCACCGCCGACGCCACGATTTACGGGCAGCGGTACTTCGCTCGCGAGTGGTAAAGACTGTGAATGGGCAGTCCGGTTCCTACCCTTCGTCGCCTGGCCAGGGTAGTGCTGCGACAAAAGGGCCCATCCCACTCAAGACTTCAGTCGCATGTCCGATAAGGCAATTAACACCAGCCACAGCCCGCACGGGCGCGCCTTCTCGGTACATTCCATGTCTCTACGTAATATGAACATCGCGCCGCGGGCGTTCCTGGGCTTTGCCCTGATCGGCGCCCTGATGCTGGCCCTCGGGGTATTCGCCCTGACCCAGATGAGCAAGATCCGCGCATCCAGCGAAAACATCGCCCAGAACAGCGTACCCAGCATCCAGGCCCTGAATGAATTCACCCAGCTCACCTTGCGCCTGCGGGTATTGTCCTATCGCCTGCTGACCAACCGCGAACCGGATATCCAGCAGAAAACCTTCGAGCTGTTCGAGCAACGCAACCAGCAGATTCGCGATGCCCAGAGTGCTTACGAAAAGCTCATCAGCGCTGCCGAAGAACGGACTGTCTATGACCAGTACGTGCAACTGCTGGGGCAATACCGCCAACTCGAAGAGCGGATGAAAACCCTGTCGCGCAACAATCAGGTCGATGAGTTGCGGGCACTGCTCAACACTGAACTGCAGAACAACTCCGAAGCCATCAACGCAGTACTCGGCCGCCTGCTGGAAATCAACAACCAGCAAGCCGATGATTTCAATCAGGGCGCGGCGCAACAGTACTCGACAGCGTTCAACTGGGTCGTCACCCTGCTGGTGGTTGCCACCGGCCTGACCCTGCTGTTCGCCTGGCTGCTGACCAACAGCATCACCCGGCCGATCGCCAACGCCCTGGATGCCGCCGAAGAAATCGCCAAGGGCAACCTGACCCGGCCGATCGTGGTCGATGGCAGCGACGAAGCCGGTCGCCTGCTGCGGGCGATGTCCACCATGCAGGAAAAACTGCGCGATACCCTGCAGCGGATTTCCGGCTCGGCCACGCAATTGGCCTCCGCCGCCGAAGAACTCAACAGCGTTACCGACGAAAGCGCCCGTGGCCTGACCCAGCAGAACGACGAGATCGAACAGGCCGCCACTGCCGTCAATGAAATGACCAGCGCCGTGGAAGAAGTAGCGCGCAACGCGGTCAGCACTTCCGAAGCCTCGAAAAATGCCACCACCTCCGCCGGCGACGGCCGGGACCTGGTGCAGGAGACTGTCGGCGCCATCGAGCGCATGAGCGCCGATGTGCAGAGCACCGCCACGCTGATCGGCAACCTGGCCGATGAATCCCGCGACATCGGCAAGGTCCTGGACGTGATCCGTGGCCTGGCCGACCAGACCAACCTGCTGGCGCTCAACGCGGCCATCGAGGCGGCCCGTGCCGGCGAGGCCGGTCGCGGTTTCGCGGTGGTGGCGGACGAAGTACGTGCCCTGGCCCATCGCACCCAGCAGTCAACCAGCGAGATCGAACGCATGATCGGCAGCATCCAGAACGGCACCGAACAGGCCGTGGACTCCATGCGCAACAGCACCGAGCGCGCCGAGTCCACACTCAACATCGCGCGTGGCGCCGGCATGTCCCTGGACACCATCAACGCGGCCATCCTGGAGATCAACGAGCGTAACCTGGTGATCGCCAGCGCCGCCGAAGAACAGGCCCAGGTGGCACGTGAAGTGGACCGCAACCTGGTGAACATCCGCGATCTGTCGGTGCAATCGGCCACCGGCGCCAATCAGACCAGCGCCGCCAGCGCCGAGTTGTCTCGCCTGGCCGTGGACCTGAACAGCATGGTGGGGCGCTTCAGCCTCTGACCCTTCGAGCACTCCCGCATCCCGGACGGGAGTGCTCGCCTTGCTCGGCCCCTGCCACCGGCTCGCGGAGCATTGCTGGCGGTACCTCGCGACAACACCTGCAAGCATTAACCCTTCTTTTTGTGGACCTTTAGAACCGGATCATTGGACAAGGCGCCTTTTGGCGCCGAAACATGATTAGGCCATTCCCTTCAGTTCCGCTGTCAGCGAGTCGATACCGAGACATGGTCCAGTCATTTCTGGGTTCGTCGAGGGTACGTCATGTTTAACAAAATCCTAAAAAGTGAACTGACGGCTAGGACAGCCGAATTAACGACATACAAAGGACTGGTGGGTGCCTTGGAACGGTCGATGGCCGTGGTCGAGTTCAGTCCCGACGGCAAGGTGCTTCGCGCAAACGAAAACTTCCTCAATACCATGGGTTACCGTGCGGAGCAGTTGGCCAGTCTGTCGCATCGGGACTTCTGCACCCCGGCGCTGGCGGGCAGCGCTGAGTACCGCGAATTCTGGAATCAGTTGCGCGCCGGTCAATTCGTTTCCGGGACCTTCCAGCGCCGTAGCGGGCGCGGCCAGAACGTATGGCTGGAAGCCAGCTACAACCCCGTGGTGGATGAGCACAACCGCGTGGTGAAAGTGGTGAAGTACGCCCTCGATGTCACTGCCAAGGTCGCGAACGAGGCGGAAATCCGCGGCAAGTTGGCGGCACTTGATCGTGCCATGGCGGTGATCGAATTTGACCTCAGCGGCCACATCCTCACCGCGAACGACAACTTCCTGAGGGTCATGAACTACAACTTGACCGAACTCCAGGGCAAACATCACCGGATGTTCTGTGAGCCAAACCTGGTAAGCAGTTCGGAATATAGTGATTTCTGGCGGCGCCTGAACGCCGGGGAATTCTTCAGCGGTCAATACAAGCGTCTCGGCAAGCACGGCAAGGTCGTCTGGCTGGAGGCCAGCTACAACCCGGTCTACGACGCCGAGGGCAAGTTGTGCAAGATCGTGAAGTTCGCAAGCGACATCACCGAACGGGTCGAGAAGTTCGAGGAAGATTCTCGCGGAGCCTCCCGCGCCTACCACATCTCCGCCGAGACCGAACGAGTGGCCGAACAGGGTGCCGAGGTTATCCACCAGACAGCCAAGGAAATGCGTCAGATCGCCGACAACATCGGCGCCTCCGCGCGCCTGGTCGGGCAACTGGGATCGCGCTCCGAGGAAATCACCGCCATCGTCAACACCATCCGCGGCATCGCCGACCAGACCAACCTGTTGGCCCTCAATGCCGCCATCGAGGCCGCGCGAGCGGGAGACCAGGGCCGAGGCTTCGCAGTGGTGGCCGACGAGGTCCGCCAGCTGGCAGGGCGTACAAGCCGCTCGACAGCGGAGATCGCCGAGATGATCGGCATGATCCTCTCCGAAACCCGCGAAGCCGTCGCAAGCATGAACGTCACCCACGAAGGCGCCCTGCGCGGCGTGACCCTGGCGGACCAGGCCGGATCGGTCATCGTACAGATCCGCACCGGGACGACAGACGCACTCGAAGCCGTGAGCATGTTTGCATCCAAGCTCGACGAGTCCGAGGTCATTCCGAAAACGGCAGTTGGCTGGGTTGGCTGAGAGGGTTCAGGGGGAGCTCGTGTCCTTTGTCATAACGCCCAACGGATGGGATCTCCGTTGGGACAACAGACCGCGCTTATGAAGAATGGGGACTGAAGAATCGAAGAATGCAGAAGAATGGGGACACCCATTAGCCGGCCTCAAGTCAAGGCTAAAAGCCAACCCATCCCTGCAAAATAAATCTGTCCCTTTTTTTGTGGCTTACATAGCGTCACAGTAAATTTCGCCTTATCTACATAGTTTTTATCTCTGAAATCAGAGCCAAAAACTCAGCTTCCGTCAACTCAAATTCCTCACCCTCTTCCATTGCAATCAGCGTGAGGAGCACTCGATCCATGGGCGCAGTTATTTCTAAGCCATGATTTTGATATATTTCAAATGCGGCTTTCGAAATCCTAAAAACCTCGAAACCATCAACCAATGTTTTTTCTAAATCCGTTGCAAGATCGGCTTGTGAGTACATTATTTCCAGTTCTTCAAAAAAGAAAAAAGGGGGACAGATTTATTTACCAGCATGACAAATAAATCTGTCCCCTTTTCGTCCGTCCCCTTTTCGTCCATTGGCGGAACGCCCTGTATCAATGTGTCGTATCTCGTAATACCACCACGTCATCGAGAGGTACCATAAAGGCCGTAGGTGTGACCTCCGCCCAAGTCAACGGTCATTTCAACGGGTCGCGAGTATTCGGTTCCAATCGCACGGTGAACGGAAATTTTAGAAAAAGAGGACAGATTTATTTACCAGCACAACAAATAAATCTGTGCCCTTTTCACCTGTGAGGCAGGGAGGCCGGCCAGATAACTCTCAGAGTTATTTACGAATCAGCACAAAGATGCCACACCATCACCCTCCAATCAATTCAATAATCCGCCCATCACTTCTGACGGACCTGTGGATAATAAACCTTGCTCACCCTCATCAAATTCACCAAGCCTCCTAAAAAGCAGCCCTTTCTTTTCACTTATCAAGTAATGCAAATCCAAATCATCCGATACATTCCCGGACCATCCCACATCCAAAATACTTTTCACATCAAACCCGCTAGGCAGCGCAGCGATATATGAGCAGCGTTCAACCTCAAGAATTTTCGCCAAAAACTCAACTGAATTTCTCGATAGCCGCACAGCACCAAAAAATTTTAACTGCCCATCTGCCTCAACCATGCCTTCTTGCAGTTCACTGCCGCCTACAACTTCATTTCCGCGAAAGCTTAAAGCCCCCCACAACTTTCGGTATCGGATCACTCGTGTATCTGGCTGCCATGCTGAGTTACCAACAAAAAACCAGACGTCGTAACCGAGTAAGTTTTTTTCAATTAATGAGAAAATATAATCTAACACCAGAACCAAAGAGCTACTTGATGACTCAGCAACCATAAAACTCGCTACAGAGATGGCCTCGGCCGCCCCTCTCTGCGGACGGTTAATATTGAATACCTCGTTCGGTATAGAAATATTAGGCGCGCTCAAAATTTCAATATCAATAGTCATAGTGATTTCCGATTTCATCATTAAAGTGGGAGCCGCGATTTTGTGGATTTCCCACACCGAAATCATGACCCCTTGCATCATCACGGATCCTTACCGTTCTTACCAAAAAAGGGGGACCCCAAAAAAAGGGGACAGATTTATTTACCAGCACAAAAAACAAATCCGCCCCCTTTTCACCTAAACAAACACTATGCGCAAGTCAGCAATCTTTCACGAATAGCATGTTGAGTTGGCAAAGAGATAAAAATATCTTCGCCCACTTCTTGAAAATCATCGACCCATCTGTAAATTTTATAGCCACTATGAAACGCAGATACCAGACTTAACAGTAGAACCTCGTCCAACTCCAATCCGCCCTCATCTAACTCCAAAATCACGAGAGCTTCGTCTGTAACATCTAAAGACAGGGAGCAGCCCTCATTCCGCAAATATTCCTTAAGCGCGCCCCCTTTGAGCATCTCAACTCTTATCCAGGGTTCGCTATTTTGCTGATTACTCCACTGTTTATTGACTTCCCACTTGTTAACTTTCAAGTCAAGAAAGCTGCACTCATTGAAAACTTCTTGATCCTGAATATAAGAGACAGGTACATCGCCCCATGCCCGTCTGACCAATATCTCTCTTTCGGGTAAAGCTATCCCTTGTTTTATAACCACAGCATATTTACTGCTCATTACATATTCCCTGTTTCTTGCAATCGTTTCAGCCCCTTCTCAGCATTTCTAACCAACTGGGCCCGTGCAGACTGAGGCAAACGTTTAAATGCTTTATCGATTTGAGGCGCCAAGAAAAAAGGGGACAGATTTATTTACCAGCCTGACAAATAAATCTGTCCCCTTTTCGTTCATTGATGCTGAAGAATTTGCCGTCTACGATCCATTGGGGCTGTGTCCTTGGTTCGCTGGTGTGTGTTCGCAACTATCACCGTAGACCAAGACCAGCCCCTCTTAATTTTTCGCTTTCAGTTCAATCGCTTAGCCGCTAAGGAAGTGCCATTCAAATCTGCCCCCTTTTCGTCCACCTTACGTTCCTGGCCTATAATCATCAATCGACTTATTTTTATCTTTCAATAAAGATGCAATGAAATCTGAATTAAAATCTGTCAGAAATTCAATAGCGTCATAGACTTTCCAGCGATGCACCTCGGGCTTATCGATTATAGCAATAAGATGATTTTCAATAAGAGGCACATATTCCGTGTAATTCTCACGCCTCACAAAATCAAAAATCTTGGCTATTTCGAAGATTTACTACTTGCTAAAGCAATGATTTTTGAAAGGATAGAATATATCTGAGCCCTAGCAACTTCGATATCCCCACGATCAGCCACGTTGGAAAAATACCGAGTAACAGCCAAGAGTATCTGGTAATAAGTATCGTCGTACCCATATACCCGATGAGAATAAATCCCCTCGATTTGCTCTGGCTTTTCCATACTTGCTTCCAAAGCAATCAAGCCTTCATGGATGCCCAAACTAGTCAGTAATTTTGCGGCAAAAAATCTCTCCTCATCATTACTAGCATTACGAAGCAGATCTAGCACAGCACTAATTCTTTCCTGCGGGATATCCTCCGGATCCAAGTCCCCTGCGCTCACGGCATAATCTGCATGCCCTGGAACGCTATTCAACAACTCGTACTTTTCAGGCCCCATAAAACACCTTTATTTCTTTACTCTATAATGTAGACTGCCGGCACACAACCCTTGATCAAACATTCACCATCGCGTTTGGCACCCCCCAAATCTCTATGGGCGTTAATCACCGAGTCGCTGTTACTGAAGCAAAAAATAAAAAAAGGGGACAAAAAATAAGGACAGATTTATTTACCAGCATGACAAATAAATTTGCCTCTTTTTTCGCCACCTTTTCTAACCGCTTCAAACAACCACTACATCACCGGAATCCAAGTAAATTGTATAAGCCTCATAACCACTGTCGCTATCCGGTTCAACAACAATACTGTCGCCTGAGTTAAATAGTATCTGCAGCGCTGCTGCCTCAACCTCTCTAACCGACAGGACATCCTGTAGCAAAAAATCCAATAACGGCGCACTTGTGGATGAATCAGAAAACCGTCTTTGCCCTAACACGCCATTTACTTCATATTTCAAACCACCTTCCACACAAAAAGAGACTCTATATGGAGAGATGCCAGCAGAAATCTGGGGGCGTGAAAATTCCAATTTCGTCATTCGCACACCAAAACATACCATCTCCAGATAACAGCCGGATAGCAGTGAAAAGTCAAAATCAGCCGGTAATGAGTACATACGCCACCTTGATTGATAAATAGCTTCAACGACGAATCGGCGGCAAAGAGTCAGGAAGAAGAGGAACATGTGTATCCCCCTGACCTTTCCCCGGTTTGCCTGTTGCGGGGTTCATTGGTTGCTTGCCGGAGTTCTGCCAGCGCCAATATCCATTCTCATATCCCGGGACAGGTGATGAGCCAGGCGGCATAACTCGGATGTGCTCTCCTTTTGCCGGATCAGTTCCAGGTGGGTAGTAGATTTCCCCACCATTTTTCCCTGGCCGACTGATCCATCCGAATGGAATTACAGGAGCCTGCGGGGGATTTGATATCTGCTCTAGAGTTTGTGGTGTCTTCGCCCCACCTTTCGCACTATTATCCCCAACAACCCCAACCTTAACCCCGGTTGTACCACCCTTCCCCCCAGCCGTCGACGCGAACAATCCCCGATCCGGACTCAATCCATCCGACGCAAGCTCGGCCAGTAATGCAGCGCCATCGCCTTTTTCGGTACGCGTATTCTCGATAATGCCGGTATTGATGGCCCGCTCGTTACTCCGCGTGATTTCCCAAAGTGCTACCGAGCGATTCAGCCCTGAGCTTCTGCCGTCATGCAGCAATTTTTCATTGGCCGAAATCTCATCCGCCAGCTGCTTCGTAATCTGCGCACAGCCCGCCGGATTCTGCAGGCAGTACTGTCCAAACTCCCGGTTTCGGGCTGTGTCGAGGTTGTTGTAAAAATCACGGATGGATTGGCAATCAGCTGGTGATGTGCAGCTGTTGAGCTTTTGTTCTCTCTCCACCAATTCCGCATGGAACAGATAGTTGAACGCGGTCGCTTTCTCGGCAATCTTCGAACCTGTATCGAGATCGCCGTTGACCGCGGCCGCAGCCAGTAGCCCCGTTAGTTGCGAGAGCATCAGTTGCAGATGTTCGTTTTTATCCGCCACCTTGACCATGCTGGGAATCAGCGCTTCGTTCAAACCGGCGGCGACTGCCCCCGTTTTGAAATCACTGCCTGTCAGTTCAGCCAGCAGGCCACCCATGATCGCGTGGGCCACAATTTTCTGAGGGCCGCCATCCGGGAACTTGATGGTATCGCCCACCCAGTTGAAACCGGTCGCCATCGCCACATTGCCGGCCTCTCCCAGCAGGGCAGCATTGAAGTTGCTGCCGAAGCTGCCGCCTCCAATCGCTGTGGAAATGCTACTGGAGATGAGCGCTTTCCCAGTTGTGCGGACTGCCGTGTCAGTCGCGTTACTCCAACGGAAGATATCCTTGGATGAATTACGCGCGCTTGATGCTGAACTTGCCGAACCCGTCGAACCCGCCGACGGCTCGACGCCTTGAGTTGCAGTATTGGCGCTGTCGGCACTGGTAAACCATTCTTTGTCCGCGTATTCGAACGCATAGGCGGTAAAACCGGCAATCGCCGCACTCTTCAAGCTATCGGCGCTCACTGTTTCCTTTAGCGCACGACCCAGGTTGCCTTTGTTCTCAATAGTACTGGTGACTGCGGTGGTACTCAGGCTGGTGGCTACCGCAAGGTTGGTGCCTGACAGTCCGAAGCCGGCCGGGCCCATGATGAACGACATCAAAATCGCGATGGCGATTTTGGCTCCGGCACCCAGACCGGAGTTTTCATACTTGAAGCTGTCGTGGATTTCCTTCACCTGACGCCAGTCGATGTCGCCACGCGCCTCGGCCTGTTTCATCCAGGCCAGGCCCGGTTCAGCCTTCACCATCGCGTCGATGGTCTGGCTGACACTCTGTTTATCGACTTGCTTGACGTCGATACGCAGGCCGTCAACGGCCTTGATGACCAACTGTCCTTGGGCGACAAGCTCGCTCTGGCGCAAGGTTTCATCGGTGCGTCCCTCGCCTTTCATCTTGTACCAGGCCAGGTCACCTTTGCTCTTGGTGTGGCTTTCGTCGTGGTAGTCCTTGACCCCCTCGAAGATGATTCGCCCACCACTGTCTAGGGTCAGGTCATTGCCACTTTGCAGCTTCGCCACCTGGTAGGTCTGATCCCCACCGCTGATCAGTTTCAGGTTGCCCCCGGCCTTGATCTCGCTGCCGATATGAGTGATCTGAGTCACCTCATCCCGCCTTGCGGCGTTACTGCCCCATCCCCCCTTCTTCTTCATGTCATACAGCGAATAATCCCGATTCTGCTCAGCCAGCAGACTTATCTGCTTAACGGCAACCAGGTAAGCCTCGTCACCCGCCGTAATCCTGCTCGCCACCACCGACAGGTTGTTGCGCGCAGCAATCGCTACATCCCCGCCCGCATTGAGGGTGGTCGCCTGCTGCTGGACGTGATCCTCTTCCTTGTTGATCTTCTTGCCACTGCGCTTGTAGCGGTATTCGCTGGCGTCTTCGTTCGCTGCCGAGATCAGGGAAACGTCGGTGCCGGTCAGGTTGATATCGCCTTTGGCTTCGAGGTGGCTGGCGACGACGGTCAGGTTTTTGCCGGCTGTGGCATTCAGGTCGCCGCCGGCCTTGATTTCACTGGCATGCTGGACGGTCTGACTCTGTTCCCAAAAGTGGCGCTTGTCCTTGCGCATCGAGCCGTTTTCTTCCCGGGCGGCGGAAATGACGATGTCTTCCCCCGCGCGCAGGTCAATGTCGTTGCCTGCGGTGATGGCGCCGCCCACGTTCAGCAGGTCGCCCGCCGCCCGCGCGGTGAGGTTGTTGCCGGCCTCGATGCGTGCGGCATTGTCGACCACCGAGGTTTTCGAGCTGAAACCCTGGCCGCTGTTTTCAATGATGCTGACGGTGCGGTCGTTGCGGATATCGCCGGTCAAGGTCGACAGCTCGACATCCTGGCCCTTGAGAATCCCGCCCTGGATGTTGACGAGGTCTTTGCCGGCAACCAGCTTGAGCCGCTCGCCGGCTTCGGCCAGGCGCGTGTTGACCAGGTTGTTCCCCGCCGCCGCCGAGAGGTTTTCGCTGGCGTGCAGCGTTCCGGCGTTCTTGAGGTCGGTACCGGCAATCAGCGTGATGTCCTTGCCCTGGATCAGCGCGCCATCGGCCATCAACCGGCGGTTGGCCTGGGCCAGGTAGAGCACCGGCACCAGCACATGCTCGCCATTGATCACTTGGTCTTCCATCCAGACGATGTCATGGGTGAGCGCGGCGACCTGCTGCGACGTGAGGGTCACGCCAACGGCCAGGTTC
Organism: Pseudomonas sp. NFACC43; assembly: GCF_900119645.1. Classification (NCBI taxonomy): domain Bacteria; kingdom Pseudomonadati; phylum Pseudomonadota; class Gammaproteobacteria; order Pseudomonadales; family Pseudomonadaceae; genus Pseudomonas; species Pseudomonas sp. NFACC43. The sequence continues at coordinate 258,561 of NZ_FPKK01000009.1, forward strand.
AGTTGTTCCTTGCTGGCGATGGCGTTGTTCATCAGGTACTTGAACACGCCTTCATCGCTGGTCTGTCCGGCGATGAATCGCTGTCCGGTGCGGGCAAGCACCGCCTGCTGGACCAGGCGCTGCTCGTACAGGCCATCGCCCAGGCGCTTCCAGCTGGTGTCGGGGTCGTAACCCAGGTTGCCCAGCAAGTAGTCCGAACTCAGGAACTGCCTGAGGTCGGTCAGCGCAGGGTTGGTTTCGATCAGGTACTTGGGCCCGACAATGACCCGGCTCGCATCCGAGCCCTGGACGGTGGCCCGGCTCTGGTCACGGCTGCCTTGCGCCGCAGCCGCGCTGTCGACGATGCGGAACAGGCCATTCTCCCCCGTTGGCAAGCTGAACCCGGGCATGCCGGTCGGGTTGACCTGTTGTTGCGCAAGGTCGGGCGGTAACTGCGGGTTGAGCACCACCACCGCAGGCTGCGTGGAGGTGGCGACGTCCGTCGCCGCTGTTCTGGCCGTCCCCGCCAATGGCGCCTGGAACTGCACGATGCTGCTGTTTTCCAGTTTCTGGGTGGCCTGGATGTCGATATTGCCCCCCGATTGAACGACCGCCGGCGCCATCGGCGCACCCGGTGTCACGGTGGTGATGTCAGCCACCTGGCGGAAGCTGTTGAGTGCATCGACCGGGACTTCCTTGGGGTTGGCCTGGGCGTTGTAGGGAACGATGAAGCGCGAACGGAAACGCTCGTCGGTTCCGTCGGTCACCCTGCCGGTGTTCCAGGTCCGCGTCCTGACGCTGGAGCCGGCAGCGGCGCCGACGTTGGCAAAGTTGTCCGCCTTGATCAGCAGGTCGGCGCCCGAGGCCATGACGCTGTGGTGGTTGGCTACCGCAAGGCCGTCGATGGTCAGCTTGCCGCCGCTCATCAAGGTGGCGCTGGCCGAGTCCTGGAGCACCACGCTCTGGTAGGTTTCATTGGCGATGTAGTCGACGTTGTGGTGGTCGCCGCCGCAGTCGTAGCATTTGACGCTGATGGAACCCGACACCAGTTGATCGGTGGTGGTAAAGACGTCCTTGCGGTTGATCAGGACATTGCTGCGCAGCGACATGTCCTTTGCCGACTCCAGGGTGCCGGAGATGTTCTCGAGCAGTTCGCTGCGGGCCACACCGTCCCGCGCCGCGACATTCAGCGCCCCCAGGCTGTAGACATCGGCGAAATGGTTGGTGAACCGATCGAAACGCAGCCCCATGTCCGCGCCGCTGAAGATCAGGCCATGATCGTTGCGCGCCTCGTCGGCGGTCAGTTCGACCGCCCGGGCGCCGCCCAGCGTGCCCGTGTTGGTCAAGCGGGCGGCGGTCAGGGAGAACGTGTCGCCGCTGGTGATCCGCCCGGCATTGTTCAGTGCGCCGAGGCTGCCGATGGTGGTAGCACCACCTCCAGCCAGGCGCGAGCCGCTCGAAACATCGATGCTTGCCGCACTCAAGTCGAACCGACCGAGGCTGCTGGCCCGACTGCTGCCCGTGCCGACATAGGCACCGGTCAGCCTCAGATCGAGGGCTTCATCGCTGCCAATGACGCCTGCGTTGTTCCAGTTGCCACCCGTGGCGAGCAGGCTTTTGACGGCGAGCAGGCTACCGCGGTCGGATTGATTGAGCTGGCCGACCTTCAGGTCGAGGACATCGGCCTGGATAGCCGAGCTGTTATCCCAGCGGGCCGCGTCGACGGTCAAGGTACCCGATGTCGTCAGGCTGCCGCCGACGTTACTGAACCTGGCGATGTCCACGTCCAGGGTGCCGCTGCCCACATGGCGAACGCTGCCATCAGTGTTCAGGAAACCGGTCATCTGCAAGGACAGGTCGTGGCTGGCCGCCTCGATGAGGCCGTTCTGGTTGTCCAGCAGTTGGCCAACCTCCAGGGTCGCCGCTCCCCGCTGGGCCACCGAACGCAACTTGCCGCGCTGATTGTCAATCGATGCAGCCCGGATCGCCAGGCCATTGCTGCCCTCTACCAGGCCGCCCTGGTTGATGAGTGCTGCCCCAAGTCCGAAATCGATGGTGTCCGCCGCTACGCGTCCGTTGCTGTTATCCAGATCATGGGCACGGACCGCCAGCCCCTGCCTGGCAAGCAAGGCACCGTTGCGATTGTGCAATGCGCCAGTGCCGATTTCAGCCGCCCCGGACAGGGCCGACACCTGTCCGCCGTTGTTGAGCACCGCCTGCGTTGCGCCGAGGTCGATGGACTGGGCCTGGATCAATCCGGCGTCACCGCCGGCGGTGAGCGATTGACTGTTGTCCAGTACCTTGTCGAGAGCGGTTTTCAACCAGCCATTGACCGTTGCCAGCACGCCGCCACGATTGTCGAGGCTGCTCGCCTCGATATCGACGTTACCGGCCTGGGCGATGGCGCTGCCGTCCCGATTGAGAAGGTCCCCCGCGATATCAACCTTCAGGTCATCCTGGCTGAGCAGGCTGCCGTTGGTGTTATCGACCTCTCCCCCAGCGATGGTCAGGCCTTGTTCGGTACTGATAATCGCCTTGCCAGTGTTGAGCAGGTGTTGGTGGGCAGTCAGGGCCATGGCCTTGACCGAGGCGATATAGCCGTCGTCGCTGTTATCGATGCGGTTTGCTGTCAGTGTCAGTTTCCCCTGGCTGACCAGCTTGCCGCCCTGCTGCTTGAAACTGTCCAGCGTGGCGACCGTATCCGCCTGGCTGGTGATTTGGCCGCCGCTGTTGTCAACGTCACCTGCGCCAACGGTCAGGGCCGCGTCCGAAGCCATCTTGCCGCGGCTGTTATCGAGGGTTTTCGCCTCGATCTTCAGCCTGTCCTTGGCGCTGACAACGCCTTCACTGTTTTTCAACGTCCCGGCGACCAGGGCCTGCTCGCCACCGCTGGCGAGGGTGCCCTTGCCGCGGTTGTCCAGCGTCCCGAGGACTGTCGCGTTCAATGCGCCCTGGCTGACCAGTGTGCCGGCGCGGTTGTCGAGGGCCTTGCTGTCGACGGTCAGGGTTTTCGTCGCAGACAAGGTACCGCCGCGATTGTCCAGGGTCTGGGTGGTCGTGGCTTTCAAGTCGCGACTGGCAATCACGGCTTGCCCGCGGTTATCGAGGGCAGCCGCTGCAAGGACGACATCGCCGACCTGGTTGCGAGTGCTGTCGGCATTGACACCCGCCTCGATGATGCCAAGGTTGCTGAGTTGGCCGTCGGTCGTCAGCGTGACGCTGTCACGCGCGGCCATGGCGCGTCGATTGTCGATGCCGCCTCGGGTCGTGGCCTCGAGGCGGCTGCCGGCATAGATCGTTTCCCGAGCATCCAGGCTCTGCGCCTTGAGGTCGACGGCCCCGGCCGCGGTGGTCTGCGCCAGGCTCAAATGCCCATTGGCATCGAGCTGGATATCACCCCCACTGGCAATCAGCTTGCCGTCCAGTTTCACCCCGACCCCGGCCTCGGTGCCCACCAGCTTGATCGCCCCGGCATACATACCGCCCAAGGCAGAGGAGTCGATCGCCAGTTGCGGCTTGGCGCTGCCGTCATCGGCCCGTGCAGTGGCGTTGAGGGTGGCGGCATCGACGTCATTGCGTCCGGCGACGATGGTCAGGTTTTTCGCCTGGATCTCGGCGTTGATCCGGGCGCTGCGGGTGATGATTTCGAAGCGGTCGACGTTGTTCGCATTCAGGCCCGCGCCTTCGATGGCGACGCTGCCCTGGTCCACCTGGTAGCGGCTCAACTGGCCATTCTCGACGACCGGCTTGCCGGTGGTCAGGGTCGCCCGTGGGGTATTGATGAAGCCGCAGCCGTTGCAGGTGATGCCATAGGGGTTGGCGACGATGACATGGGCCGACTTCCCCGCCACTTCGGTGTAGCCGCGCAACTGGCTGGGATTGCCGCCGTTGACCTCGTTGAGGATGACCTTGGCCGCCGTGCCGTTGAGGTTCGGGTTGCCGAGGATGATCCCGCCCAGTTGCGTGGACTGGGTGCGGTTGGTGGCGTTGTTGAGGATCACGCCGTTGCTGCCGACGTTGTAGTCCTTGAACTGGTTGTGGGACAGGCCGCTGCCATTGGGCTTGGCGATGTTGACGATGGGCACGCC